>CANRLR010000013.1 GCA_947631505.1 uncultured Lachnospiraceae bacterium | reverse complement strand
CGTGCTTGTCGCGAATGCTTCTTTGTTTTCATTCAAGATTGCGAACGAGCTGAGCGAGTTTCGCAATTACCTATTAATAGTTTATATCTCTATTGTACTTGTTTTTCATCAATTATGCAACAAAAAAAGGGTTCTAGCAACGGAATATACCGGATTGCTAAAATCCTTTTGAAAACGTATTCGACGGGTAGAATTGTAGTTACAGTACGACTGCCCTCTACATTTTAAGCAAGTTTGTTTACCGCTATTGTCATTCGGGAAACTTTTCTTGCGGTAGTATTTTTATGATAAATACCTTTTTTCGTTGCCTTGTCAAGTTCAGAAACAGCAGCTCTTAAAGCTTCCTGTGCAGCAGCCTTATCGTTTGCAGCGATAGCAGCGTCCACTTTTTTAATTGCTGTTTTTACTTTCGAGCGAACCGATTTATTTCTGGCAGCTCTTTTTTCAGAAACAAGGATTCTTTTTTTTGCAGATTTAATATTTGCCAATTCCAGCACCTCCATCGTATTCAAATTCATTTTCATTCTGTATGTCCGGCTGTCTGGACACGGACATCAGCACAAACATACTCGAATATCATATTATATATTGTCTGATCTGTCAAGTATTTTTTGGGGAAAAAGGGAATAGTAAAGGTAAATGGAAAAGGATGTGAAAGTATGACAGAAAAAAGAACGGATCTGGCATTAGAAGTGAGGGAAAGCTTTCCGAGAAACCATGTGGAAGTGCAGGGGGTAATTTTAGAAAAGGAAGAATACTTAGACGGAAATGTTCAGATAACAAAAGTACAGATTCGGGATGATGCAGGGAGCAGGGCAATGAGAAAGCCAAAGGGAACTTATATTACGATTGAATCGGAGGGCTTGTTACAGGGAGATTGTGACAGGGAACCGATTCTTTTGTGTATTTGTGACCAGCTCGAGAAAATGATTCCCTCTCTGAAAAGAAAATCTGTACTGATAGTAGGGTTAGGAAACCGTGAAGTGACATCGGATTCTCTGGGGCCCAAAATGACAGACCATTTGTTTATTACAAGGCATTTGGAGCAGGAATTCGGAGTTGGTTTTATGAGAGAGAATGACTATGGCTGCGTCAGTGCCATTGCACCGGGGGTTATGGCCCAGACAGGAATGGAGGCCGGTGAACTGGTGGAGAGTCTTGTGAAACGTACCAGACCGGACTTGGTTATTGTTGTGGATGCTCTGGCAGCAAGAAGTGTCAGAAGATTGTGCACAACAATTCAGATTACTGATACCGGTATCGCACCTGGTGCCGGTGTGGGAAACCGGAGGAAAGAATTGACGAAAGAAACGTTGGGAGTTCCGGTTGTTGCCATTGGTGTGCCGACGGTGGTCGATGCAGAGACGATTATCAGCGACCATTTGGAGTGTGTTCTGCAAAAACAGGGATATAGTGAACATGAGATAGAACAGTTCCTTAGGGAAATGCTTACAAGAGAGACAGAAAATGTTATGGTGACGCCAAAAAATATTGATGAGTCCGTGAATCAGTTAAGTGAAGATCTGGCCCACGTTCTGAATCATTGTTTTCAGAAAAAGGGATAATCTGTTATCGCGTTTCATATACTGAAAAAGGAAATAGGAGGTCGGAATGGGAAAAGGAATCATTCGAATTGGTGGTGGGATTGCTTTGGCACTCTTTGCCGGAAGCCTGTCTTTGATGACGGAGATTCCCACGTATGAATCGTTGGAACCACTGGGAACCAGTCTGATTAGTCAAACCCTTTCTTTTTATGGAAATGGACAAGATGAAACCCGTTTGGCAGCAGAATTGTTAGGCGGACAGCTTTATTTTTCGGAAGAAGGAGAAAAGGAAGCGGAGCAGGAATTGATTTTGGCAGAAAACCGCGAAGAATCCGGGGAAGTGGCAGTCAGTGCCGAGGGGGGCGGGATGGTCGGCGATGTGTACAAGGAGCAGGAGAGAAAAGAAACGGAACAGACATTGGCATCTGCCAATGCTGCCCGAAAAAATAATGCTGTTGTAGAAAAACTTCGCACAACACTGGATACCGAATATCTGTGGAATAAATTTTATATTGTAGATTCCACCACTTCAGTGACCAAAAAATTATTTCAGGTTGATAAGCTTTTGAACCGGAATATGGCAATGGCAAAAAAGAAAGGGAAAAAACAAATTCTGATTTATCATACTCATGGAGCCTCGGAAGGGTTTTCGGACAGTAAATCCGGTGATGTGGAAGAATCCGTTGTGGGAGTGGGAACGGAATTGGCGAAAGAACTGGAAAAAAGGGGATATGGAGTCTATCATGACAAAACACAGTATGATCTCATTAATGGCAGATTAGAACGAAGCATTGCGTATAACAAGTCACTGGATGGAATACAGGCAATTCTAAAAAAGTATCCGGATATTGAGGTTACGATTGATTTACATAGAGATTCGGTAGGAAAAGGAAAACACACCTATACGACAATAAACGGGAAAAGGACAGCGGTTGTCATGTTTTTTAATGGTATGAGCCGGACAAAATCTGGTGAAATTGCCTATCTGTACAACAAAAATCTGCAGGGGAATTTAGCTTTCAGCCTTCAGTTAAAATGTATGGCAATGGAATGCTATGATGGTTTTACGAAACCGATTTATCTGAAAGGGTACCGCTATAATCTGCATTTAAAAGAACGCTCTTTATTGATTGAACTGGGAAATGAAAATAACACAGTGGCAGAGGCAAAAAATGCTGCTATGCCGTTAGCGGATGTTCTGGATAAAGTATTGTCCGGTGCATAATAAAGGAAGCGGTGTGGGAAAAAACACCGCTTCATCTATTCATTCTGCTTCTTGATTAATTGGTTGTTCTGTGCGTAAATCTGTGCTGTGCTGCAAAGATTATGAAATTGCTCCGGGGATAGATATTTACAGTATTCAAATAATCGCAGAAAATCATATTCGTGAGTGGCAGCATAATAATCGGCAGTTAAGGTTTCGGTATCACGCAGAAGACGAGTACAAGTGGTGCCAAGTCCAAGGGAAAGATGTCTCATCGTAGAAAGCCGAAGGTTCGTCTCTCCTCGTTCAATTCGTCCAATTGTATTTTTGTCACAGTCTGTGCGGGCACTGAGTGTTTCCTGACTGATTCCGGCAATGATACGATATTTTTTTACGGATTTGCCGAAATAATATAGAAATTCTTCATCCGTCATAAGTTTCTCCTTTCTGCGTAATCTATTTCTATTTTAAAAATTTTCCAGTGGGAACTCAACACAGTAAAAGTGGGATTATACGGTACAAATAACCAGTATAATGGTTGAACAGAAGTAGAATAAACCGTATGAAGAATAAAAAAAGTACGGAAAAAAGATAAATGTAACAGTTGCGTGAAAAAAGTTGTTCTGCAAACTTTTCATTTTACGAAGCAATTGTTATCATAAAAGCAGCAGGTGCAGCTGAGGCGGCATTGCTGAATTGAAACAAAGGAGGAGCAGGATGGTTTATGTAGAAAATGAACTAATTGGAAGACGATTAGAACGAATTCGGAAGAAGATGGGGCTAGAGCGGGCAGAACTGGCAGAAATTCTCGGTGTAAGTACCGGGCAATACCGAAAAATTGAGAGGGGAATCTATGGTCTTGATGTAAAAAAGATTTTGATTTTATATTCCAAATTACAAATCGATCCCCTGTATCTTCTTACGGGGAACAGAAGAAAAGAAAATTCTTATATTTCCTATGGGGAGACAGACCGGAATTCGCTGGTATGTGAACTGTTAGATTATTGCCGCAATAAATTGGCAGAAGATACGGAGGAAGAATAGTGGAAGAAATTTTAGTGTTTCAGGCGGGACAGCAGAAGGTAGAAAAAAAGTATCGGGGAATGACGCATTTTGATAATCTGGGAGATGCCAAGAGGGCATTGCTTTGTTATTCTTTCCGGGTAATTTTGATTCATCTAGAGGCGGAAGAAAATTCCGGTAAAAAACTGGCAGAATACGTAAGGGATATTCCGAGATATTATCTGACACCGATTTTGTTTTTTGCTGCCGATGACCGGTTTGAAAAATGGGCCTTTCATCAAATTCATTGCTATGATTATCTGGTAAGACCGGTGAGCAGTGATAAGCTGTTAAATCTCATTCTTCCCCTGACTTCGAAAGAAGAAAATCGGGAGGAACAAATTGTTTTTAAATGTAAGGACAAGGAGGTTCTGGTCAATATCAGCGAGCTTATTTATCTTATGGCAGATAACAGGTATGTGCGGGTGCATACCATTCATGATGTATATTATGTCCCCTATCTATGTCTGAGCCGGTTTGCCGGCCAGTATGAGGAGTATTTTATACAGTGCCACCGGGCGGTAGTTGTAAACCGTTCCTTCGTCCGTCATATTGACTATACAAACGGGACGGTTACAGTACCGGGAGACACGTTGGATATGGGGCGCAGCTTTTATAAATATGTCAGAAAAGAATTTGACGGAAAACTCTCTTCCCGCTATAATAGGAAATAATTTGTATTGCCGTATTGGCATGTCAGGTGAAAGGAAGAGAGGAACCCCTATTATGAAAGAGATTTTTTTGATTCGTCACGGCAGGCAGTGCTCAGCTCTGTGTAATGTCAATGTAGAGCTTGCCAAAGAGGGTAGAGAGCAGGCTGAACTTTTGGGACAGCGGTTAAAAAATTACCGGTTAGAAAAAATATATTCTTCCACCTTAATTCGGGCGAGAGAAACGGCTGAGATTCTGAATCAGTATTTAGGACTTCCCTATGAGGTGCTTTCTGATATAGAAGAAATTAATTTTGGTGGTCTGACAGGGAAGACGACAGAGGAAATTGAACGTGTATATGGGGAATTTCGGAAAGAACGTGCCCGACATAAGGAAGATATTCCGTATCCGGATGGCGGAGAGTGCGGCGGGGATGTTGTGAGACGTGCCCTGCCTCAAATCAAAAAATTGTGCAGACGCCCGGAGCAGCGAATTGGTATTGTTACTCATGGTGGTGTAATTCGTTCTCTTTGTGCTGAAATTCTCCATAGCAGCCAGTGCCACAAATTAAAATTCGGCATTGATCTGGAAAATACTTCACTGACAGAATTACTTTATGATGAGGAAAGAGATTTTTTCTTTTTGGAACGGTTTAATGATTTTGCCCATTTAGAAGGGAAAGAGAAACTTTTAAGGAAAGGATGGGTAACTTCGCTGGAAAAGAAATAAAAAACTGGTATGATAAAAAATATTGAAACTGGCGGTTTTTACAACGCCAGTTTTTTTGTAATATAGCAATAGCACGTATGGAAAAAAAGAAAGACAGGAGGCTATTGTTATGCAGACAGTGAAAAAAAGTTTTGCCGCAGGGCAAAAACAAACAGGTGATGATACAAGAAAAGAGCAGGTGGCAGAGATTGCACTGGCAGGTGTATTTACAGCGATTGTATTCGTATTTACAATGCTGATCCAAGTTCAGATCATTCCGGCAAAGGGAGGGATGGTGCACCTTGGAAATGTGCCCTTATTCTTTGCAGCTGCTTTCTTCGGCAGGAAGGTGGGAGCGGTTTGCGGCGGTCTGGGCATGGCACTCTGCGACCTTGTGACAGGCTGGACCATTTATGCACCGTTGACATTTGTAGTTGTGGGACTGATGGGATTTGTATTCGGCTGGATCGTAAAAAAGAAACCGACCATTTTGAATTTGCTGTTCGCAACGGCAGCAGTGCTTGCAATTAAAGTTGCAGGATATTACATTTATGAGATTTTTCTTACGGGAAGCTTTTATACACCGGCTCTTTCTATTCCGGGGAATGTCATTCAGATTATAACAGGAGCTGTTATTGCTCTGCCGCTTATATTAGCGACAAGGATCGTTATGAATCAGATTCAGGGAGGAAAGAGCCATGTATAAAATGATGACACCGGGACCGACGATGGTAGCTCCCTCTGTAATGAAAGCGAGAAGTCTTGCTTTTGGAAATCCTGATGTAGACACAGATTTTTGCGAGCAATATCACAGTCTTTGTGGTGAAATCGGCAATCTGCTGGGAACAAAGAATGAGGTCTATATTTTGTGCGGCGAGGGAATCCTTGCACTGGAGGCGGCCTGTGCTTCCTTGACGGAGCCGGGAGACCGGGTGTTAGTCATTGATAATGGCATTTTTGGAAAGGGCTTTGCTGACTTTGTTTCTCTCTATGGCGGTACACCGGTATGCTATACCGTGGACTACCACCGGCCGGTGGATGTGGAGCAGCTGGCCGCATTTTTGGAGAGGGACCATGACTTCAAGTATGCCACGGTGGTTCATTGTGATACCCCAAGCGGTGTACGGAATGATATAGCAGCAATTTGTCCCCTTCTTAAACAATATGGCATACTGACTGTAGTGGATTCGGTGGCAGCAATGTTCGGGGAAGAGGTAAAGGTGGATGACTGGAAGATTGATATTATTTGCGGCGGTTCGCAAAAAGCACTTTC
Source organism: uncultured Lachnospiraceae bacterium (assembly GCA_947631505.1). Classification (GTDB taxonomy): domain Bacteria; phylum Bacillota; class Clostridia; order Lachnospirales; family Lachnospiraceae; genus Eubacterium_F. The sequence continues at coordinate 63,070 of CANRLR010000013.1, read as the reverse complement.
CGCCCCGCCGGGACTTGCTTTTGTCAGTGTCAGTCAGGATGCTTTTGCTGTCATGGAACACCGGAAAGCACCGATTGCTTCCTTTTACTGTAATCTGCTGGCCTTTAAAGATTATTATAGAAACAAATGGTTTCCTTATACGATGTCGATCAGTGATATTTATGGATTGGCAGAGGCGGTACGGCTGGTGAAAGAAGACACCGGACGGGTGGAACGGCACCACAAAATTGCTGCTGCGGTACGGGAAGCAGTGACGGCAGCAGGTCTTTCTTTATATTTAGATTATGGCGATGCCTCAACCGTTACTGTAATCAATGTGCCGGAGGGACTGACCGACACGGCAATTATCGATACAATGAAAGAAAAGTACAATGTTCTCATTTCCGGCTGTTTTGATGTGTTGGCGGGAAAAGTAATCCGGTTAGGACATATGGGCAATAATGCGAATGCAGAAGATGTGACGGAGATGCTAAAGGCACTTTCAAAGACATTAAAGGATTTGGGATTTCAATGTCTGTGTGATATGGCAGTTGAATTTCAGAGGGCATTACGGGAACAATAAGGGAATTATTTTCGTTGGCAAGGGGTGTTTTTTCAGGTTCACGTTCGCCTCTGTAATAAGAAAAGTTTGCTCGCATGGGCACTTCCGTTAAATAAGTACGTAGCGGTATGGGCATCCAAAGTACGGATGCCTCATACCGACGCACTTATAACCCCATGCCAAGCAATTCTTTTCTTATTACAGAGGCTGGAATCCTGAAAAGATACCAGTCCCCTTGTCAATGAAAATGTACACAATCTCTAAGAAATCTATCTGGATTTGTATGGCAAGACAAAGAAAAAGGTTTGTGTTTGGTAAAGTAGGCACATCTGTAATTGCACAGTAATTCACACAGAAGCAAAACACTCGAACAGCCGCTCCCGCTTAATCAATTACGTAGCACTAAGGGTGTGCTGACCACGCACACCACTTAGTGACGCAATTGAAATACTGTTCTCATTGTTTTGTTTCTGTGTGAAATATGGGAAATTAAAAAAGTGCCAACGAATACACGGCACAAAATGCAAAACCAAGGGTGGCGAGGAAATTAAAGAAAAGGAAATGCCTGTAAGCCAAGAAGCGGAGCGGGATTGAGCGGATGAATGGAAAGACAGACCGGGATTTCTAAAATATGCACCCCGCCTTCGGTGAAAATGCTTACAGCGAAATTAATTTTTTCAGAACTCCAGCATTTCAATGAAAAAGATTTACGTACTTATTTAACGAAAGTGCCCATACGAGCAAACTTTTATCATGAAATGCGGAGCCTGAAAAAAATTGCAAAATCCCCTGTTTCGTGATATTCTATTGTGAAATGGGGGATTTTAAATTAGAAAGATAAATGGTTTGTTTCCTTTCAGAAAGCGAGGCAGTTAAGGTGGATTTCAGAGAATTTTTAAATCGCGGTTTTGTCATATTAGATGGAGCTACCGGCTCTAATTTACAGAAGGCGGGAATGAAGAGCGGGGAGTGTCCGGAACAATGGATCGTCAATCATTCCGATATTTTTATTGAGCTGCAGAAACAATATATTGCAGCCGGTTCGGACGTACTGTATACACCGACCTTTACGAGTACCAGCATTAAGCTGGCAGAGTATGGGCTGGAAGAGAAACAAGAAGAACTGATTTATGAATTAATCGGTTTGACGAAAGAAGCAATTCGACAGAGTGGGGCAGAACGGGACATTTATATGCTGGGTGATATTTCTATGACAGGTGTGCAGTTAGAGCCGATCGGAAGTCTTCCCTTTGAAGAATTAGTTAATATATATAAAAAACAGGTCGAACTGTCCGTAGCAGCAGGAGTGGATGGTTTTGCCATTGAGACGATGATGAGTTTACAGGAATGCCGTGCTGCTCTGCTGGCAGTAAAAGAAACTTGTGATTTACCGGTTCTTGTAACACTGACTTATCAGGAGGATGGAAGAACCTTATATGGTACAAGTCCTGAGACCGCTCTTATTGTATTGCAGGCAATGGGAGCCGATGCGGTAGGAATTAATTGCTCCACCGGGCCGGATAAGATGGCAGAAGCAGTAAAAAGCATGGCAAGGTATGCTGATATTCCGATTGTGGTAAAGCCAAATGCAGGTCTTCCGGCACTAGTGGATGGAGTGACGGTTTATGATATGGAACCGGAAGCTTTTGCGGAAAGTATGATTCCTCTGATCGATCTGGGGGCTACTGTGTTAGGCGGCTGTTGTGGAACGACACCGGAACACATTCGGCAGTTAAAAAATGTGACACGGGATAAACCATATAAGAGACTGCAAAATCCTCCGCTGAGAGGGCTTACGACAGAGAGAAATGTGACAGCCATTGATTTAGACGGAGCCTTTACGATTGTAGGAGAACGCATTAATCCAACGGGAAAGAAAGCATTGCAGGCGGAGCTGAGAGAAGGCAGGCTGGATATGGTCCGCGACATGGCAGAGGAGCAGGTGGAGAAGGGTGCCAGAATTTTAGATGTCAATATGGGAATGAACGGTATTGACGAAAAGGAAATGATGTGTAAGGCTATCTATGAACTGACGATGACAGTGGATGTGCCCCTCAGTATTGATTCCAGCTATGTGGATGTAGTAGAGAGTGCATTGCGAATCTATCCGGGACGGGCACTGATTAATTCCATATCTCTTGAACCGGAAAAATTTGAAAAGTTAATTCCAGTGGCAAAAAAATATGGTGCGATGTTTATTCTTCTGCCATTATCAGATGCCGGACTGCCAAAGGACATGGAGGAAAAGACGGAGATTATTCATACCATACTGGCGGAGGCAAAACGCCACGGAATGACAGAAGAAGACATTGTGGTAGACGGTCTGGTAGCAACAATCGGAGCCAATAAAAGAGCCGCTCTCGAAGTTCTTGAGACGATACGGTATTGTAAAGAGGAATTGAAACTTGCAACAATATGTGGGCTGTCCAACATTTCTTTTGGGTTACCGGAGCGTGTATTTGTCAATACGGCATTTTTAACACTGGCAATCGGGCAGGGACTGACGATGGCAATTGCGAATCCGTCTCAGACACTTTTGACAAATGCAGCATTGGCTTCCGATTTGCTGTTAAATAAAGAGGAGGCTGATATCCGTTATATAAATGGAGTTTCTCAGGCAACGATAACCCAGTCAGTGCAGAAGCAGACGGAGGCTGAATTAGACGGACATCCTCTATATGCAGCCGTTGTAAAGGGAAAGGACGGACATATTCTTGAATTGGTGGAAAAGGAATTGGATGCCGGAAAGCATCCGGCAGAGATTATTGATACCCATTTGATTCCTGCGATTAATTATGTCGGAGAACTATTTGAACAGAAAAAATATTTTCTTCCACAGCTGATAGCCAGTGCAGAAACAATGGAAAAAGCAATTAACCGTCTGGAACCGTTGTTAGAGAAAGAACGGGGAGATAAAAAGCTGGCAACGATTGTCATGGCGACCGTCAAAGGGGATATTCACGATATCGGAAAGAACTTAGTTGTTCTTATGTTAAAAAATTACGGCTATGATGTGATTGATCTGGGAAAAGATGTGGAATCTCAAGTGATTATCGATAAGGCGAAAGAAACGAATGCCGCTGTGATTGGATTATCCGCGCTTATGACAACGACAATGATGGAGATGAAACAGGTGATCGACCTTGCCAGAGAGCAGGGAGCAGCAGCGAAAATTATTATTGGCGGTGCGGTTGTGACTCAGAGCTTTGCGGATGAAATCGGAGCCGATGGTTATTCCGCTGATGCGAGGGAAGCGGTAAAATTGGTCAATCGTCTGCTGAGTGAATAAGGAGGTGCCAGAATGGTTGATGTTATTATCCCGGTATACCGTCCGGATGAAAAATTAGAACGGTTGATCGGAAAACTAAAAGAACAGACAGTGACACCGGAGCATATATTTTTTATGCAGACAAAAGTGGACGAAAATGAGGATAAAAAAGTTCGGGCACTGCTGGAGCAGTGTGATAACGGTGTGATAACGGAGATTGAAAAGAAGGATTTTGATCACGGCGGAACAAGAAATCAGGGTGCTTCCCTGTCGACGGCAGATTATATGCTATTTATGACGCAGGATGCTGTTCCGGTAAAAACAGATTTGATTGAACAGCTGTTACGTGCAATGGAAAATCCGGAAGTCGGAGTGGCATATGGCAGGCAGCTGCCTAATGACGAAGTGGGAATTGTCGAGTGCTATACACGGGAATTTAACTATCCGAAGGAGAGCCGCTTAAAGGCAAAAGAAGATTTAGAACAGCTCGGAATTAAAACCTATTTCTGCTCGAATGTATGTGCGTTATACCGGAAGAGCGTCTATGAGGAAATGGGTGGATTTGTTCTTCATACCATTTTTAATGAAGATATGATAATGGCATCCAAGATTATTCAGGCAGGATATAAAATTGCCTATGTAGCGGAAGCGGAAGTGGTACATGCCCATAAATATACTTACCGGGAGCAGTTCAGCAGAAATTTTGATATGGCCGTTTCCCAGCAGCAGTATCGGGAGGTCTTTGAGGGAATCAAATCAGAATCGGAGGGAATCCGTTTGGTGAAAAAAACAATGAAGTATTTGATTTCAAAGGGGAAATGGTATTTGATTCCAGACTTGGTTCTGCAGAGCGGATTTAAGTATCTGGGATACCGGAAGGGAAAAAACTATGAAAAATTATCCCAAAAGAAGATTCTGAAATATTCCATGAACAAAACGTACTGGAAGAAGGAGAAAACAGACAAAGGAGAGCGGGATGAATAATACACCGATTGTGCATATTGTACTGGCGACGTACAATGGAGAAAGCTATCTGTCCCAGCAATTGGATTCCATTGTGGCACAGGACTATGAAAACTGGTTCTTGGAGGTTTGTGATGATGGTTCGGAGGATAAGACAACGGAAATTGTCAGGGAATATATGAAAGAAGAACATCGGATCACACTCCATCAAAACGAAAAGAATCTTGGCTATGTAAAGAACTTTATGGAGGGAATACGCCGGAGTAAAGCAGATTATATTATGCTGTGTGATCAGGATGATATTTGGTATCAGGATAAAATATCAAAGACCTTAAAAAGGATGAGGGAGGCGGAAAAAACGGCACAGCATGGGGCGGGAGTACCGATTCTTGTTTATGGTGATGCTATGAATTTTGACAGTGAATCGGGAAAAGACATGGGAAGATTCCATGAAATGAGCCATCTGGATACAAAAAAGGTTGACACCGCCCATCTTTTCATGGAAAATAAGTGTATTGGCTGTACCATAATGTTAAATGGTGCAATTCGCTCTTATCTGGAAGAATTACCGGAGGAAATCCGGGTGCATGATTGGTGGCTGGCATTGATATGCTGTCATTTTGGGAAAATATGCTATCAGGATGAACCTTTGCTCCGGTACCGTCAGCACGGCGGGAATATGATAGGAGGAAGTTCTTATTCTTCCTATTTCAGAAAAAGAATATCCCAGATACAGAAGCAGCGTCAGACTCTCCGGAATACGGTAGCACAGGGAAAGAGCTTCTTTGCACTCTATGGAGATAAGATGAAACAGAACCAAAAAGAAGTGGCAGAACATTTTGCCCTGCTCTATGACAAAAACTGGCTTGTGAGAAAAGCAGATCTGGTTCGATTTGGGTTTTGGAAAAGCGGAATCATGCGTAATATCGGACTTTTTTTCTTGTTGTGAGCAGATGAAAAAACGTTAGAAAAGAGGGAATTCAATGGGAAATAAGAGAAAGAAAAGACGTGGAAGGATAATCGGAAAGGTGTTCTTGGTCTTAGGGCTGATTTCATCAATATCCATTGGAAGTCTGGCAGCTACGGTTGTTCATAAAAGTGATTCTATGCTGGGGCTGATAAATTATGATGAAAAGGACAGTCTGAAGGGAATGGATTTATCCCAGTATCAATTGGACAAAGATACAGAAGTTGTAAATATTTTATTGGTGGGAGCCGATAAGAACTTGGATGAGCAGGATAAAAAGGGAGCGGAACGGCGTTCGGACTCTATGATGATAGCCACCTTGGATATTAAGCACAGCAAATTGAAAATTACATCCCTTATGAGGGACATGTATGTCGATATTCCGGGCTATGGCAAGAATAAACTGAATGCGGCATATTCTTTTGGCGGCATAAAATTATTATATAAAACGATTGCAGAGAATTTCGGAATTAAGATGGATGGCTATGCCGAGGTCAATTTTGATGCCTTTGTGAACATTATCGACCAGATCGGGGGAATAGAGGTAAATTTAACCGAATCTGAAGCAACAAATTTAAACAATACAAATTACATTAAGCGTAAAAAATACCGCAATTTAAAAATAGGAGCACAGACCATTAACGGTTATCAGGCATTGGGCTACTGTCGTATCCGTCATGGTAAAATGCAGCCGGACGGACATTATCCGGGAGTGTATACGGCAAGTGGAAAGGGAGATGATTATGGCCGGACAGAACGTCAGAGACTGACGATTCAGGCAATTCTTACTAAGGTGAAAACGATGGCGCCGGGAGATTTATTTAAACTGGCAGAGGTCGTACTTCCGAATGTAAAAACAGATGTATCGAAAAAAGAGATTTACGCCTATCTTATGACAGCTGTGCAAATGGGAACGACCAAATTACATCAGTATTCCCTGCCGATCGAAGGAGGTTATACCAGTCAGACCATTAATGGGCAGGATTGTCTTGTCCCGGATCTGGAAGCGAATAAAGCAGCTCTGAAAAAGTTCATCTTTAAGAGTTGACAAGAAACGACGATATTGTTAAAATGAAAAAAGTGTTTGAATAAGAAGGGGGAAGGACTCATGAGTAAAGTAGTTCTATCCATTTTGGTGAATAACACTTCTGGTGTATTGAGCCGTGTTGCCGGTCTGTTCAGCAGAAGAGGTTATAATATTGATAGTTTAACGGTTGGAGAGACGGAAAATCCGGCATTCTCCCGTATGACCGTATCGGTAACAGGCGATGATATCGTGTTAGAGCAGATTGAAAAACAGGTAAACAAATTAGAAGATGTGAAAGCGGTGAAGCAATTAACCGGAGAGGCATCGGTATGCAGAGAACTCATTCTTGTAAAGATTGAGGCAGACAGAGAAGCGAGACCATCGATTAATGCCATTGTTGAGATTTTCCGTGCGAAGATTGTTGATGTGGCAGATAATTCTATGATGATTGAGCTTACTGGTAATCAGGCGAAGCTGGATGCATTCATTAAGTTAATTGAAGGGTATGAAATTAAAGAACTGGTTCGTACAGGAATTTCAGGACTGGCCAGAGGTTTTGTTGATGAACAGTAATTTTTTAGTGGAAAACCATCCACGGGGAATACCCGCAGTGGCTTTTAATACAAATTTATAGGAGGCAGTAATTATGTCAGAAGCAAAGATTTACTATCAGGATGACTGTAATCTTGCTGCATTAGATGGGAAAACGATTGCAGTAATTGGTTATGGTAGTCAGGGACACGCACATGCACTTAACGCAAAGGAATCCGGTTGCCATGTTATCATCGGTCTTTATGAGGGTTCTAAATCATGGAAAAAGGCAGAAGAGCAGGGATTCGAGGTATACACAGCAGCAGAAGCTGCAAAAAAGGCAGATATCATTATGATTCTTATCAATGATGAGCTGCAGGCAAAGATGTACAAAGAGTCTGTTGAGCCGAACTTGGAAGCCGGAAACATGTTGATGTTTGCACATGGATTTAACATTCATTTCGGACAGATTGTTCCACCGGCAGATGTTGATGTTACCATGATTGCACCGAAGGGACCGGGACATACTGTCCGCAGTGAGTATCAGGCCGGTAAGGGAGTTCCTTGCTTGGTAGCAGTACATCAGGATGCAACAGGAAAAGCACTGGAGAAAGCATTGGCTTATGCTTTGGCCATTGGTGGAGCAAGAGCCGGTGTATTGGAAACAACATTCCGTACAGAGACAGAGACCGATCTCTTTGGTGAGCAGGCAGTTCTCTGTGGTGGAGTCTGTGCTTTAATGCAGGCTGGTTTTGAAACCTTGGTAGAAGCCGGTTATGATCCACGGAATGCATATTTTGAATGTATTCATGAGATGAAGCTGATCGTAGACTTAATTTATCAGAGCGGATTCGCTGGCATGAGATACTCCATTTCGAATACGGCGGAGTACGGTGATTATATTACCGGACCTAAAATTATTACAGAAGAGTCGAAAAAAGCAATGAAAAAAATATTGTCCGATATTCAGGACGGTACTTTTGCAAAAGACTTCTTGCTTGATATGTCAGACGCAGGCGGTCAGGTTCACTTTAAGGCTATGAGAAAATTGGCTGCAGAGCATCCGGCAGAAGTAGTTGGTGAGGAAATCCGTAAGCTGTACAGCTGGAACGGTGAAGATAAATTAATCAACAACTAATCCGGGCAGAAATTGTGAAATCGTTGTGGGTACGAAAATTATATAAAAATATTTTAACGGGGAAAAGCAGGTAGCTGTCAGCTTGACAGCTGCCTGTATTTATCTTATGGAAAAATCCTCATTTTGCGGAACGAGGTCTCGCGATCTGTAACGCTCACATGAAAAGGAAAGAGGGGTAATTATGGTCAGGTTGATTGTATCGGATATCGATGGAACATTAGTGGGAGACGGACAAGGGGAAGGTGCGCTCGATTCTGCTTATTATGATGAAATTAAACGATTAACAAATCGGGGGATAAAATTTATGGCATGCAGTGGCAGACAACGGTTAAGTATTGCAAAATTGTTCCGTCCGGTAGAAAAAGAAATTTATTATGCGGGAGACGGTGGAAGTCTGGTATTTGACAAAGAGGAACTTTTGTTTGCCAAGACCCTGCCCCGTGACATCGCGAACCGGATCATAGAAGATGCCATGAAGTTAAAGGCATGTGATGTTATGGTATGCGGAACGAAACGTGCCTATTGCCGCAGCCGGGACAGTGAGCTGTATCGTTGGATGGTGGATGGATATGGCTATGATATGGAAGCTGTCGGCAATCTAGTGAACAATATTCAGGATGATATTGTTAAAATATCCGTCTATCACAGAGACAGAGCAGAGGAATTGACGAATCCATGGTTTCGTCCAAAATGGGAAGATAAGGTGAAGCTTACGTTAGCGGGAATCCAGTGGTTAGATTGTGTGCCGAAAGATGCAGGAAAAGCATCCGCTGTTGCGTTCATGCAGAAGAAATTTCAGATCAGACCGGAAGAGACAATTGTATTTGGAGATAACCAGAATGATATTGAGATGTTCGCGCTGGCAGGAAAGAGTTACGCAGTGGAAAATGCCAGAGCGGAAGTGAAAGATCGTGCGGATGCAATATGTGCAAATTTTAAGGAAAATGGGGTGTTAAAGATATTGCAAAAACTATAAATCTGTGATAGTATGAACCTTACGTTAAATATAAAGAAATAATAAAATATATATTAATTTTTTGTTCTAAAAGAGATTGTTTCCGCATATACATATTATGTAAAGATGAGAAATAGTCTGGTTTCAGACAAAAAAACGAAGGGGGTCATGAAAAATGACAGATAAGATTCTAGGAAACAATCAGGTAAATGTATATGGTGAAGTGGTAAGTGAGTTTACGTTCAGCCATGAAGTGTACGGAGAGGGGTTTTATATGCTCCAGCTTTCAGTAAAGAGACTCAGTAAAGTTTATGATACAATTCCACTTATGATTTCAGAACGATTAATTGATGTGACAAAAGACTATCGCGGCTGCTTTTTGGAGGCAAGCGGACAGTTCCGTTCCTATAACCGCCATGAGGAGAACCGGAACCGCCTGGTGCTTTCTGTTTTTGTAAGAGATTTACATATGGATGAAACGGAGCAGGAAAGTGAGAAGCCAAATTACATTTTCTTAGATGGTTATCTTTGTAAACCGCCTGTATACCGTAAGACACCGCTGGGAAGAGAAATTGCTGACCTTTTGATGGCTGTGAACCGTCCTTATGGGAAATCCGATTATATCCCATGTATCTGCTGGGGAAGAAATGCCCGTTATGCGGATGGCTTTGAAGTGGGGGAACATGTTCAGTTATGGGGACGTATTCAGAGCAGGGAATATCAGAAGCAGGTTGATGAAGAGCAGTATGAAACGAGAGTGGCATATGAGATTTCGGTCAGCAAGCTGGAATGCGTGGAAGAGAGTGGAGAGATTACAGCGGCTTCCGAGATTTCGGAAGAGGCTGAGGAGGATTCTATTTGAAAAAAACTGAAAATGTGATATAATGATATCCATATTTAGTTCTAGAAAGGAAAAAACAGGAATGGGTACGAAAGTGAAACAGGCGTTTTATGGGCAGGGAAAGGGTAAGACGTCAGCTGCTGTCGGGCAGGCATTAAGAGAAGTCCGAAGCGGACAGCACGTAACAATCATACAGTTTTTGAAAGGTAAAATAGCAGATGAGTTTCAGATATTAACAAAATTGGAACCAGATGTTCAGATATTCCGTTTTGACCAGTCAGAAACCAGTTATTGTGAATTATCATTGCAGGAAAAGGAAGAGGAGAAGCAGAATATTCTCAATGGTTTTAACTTTTCCAAAAAGGTTATTGAAACCGGAGAAAGTGATGTCATCATATTGGACGAACTGCTTGGCCTTGTGGACTTGGGAATTATTAGTACCGCAGATGTCAAAGACCTTCTGACATTGGAAGGAGATTATCGAAAATTAATTATAACAGGTAATCATTTGGATGAGGAACTTGTTTCTTATCTTGATGTGATATGCGAAATTACATTACGGAAAGATAATGCTTGACCTTTTATAGGAACAGTGTTATTCTTGAATATGAAGGTAGAGGTGCGGGCTTTATCAGTAAAAAGTCGGACATGACAGGCATGGAGGAAGACTTTTGAAAGGAACGCCTGCCGAAGAGGAAAAATTCCTGTATATTTTTCTTCTGGGCATATAGTGAATAACTATATGACTGTCATCTGTAAGATGGAGTGCTACTCATAGAACAGGAACTATCAGGAAGGAGTTGGCACATGTCTGTGCCGGCTCCTTTTTCAATGTGTTGTAGGAAAGGATGAAATTTATGTCAATTTTTAAAGGAGCAGGTGTGGCTCTGATTACACCGATGCATGAGGATGGAAGCGTAAACTATAAGAAACTTGAAGAAATCTTGGAATTTCAAATTGCGAATCATACCGATGCGATTATTATCTGCGGTACGACAGGTGAAGCATCGACTCTGTCCGACGAAGAACATTTGGAATGTATTCGTTTTACCTGTGAGAAAGTGAATAAACGGATTCCTGTCATTGCCGGAACTGGTTCAAACTGTACGGAATCTGCTGTTTATTTATCAAAAAAGGCAGAAGAGTGTGGTGTGGATGGCTTGTTATTAGTAACACCATATTACAATAAAGCAACTCAGAATGGACTGAAAGCACATTATAAAAAGATTGCAGAAAATGTTTCGGTGCCGATTCTTTTGTACAACGTGCCGAGCCGTACCGGAACCACCTTGGCTCCGCAGACGATTGTTGATTTGTGTACGGAAGTGCCGAACATTGTAGGTGTAAAGGATGCAACGGGAAATTTATCGGAGGTTGCTGATGTAATGAGCCTTGCACAGGGAAAGGTAGATGTGTATTCCGGGAATGACGACCAGATCACACCGATTCTGTCCCTTGGCGGCATTGGTGTGATTTCTGTACTGTCCAATATCCTTCCACAGGAGACACATGATATGGTTGCTTCCTATCTGGCAGGAGATGTGGAAACGAGCCGGAATCTGCAGGTAAAATATATACCACTTATTCGTGCACTTTTTAGTGAGGTAAATCCGATCCCTGTGAAAAAGGCAATGAATCTGATGGGAATGGAAGTAGGAAGTTTAAGGCTTCCGCTGACAGAAATGGAAGAGACATCAACGGCAAAATTAGCGGAGGAAATGAAAAAAGCAGGAATTCAGGTGAAATAACAGAAAGGGAAAGCACAGGAGGATATCATGACTAGAATTATTATGAGCGGCTGTAACGGAGCCATGGGAAAAATGATTACCGGTATTGTAAAAGAGGATTCACAGGCTGAAATTGTAGCAGGTATTGACATTATTGATCATGGAGATACCGAGTATCCTATTTTTTCCTCAATAAAAGATTGTGATGTGGAAGCAGATGCCATAATTGATTTTTCTACCCCTAAAATTTTAGATGATTTACTGGCATATAGTGAAGAAAGGAAAGTTCCTGTTGTTCTTTGTACAACAGGATATACTGAAGAGCAGCTGGCTAAGATTGAGATGGCAGCGGAGAAAACCGCTATTTTGAAATCGGCTAATATGTCATTGGGAATTAATACATTGCTGAAGCTGGTTCAGGATGCCGCAAAAGTATTTGCAACGGAGGGGTTCGATGTGGAAATTGTGGAAAAACACCACAATCAGAAAGTAGATGCCCCATCGGGAACTGCTCTGGCATTAGCGGATTCGGTCAATGAGGCAATGGGGAACCAGTATGAGTATATTTATGACCGTTCTCAGAGAAGAGAAAAGAGAGACAAAAAAGAATTAGGTATTTCAGCAGTCCGCGGCGGAACGATTGTGGGAGACCATGATGTAATTTTTGCCGGAACGGATGAGGTCATTACCTTTTCCCATACGGCTTACAGTAAGGCAGTATTTGGCAAAGGGGCTGTTTCTGCGGCAAAATTCCTCAAAGGGAAAGCAAGTGGACGCTATGAGATGTCTGATGTGATTGCAGCGAATTAAAAGATTGGAGTAAGTATGAAATCAATTCAAATATCCGATATTGTAAAAGCAGTATCTGGAATTGTCCTGTGGGGGGAAGATACTGCGAAGATTCGTCAGGTCGTGATTGATTCCAGACAGGCAGAGGAAGGGTGTCTTTTCGTCCCGATTATCGGTGAGCGGGTGGACGCCCATCGGTTTATTCCAGATGTTCTGAAAGCGGGAGCCGCCTGTGTGTTCACTTCGGATAAAACGATCCGGGGAGAACGGGGAACGGGGATCTATGTGAAAGATACCTTAAAGGCATTACAGGATTTTGGTGCGTGGTATCGTAGTAAATTTTCGATTCCGGTCGTGGGAATTACCGGAAGTGTAGGGAAAACCACCACAAAGGAAATGATAAGTGCTGTGCTGGAGACCAAATACCGGACCTTGAAGACCATTGGGAATCTGAATAGTCAGATCGGCCTTTCTCTTATGATGTTTCATATCGAGGAGGATACGGAAATGGCTGTCTTTGAAATGGGAATCAGTATGCCGGGAGAGATGGAACGGCTGGTGGATATTGCCCGTCCGGAAACGGCAGTTATGACCAACATCGGAGTATCCCACATCGGGAATCTTGGCTCAAGAGAAAATATATGCAGGGAAAAGGGAAAAATTCTCACTCATTTTGGAAAAGAGGGTACACTTTTTATTTGTGGTAATGGAGATTTACAGAAATTATCCACCGAAAATGTGCCATATGATTGCTGTGAGGGGAATTGTAAAACGATATTTTATGGGACCGAAATGGGATGTGAGTATTACGCAGATGATATTCATGGAACAAAAGATGGTCAGATCTTTGATTTTCACAGCCCAGAGGGAACGTATCCGGTAGAATTGTCAGTAATGGGAATTCACAACGTATGCAATGCCGTTGTGGCACTTGCCATTGGTCTGAAATACGGTGTTCCGGTGGAAACGGGAAAAGAGGCATTAAAAGCATATCAACCAATTGCCATGCGGGGTGTTGTAAAAGAAGTCAGAGGAATTCATATTATTGATGATACCTATAATGCAAGTCCGGATTCCATTACCAGTAATATCCATGCTCTGTTTGCGTATCCGGGAGAGGGCAGACGGATTGCTGTGCTGGCGGATGTACTGGAATTAGGAGAACAGTCAGAAGAACTTCACCGAGGCATCGGTGAATATATTCTGAAAGAAAAAGAAGAGGGGAGAGTATTATCCCTTCTTGTGACAGTCGGACAGGAATCGGCTCATATCAGTAATTTTGTGAAAGATAATTCCGATATTCAGACCATCCATTTTTCAGAAAAAGAAAAGGCACTGCCTTATTTGCAGGAACAGGCAGTGGCAGGAGACTGGATTTTAGTGAAAGGCTCCCGGGGCATGCAGATGGATAAACTGGTGGAACAGATGATATAGTCTCGCAGAGGCGAGTTCGCAGGGCAGGGGAAATAGTCTCGCCAAAGGCGAGTTCGCAGAGCAGAGGATAAGGGAGTGACAGGGTGTTTGCAGATGTAATTGTAGATATCTCCGTGGAATCACTGGACCGCAGTTTTCAATACCGGATACCGGATAATCTGGAACCGGTTGTTACATTGGGAACGGTGGTAACGATACCATTTGGCAGAGGAAACCGGAAAATCACAGGATTTGTTGTAGGGATTTCGGATACCGCTAAATGGAAAGAAGACAAGATAAAATCCTTAATCGGAGTGGAGGAAAAGGAAATTGCAGTGGAAGGCCAGTTATTAAAGCTGGCGGCGTGGATACGGGAGCATTATGGAGCCACGATGAATGAAGCGTTAAAAACGGTCCTTCCGGTAAGAAAACAAATTAAGTCAGTGGAAGAGCACTGGCTTAATTTTGTTGTGCCGGAGGAGAGAGTGAAAAAAGAACTGAATCGCTGTCTGTTCCGGCATTACAAGGCAAAAGCAAGACTGCTGGAGGGATTGCTGGCGGAGGGCGGTCAGATGACAGCCAGTCATGCCAGAAAAAAATACGGTATTACAAAGCCGGTGATTGACGGAATGGTAAAAGCCGGAATAATATCGGTCACAGATAAACGTAAATATCGCGATCCGTTATCAGGAAATGAAAAGCCCTCCTTTTCTCCGATTGTATTAAATACGGAACAGAAAAGAGCAGCAGAACAATTTGGAAGTGAATACCGGGCAGGAATCCGGAACACTTATCTGCTTTATGGCGTAACAGGTAGTGGAAAGACAGAAGTGTATATGGAAATGATACAGCAGGTATTAGAGGAAGGGAAACAGGTGATTGTCCTAATTCCGGAAATTGCTCTTACAGTACAGACAGTGGGCCGCTTTCAGATTCGTTTTGGAGACCGGGTTTCCATTATGAACTCCCGGATGTCGGAGGGAGAGCGTTATGACCAGTATGAGCGGGTGAAGAACGGAGAAGTGGATATTATCGTAGGCCCCCGCTCTGCCCTGTTCGTTCCTTTTCAAAAACTGGGACTTATCATTATGGATGAAGAACATGAAACCAGTTATAAAAGTGAAAATCCGCCCAAATATCATGCAAGGGAAGTGGCGATGGAACGGGCCGGAATGACAGGTGCCAGTGTGGTACTTGGCTCTGCCACTCCGTCATTGGAATCCTATCAGGCGGCGGTGACTGGGAAATATACGTTGCTGCAGTTGTCTGGGCGTGCCGGAGCTGCCAGTCTGCCAAAGGTTCATGTAGTGGATTTACGGGAAGAATTAAAGGCGGGAAACCGCTCCGTATTCAGCAGAATTCTGCAGGAAAAGATAGAGGAACGGCTGCAGAGGGGAGAGCAGACCATTCTTTTTTTAAACCGCAGAGGTTATGCCGGGTTTGTTTCTTGTAGAAGCTGTGGTTTTGTGTTAAAATGTTCTCATTGTGATATATCTATGACAGCACATAGAAACCATGTAGGAGATGTGGATACACTTATGTGCCATTATTGTGGCCACACGATATATATGCCGGAGAAATGTCCAAAGTGCGGTTCCCCTTATATTGCGGCTTTCGGATTGGGAACGCAGAAGGTAGAAGAGATGCTTGTGAGACAATTTCCCTCTGCCCGTATTTTGAGAATGGACCGTGATACTACAACAGGAAAAAAAGGTCATGAAACGGTATTACATCCTTTTCGTCAGGGAGAAGCTGATATTTTAATCGGAACCCAGATGATTGTGAAGGGGCACGATTTTCCGAATGTTACCTTGGTCGCTGCACTGGCAGCAGATATGGGTATGTATGCGGGAGATTTCCGAAGCAATGAACGGACCTTTGATCTGCTTATGCAGGCAAGTGGCAGGGCCGGCAGAGGAGAAAAGGCCGGGGAGGTCATTATCCAGACTTATAATCCGGAACAATATTGTATTGAGGCAGTAGAAAAGCAGGAGGCGGAAATTTTTTATCAAAATGAACTGGCTTATCGCAGGATAACCGGGTATCCGCCATTTTCACAAATGCTTTCGGTATTGGTATTGTCGGAGGATAAAAGAGTGGCTTGGAAGTGTATCACAGATTTATCGGAGGGTCTGAAGCAGAAGATGCCCGGAGTGATTCTGATTGGACCGACAGAGGCAGGACTCACAAAGGCAAAAGACAGATACCGGGTCGTCTTTTATGTGAAGTCCTCGAGCGAGGACGATATTCTAAAAATAAAACGGGAGCTGGAACAGATTAGTCACAATTCAAAGTGGGAACAATCATGTAGTATACAATATGATTGGAACCCATTAACAGGTTATTGATAAAATATAGGAGGAAATTATGGCAATTCGAAACATTCGGGTCATGGGAGATGAAATTCTTGGGAAAAAATGTAAAGAAGTAAAGGAAATGACAGAAAAAAATCGGGAATTGATTCAGGACATGCTGGATACGATGTATGATGCAGATGGTGTGGGTCTGGCGGCTCCGCAGGTAGGAATTCTGAAAAGAATCGCCGTTGTTGATGTGACGGAGGACCGCAGCCAGCCAATTGTGCTGATTAATCCGGTTATTGTAGAACAAAAGGGAGAACAGCGGGGCAGCGAGGGATGTCTTAGTGTTCCCGACAAAGTAGGAATTGTTGTCCGGCCGGATAAGGTGAAAGTAAAGGCATTTGATATCAACATGAAACCAATTACGATAAAAGGGGAAGAACTGCTGGCCAGAGCATTGGTTCATGAAATAGAACACTTGGATGGTCATCTTTACGTAGAAAAGGTGGAAGGCCGTCTGTACGATATTGAAGAGTTTCAAGAGGAAGTGTGAGAAGAAGAATGAGAGTAATTTTTATGGGAACGCCGGATTTTGCAGTACCGGTCTTAAAAGGATTAGTGGATTCAGAAGAACATGAGGTTACGGCCGTGATTACACAGCCGGATAAAGCGAGGGGACGAAGCGGAAAGCTTGTCTTTACACCCGTAAAGGAAGCTGCGGTGGAAGCGGAAATTCCGGTCTTCACTCCGATACGGGTAAAAGAACCGGAATTCGTGGAACAGTTAAAGAAAATTCCCTGTGATGTCATTGTGGTTGTTGCGTTCGGCCAGCTTCTTTCCAAAGAAATTCTGGATTATCCCGAATTCGGATGTATCAATGTGCATGCTTCTTTACTGCCTAGATGGCGGGGAGCTGCCCCGATGCAGTGGGCAATTCTTTCAGGGGATGAAAAAACCGGTCTCACGACCATGCAAATGGATGTGGGATTGGATACCGGTGATATGCTTTTGACAAAAGAAGTTGCAATTTCACCGGAGGAGACCGGAGAAAGTCTGCATGACCGGCTGGCAGCTCTTGGAAGCGGGCTGCTTTTGGATACGCTGAAGGGAATTCAGGAGGGAACCATTTCCCCGATTCCGCAAAATGAAGAAGAAAGCACCTATGCCAGTATGCTGACGAAAGAAATGGGTAAAATAAATTGGGAGGAACCGGCAGAGACCATTGAGCGTTATATACGGGGACTTAATTCCTGGCCAAGTGCTTTCACGGGCTTTCGCACAAAAACATTAAAAGTGTGGAGAGCGGAAGTGTTACAAGAGGAAGAAGCCGCCGGCATGAAAAAAGATAGGGAGCTGTCCGGTGAAAAAGAGACCAGCACACCGGGTATGGTGGTAAAAGTAGAAAAAAACAGCTTTGTTGTAAAAACAGGAAATGGATATCTCAGACTATTGGAAGTACAGCTGGAGGGCAAAAAAAGAATGGATGCCGGAAGTTTTTTGCGTGGAGTATCGGTTGAGAAAGGAGAAATCTTATGCATTTGACAGCATTATCCTATGGAATGTATTACGGTGGATATGGTGTACATGGATTTCGTATGTTGTGGGATCCAACTTATTTCTTGGTTTTGATTGGTGTTATTATTTCGATGATTGCATCGTTCAAAGTAAAATCAACATTTAATAAATACAGCAATGTCCGCAGCGCGGGAGGAATGACGGGAGCACAAGTGGCACAGCGGATTTTGAACTATGCCGGCATTTATGATGTTACGATTGTGAGAGTGTCCGGAAGTTTAACAGACCACTATAATCCGAAGAAAAAAGAGGTGGCATTATCGGAGACGGTCTACGGAAAAAATTCCGTTGCAGCCATTGCAGTAGCCGCTCATGAATGCGGCCACGTTATTCAGCATGCGAAGAATTATGCACCATTGTCGATTCGTTCCGCCTTGGTTCCGGTTGCCAATTTTGGCTCTGGTGCCAGCTGGATCCTTATTATTGCCGGCCTTATTTTCAGCATGAGGCCTCTTGTCATGATTGGAATTATACTGTTCAGTGCAGCGGTTCTGTTCCAGATTGTAACTCTGCCTGTTGAGTTCAATGCCTCCCGGCGTGCACTTGCTGTTCTGCAGGATACAGGAATCCTCGGGATGGAAGAAGGAAAATCTGCGGGGAAGGTGCTGCGGGCGGCGGCACTCACTTATGTGGCAGCGGCGGCGGCAGCAATTTTACAGCTTCTTCGTTTGCTGCTGATTTTTGGAAGGAACAATAGAGATTAATGAGGGAACTTGCGTATACAATTGTTTATGGAACAATGGAATTGGATGGCTATAGCAATCATCTGTTTCATAATGTATTAAAAACAAATCAGGATTTAATAAATAAGCAGAAAAATTTTGTGAAACGTCTTGCATTTGGAACAATAGAACGATGTGTGGAACTGGATATACGGTTGAATCAGATTTCGCGTATTCCGGTGAACAAGATGGATTGTTCTGTACGGACCATTCTTCGGATGGCTGTTTATGAGATTTATTATATGGAGCAGGTGCCGGTGGAGGTTTCCTGCCATGAGGCAGTAGAATTGGTAAAGCGAAGAAAATTGCATTCAGCAGTCGGATTTGTGAATGGAGTGCTCCGGAACCTGATTCGTCAGAAAGATACGATTGTAGTAAAAGAAGATTATGGGAAGGTCTGTCTGCCTCAACGGCTATATGAACATCTAGCAGACCAATATGGGAAAAAGACGGCAAAAAAAATTGGAGCAGCTTTTCTGAATCGAAGTGGTGAGATCACTCTTCACATTCAAACCGACCGGATTTCATCCGATGAAATGCAAGGGCTGTTAAAGGAAGCAGATATATGCTGCCGTGAAGGATATTATAGCCGGGAATGCCTTATTGTGTCCGGTGTTCATAATGTGGCTTCCTTACCGGGCTATCAGGAAGGATATTTTTTTGTTCAGGATGAAAGTTCTATGCTGCCGGTATGGTGTGCCGGGATTTGTCCGGGTGATGTGGTCGTGGATGTCTGCAGTGCTCCCGGCGGAAAGGCTCTTCATGTGTTACAGAATTTAAAAGGAGAGGGCTTCCTTAGTGCCAGAGATATACATTTACATAAGGTGGATAGAATCAAGGAAAATATGACCCGCATGAAATATTCCAATGCGGAATGTAAGGTCTGGGACGGTACCGTGCCGGATTCTGAATGGGATGAAAAAGCGGATGTGCTGCTGCTGGATGTTCCCTGCTCCGGTATTGGAATCATAGGGAAGAAGCCGGAAATTAAATATCATGCGATGGAGCAAATAGATACACTGGTTTCACTTCAGAAAAAGATTTGTGAGAATTCCCTTTCGATGTTAAGACCGGGAGGAACACTGATTTACAGCACATGTACAATTAATCGGGCAGAAAATGAAGAAAACATTATGTGGATGGAAGAATATCTTGGATTAAAGAGAGAAAGTCTGGATGATTATCTTCCGCAGTCCCTGCAAAATAAAATGACGGCAGAGGGAATGCTGCAGATGCTGCCGGGAGTGCAAAAGAGTGATGGATTTTTTGTGGCACGTCTGAAAAAGGAAAGTGGGAATTCATGAAAGATATTAGAAGCTGTAATGCAGAAGAAATGAAACAGATTGTCCTGTCTTACGGAGAGAAACCCTTTCGTGGGAAACAGTTAATGGAATGGGTTCATGGGAAACAGGCAGAAACCTTTGATGAGATGAGCAATCTATCAGAAAAATTAAGAGAAAAATTAAAAGAGGATTATATTATATCCGGTATGAAAATAATTGAGAAACAGATTTCCAAGAAAAAGGATACGGCAAAATATCTTTTTTCGTTATCCGATGGAAACGTGATTGAGAGTGTGTGGATGAAATACCGTCATGGGAATAGTGTCTGTATTTCATCGCAGGCAGGCTGCCGGATGGGCTGCACCTTTTGTGCATCTACTCTTACCGGACTCACCAGAAATCTGACAGCAGGAGAAATGCTCTCTCAAATCTATGAGATTCAGCGGGAAACCGGTGAGCGGGTATCGAATATTATTGTAATGGGCATGGGAGAGCCTTTGGATAATTATGATAATCTGGTAAAGTTTGTCCGCCTTGTGTCGGAAGAGAATGGACTACATATCAGTCAACGCTCCATTACAGTATCAACTTGCGGACTGGTAGACAAAATACGCGATTTAATGGAAGAACAGCTGCAGATTACACTTGCCATCAGCCTTCATGCACCGAATGATGATATAAGAAGGCAGACAATGCCGGTGGCAAATACTTATTCCATGGATGATATTTTCAAGGTCTGCCGTGAATATTTTGCAAAGACCGGACGGCGCATTACCTTTGAATACAGTATGATACGGGGAGTAAATGATAAGAAGGAACATGCCTTGGAACTGGCGAAACGGTGCAGAGGCCTGAACTGTCATATCAATTTGATTCCGCTTAATGAGGTAAAGGAGCGGGATTGTCTGCGTTCCACAGCAGAAGATATTGACAGATTCAAGATAATACTTGAAAATAATCGAATAAATGTTACAATAAGAAGAGAGATGGGAAGCGATATAGACGCAGCCTGTGGTCAGTTACGAAAGAAATACATCGAAAGAACTGACAATTAAGCCGAGGAGGTCAAACTGTGAATACATTTTCTATAACAGATACGGGACGTGTGCGTACAAACAATCAAGATAGTGTGTTTTGTGAAGAAAATGCAGTTGGGAGTTTTCCGAATCTATTCCTTGTGGCAGATGGTATGGGTGGTCACAAGGCAGGAGATATGGCATCTAAGATGTGTGTTGAACAAGTGGTAAGGTCGATTCAGACTACGGATAAGAAAACACCGGTAGGAGTTTTTGAAGGGGCCGTAGAAATGGCGAATCGAGCAATTTATGAGCAGGCATCAAGCAATTCTGAGCTGGCAGGAATGGGAACGACCTTGGTGGCAGTGACGATTGAGGACGAGACTGCTTATATTGTGAATGTGGGTGATTCCCGATTATATTTGCTGCGGGATACATTACAGCAGATTACCGTGGATCACTCTTTAGTAGAAGAAATGGTACAGTCCGGTGAAATCGGAAAAGAGGAGATGCGTACACATCCGAATAAAAATATTATTACACGAGCTCTTGGAACCGACTTGGAAGTTCAACCCGATTGTTTTGAAATTGAAGTCCGGCAAGGGGACGTGCTTTTGTTATGTTCCGATGGATTGTCAAATATGCTGGAAGATGAGAAAATGGAACAGATTGTGAAAAGTCATATAGAGAACATGGAGCAGGCCGGAAAATGTTTGGTAGAACAGGCAAATGAAGCTGGTGGAAAAGATAATATTACGGTTGTTTTGATTGGAATATAATGGAGGTAGAGTATGATAAATATCGGAACGATGATTGGCAGTCGCTATGAAGTGATTGAAAAAGTTGGTACAGGAGGCATGGCAGATGTGTACCGTGCCAAAGACCACCGATTAAATCGTTATGTGGCAGTAAAGGTGCTGAAGAATGAATACAGTGAGGATACAAAATTTGTCACTAAATTTCAGCAGGAAGCACAGGCGATAGCACGCCTTTCACACCCGAATATTGTCGGGGTCTACGATGTCGGGGAAGAACAGGGAATGCATTTTATTGTAATGGAATTTGTAGAAGGCATTACCTTGAAACGATATATTGAGAAAAAAGGAAAGTTATCCGTACGGGAAGCGGTAGGGATCACCCTTCAGATCGCCAGTGGATTGGAGGCAGCACATGCCAATCACATTATTCATCGTGATATTAAGCCTCAAAATATTTTGATTTCTCATGATGGAACAGCAAAAGTAACGGATTTCGGCATTGCCAAAGCTGCAAGTTCAAATACAATTACGGCAAGTGCGATGGGTTCGGTACACTATATTTCTCCTGAGCAGGCACGAGGCGGATTTAGTGATGAGAAGAGTGATGTATATTCATTGGGTGTTTCCATGTATGAAATGCTTTGTGGTTCACTGCCGTTCACAGGAGAAAGTGCGGTGGCGGTTGCCCTGGCCCACATTCAGGAGGATGCTACTCCGCTGGCTGCCATGGATGCTACAATTCCACACGGCCTGAGCAATATTGTGTCTAAATGTATGCAAAAAAAGACGGAACTTCGTTATCCGTCAGCGGCAGATCTGATAGCGGATCTGAAAATGTTCTTACAGGATCCGGCGGGAGAATATGGGGTTATCCGGCCTCTTTATGAGAATTCAGAGACAATTTTTATTTCAAATGGAGATGTGAATAAGATAAAAGAAGCATCAGCTAAAATGGATGTTGCCGAAAATCCAGAAGAAGAAGAGGAAGAGGAATCGACGGGCGAGGTTGATCCGAAATTGGAAAAAGCATTAATTATCGGCAGTATTGTGGTAGCCATTATTATCGGAATTGTTATTATTTTCATGCTTGGAAAATTTATCGGCCTATGGGGCGGAAATTCTGTACCAACAGCAACTCCGACACCTTCCGTAGAAGCAGGACAGACGGCTACACCGAAAGCTGGGGCAGATAATGAGCAGACGACAGTTCCAGCGGTAAAGAACTTAGGGAAAGAGGCAGCAATTGTTGAATTTGATAATAATGATCTGCAATATAAATTTACAGAGCAGGAATCGGATACGGTAGAGGCTGGTAAAGTGATCGGAACGAATCCGGAAGAGGGTTCTACGGTAGAAAAAGGTACACAGGTGGAAGTATATATCAGTTCAGGGCCGAAAAAGGTAAGCGTACCAACGGTTGTAGGTTATAGTAAGGACGATGCGGAGAGTGCACTGAAGACAGCTGGATTTGAGGTCAAGACCGGAAGCAGCGTATATAGTGATTCCGTGCAAAAGGGACTGGTGGCATACACTGATCCAAAGAGCGGTGCCAAAGTGCTGCCGGGTGCTACCATTACTTTATATATCAGTAAAGGTGCAGAACAGAAGACAACGAAAGTGCCGGATGTAATCGGTATGACAAAGAGTCAGGCAAAAGAGGCTTTAAAAGCGAAGAACCTCGTGCTTGGAAAAGTTACTACTGCATATTCAGAAAATGTAACAAAGAACCGTGTCTGCATTCAGAGCAAGAGTGAGGGAACAGAAGTAAAGACCGGAACAAAGGTTGACGTTACATTAAGCCTTGGACCACAGAAGACGTATTCCTATTACAGTAATCCGGTTACGATTGATAATCCGTTTGATTTTGAAACAGATCCGGCGGCGACCTTTAAGTTCGTGCTCAGTCAGGACGGTAAGACAACAACGATTAAGGAAGTTACATTGACGTTCAGTGATTTTCCGTATCGCATATCCGATATAAAGGGAAGCAGTGCTTCATCAGGAGATATTTTTGTATATATGAATGGCAAACGAATCGAATCTTATTCGGTTGATTTTCGGAAAGTAGAAGATTGATGAAGGGAAAAATCATAAAAGGTATTGCCGGCTTCTATTATGTGTGGTGTGAAAATGCTGTCCTTTATGAATGCAAGGCAAAGGGGATTTTTCGGAAAGAAAATGTAAAACCATTTGTGGGGGACAATGTAAAAATACAGGTGCTGGATGAGGAAAAGCGGCTGGGGAATCTGGAGGAGATTCTTCCCCGTACCAATTTCCTGATTCGTCCTGCTGTGGCAAATGTAGATCAGGCATTGGTCGTCTTTGCCATGGCGGAGCCAATGCCAAATTTAAATCTGCTGGACCGTTTTCTTGTTATGATGGAATGGCAGGGGATTGATACGGTCATTTGCTTCAGCAAGCAGGATATTGTGTCAGAAGAACAGGAGAAGAAGTTTCAGGATATATATGAAAAATGTGCGAATCGGGTCATAGCAATCAGTAATACGGAACAGACGGGGATTGAATGCGTAAAAGAAGTTCTGCAGGGAAAAACGACAGTATTGGCAGGACCTTCCGGTGTCGGAAAATCAAGTCTTGTGAACCTGATTTATCCCGATGCGAAGTCAGAAACGGGGAATATCAGTGAAAAAATCGGGAGAGGGAAGCATACAACAAGGCACTCGGAATTATTTCATGTCGGGACGGATACGTTTCTGTTTGATACACCGGGATTTAGTTCCTTGAAAGTACCAGAGATAGAAAAAGAGGAATTGTACCAATATTTTACCGAATTTGCGTCCTATCATGGACTTTGCAAATATCAGCCATGTTCCCATATCCACGAACCGGGGTGCGTGGTCAAAGAAAAATTAGAGAAGGGCGAGATTTGTCGGAGCCGCTATGAGAATTATGTTCAGATGTATGAAGAACTGGCGGAATCCGAGAAAAGAAAAAACTGGAGGAATAAGAAATGACATATAAATTGTCACCCTCCATTTTGGCGGCGGATATTACCCGCCTGGGGGAAGAAGTAGAGACGATTAGGAAGGCCGGAGCAGAATATGTGCATATTGATGTGATGGATGGGGTATTTGTTCCGAACATTTCTTTTGGTCTGCCTGTTGTACAGGCATTGAGGGAAAAATCAGATATATTTTTTGATGTACATTTAATGATACAGAATCCCATCCGTTACGTGGAGCGTTTTGCCATGGATGGAGCCGATGGGATTACTGTCCATGTAGAGGCATGTCAGGATCTGGATGCAACAATTGATGAAATACTTGCTCATGGCAAGCAGGCGGCGGTTGCTATTAGCCCGGATACAGGAATTCAGGAAATATTGCCGGTATTAAGCAAAGTATCCATGGTTCTTGTTATGACGGTGTATCCTGGATACGGCGGTCAGACGATTATTACAGAAACTTTTGAAAAGGTTCGTATGCTGCGGACCATAATTACGGAAAAGAACTTAGAGGTAGACATTGAGGTGGATGGCGGTGTAAATCTTAATAATGTAGAAGAAATTATGCAGGCCGGAGCCAATGTATTCGTAGCCGGAACAAAAGTGTTCATTGGTGATGTAGAGAAAAATGTAAGGGATTTTAAAGAAAAGTTTAAACAAGGCAAAGATTATCATTAGAGAGAAAATAACAAGAACGAATGAATACATAAAAACAGGGAATATCCTTTCGCATGTGAGGATATTCCCTGTTTTCCCGTGCGCCTAGCGACGCACGTTTTGTATAGGAAAGTTACCGGTTCAAAATAGGTAATCCGTTCTCATCCCATTGAACCGTTCGTATTCTGGCACTTCGGCATGGATCATAGAGTGGGTCTTCATTTCCGTAACCACAGTTTCCTTCGTAGCATTCTTTGGAGCGGGAATGATATACGAAGATATAATTTCCATTTTCGTCTTTCGTAAAGGAATTGTGTCCAGGTCCATATTCATCAATTAAATCTTCAGAAGTAAGGGCAGGGGTCTTCTGCTTGGTCCATGAACTGATATCCATTAGATCTGCTTTCTCATCGGCATACATATAACCGATACAATATTCCGGCCCGGTCGCAGAAGCAGAGTAAGCTACGATAACTTTTCCATCGTGAATTAATACAGATGGTCCTTCATTGACCGGAATAGATACACATTCCCAATAATATTCCGGTTTGGTTAAAAGCATTGCTTTTGTTGTTGTTTTCCATGGCTCGGCAGGATTAACTTCAGCCATATACAAATTTGAATTTCCGACCTTCTGTGCCCAAATAACATAAGATTTGCCGTTACACTCAAAATATGTCATATCCAAAGAGAAACCGGTAAACGATATGTTATCTCCATCGGCTGCTTGGAATTTCCCTTTTTCTACCCAGCTGTCGTTATACGGATCATCTCCAGTACACATCAGTACATGGCAGTTAATGTCCCAAATATTGTTGGAGGAACCGCTTGCTGCATAATAGAGATACCATTTGCCACCAATATAGTGTAATTCCGGTGCCCAGATAAAGCGATAGGAAATACTGCTTTCGCTCTCATCCCATACTGTTTTTTCTTCTGCATCTTTCAATCCGTCGATGGTTTTAGATCTTCTTAAAGTTATCCGGTCATATCCTTCTTTATCCGCACCACCGTACATTGGATAAGAGGCTGTAAAATAGTAATATCCATCTTCACCGCGTGTAATGTATGGGTCCGCCCGGTCTTTGATAAAGATATCCGATTTTGTACCGGTAGCTGTCATTCCGGTTCCCTTGCTTGTTTCATATAATTGTGTTATCTCCGTATCGGTTTTTGCTCCTTTATATACCTGTACTTCCCGGACAAAGCCTGTGTAGGTAACATCCGGGTAAGATGATTTTCCGATATAAGCAACCAGATCATTTCCAAAGTCACTGAATTTTCTGCTCAGCTTTGATGTTCCGACCTTTTTACCATTGAAATACCCGGTAATGCTGTCTGGCTTGATCACAGTAACATAATGATTCCATTCCGTTCCGGTGAATGGGCCGTTTACTCCCCTTGATGCGAGAGAAGCACTGATTCCGACCTCCGTATTATAAGGAGCTGATGCGTTTACCGCATTTGTCATAACGGATTTCATCCGGCCCTGCAGATTGCTTGGGTTTAATAACCAGTAAGATACGGGAAGGTTTTCTTTTGTTCCCACGAACATGGCACTCGTATTCACAGCACCGCTGTAATTTTTTAACCAAATTGAGATTGTCATTGTATCCTGTCCGGCAAAAACCTTTTCAGGAAGCTTGATGTAGCCATTCTTTTCAAGGAATAAGGATTGATTTTCCTTCAGCGTTGAATCAACCCCTACCAGTTCAGCATGGTTGCCGTTTCCGGACTGGTCTAATAGATATTTACCATCTTTACTGCAAGTCATATTGTAGTGCAGCATTTCTACAGCTTTTGCCGTATCTTCATTTGGAGTGACCGTATTGCCGGACTTGGCAGAAACGGTTATTGTGGCTTTTCTCGTAGTTGTTCCATCTGCTGTTTTAATCTTAGCCTGAACAGCAGCGGTTCCCTGTTTACTGCCTTGAATCAGGACTGACTTTTTGGTTTTCTTGGATAAAACGACTACGTCACTTCCACTGGTGACAGACCATGTCACACGTTTTATTTTCAGACCGGTCGTATTTTTTATTTCCAGATTCTGACTGGTTCCGGCAGCAAGACTCAGGTTTGTTTTGCTTAATTTCAGTGTTTTCTTTGTAATCGGTTTTGTGACGGTAACGGTTACTTTTTTGGTAATCGTTTTAGAACCAGCTGTAATTTTTGCTCTGACAACAGCAGTTCCTTTTTTCTTTCCTTTTATGGTCACGCTGGATCTGGACTTTTTCGTAAGCTTTATTACGGATGAGCCCTTTGTGACAGACCATTTTACCTTTTTGATTTTTTTCCCTGATGTGTTCCGTATGGTGATTTTCTTACTTTTTTTCACTTTCACCTGTATCGTTTTCTTGTTCAATGAGATTGTCTTTTTCTTTGCCGCCTGTGCCGTAGAGGCTGAAAAAGGCATCATTGCCAAGACAAATGCCATCATCAAGGCAATTTGTTTTTTGCATTTCTTGCTCATAAAGGTTCCTCCTTTTTATTTTATAGGAACATTATATCGTGCAGCGTAAAAGGAAGTCTATGATAGGAATTGTTCTAAATATGATTTTTTCTGCTTTTCGCTGTTCTGAAACGCTGATAAACAAGGGACTGTGGGACCCCATAAAAAATAAAACGCCACAGGAAACAACGGATTCATCGTATTTTCTGTGGCGTTTTTGTTCATAACTGTAAGAAGAATTAAATACGCGGTAACAGGATCGAAGAAGGCGGGGCACAGACAGTGACGGATGAGTACTGTTAAAAAGGCGTCGGTACTTAGGCTGCGTATTTTGCGGCCTTATGTACCGTTACGCCTTTTTCCAAGCGGAAGCGTGTACGAATCGTCACTGTCTGTGCCCCCGCCCTCAGTGAAAATGTTTACAGCGAAATTAATTCAATTTACAGCTGCATTGACTTCACGATTGATTGGATTTATACTGGAGCTGACGGCTCAGTAAATGAGCAGAAGAAGGGAGAAGTTCTATGAATTGTATGGAATTCATCAATAAGATTGAAAATGACGGATTAAATGATTCTCTTATAAAATTATATGGGAGCAGCGAGGATGTGTTAAAAGCTCAAAAAGAAAGATATATACAGGCGGTGAAGAATTTTGAAGAACTGTATCCGGGAAGTGAAGATATTTCAATTTTTTCTGCTCCGGGAAGAACAGAGGTCTGTGGAAATCATACCGACCATCAGTACGGTTGTGTATTAGCAGCAGCAGTAAATCTGGATGCAATTGCAGTAGTTTCCTTTCATAATGAACATGTAATCCGGCTTCAGTCTACCGGCTATGAACAGGAAGATATCCTGTTGGATAATTTCAAGATCCAACAGGAGGAAAAAGGAACTTCAAGTGCACTGATACGGGGCATGGTCTCCCAATTTCATGATCTGGGGGTTGAAGTTGGCGGGTTTAATGCATTTGTTACTTCGGATGTTTTATCTGGCAGCGGATTATCATCTTCGGCAGCATTTGAGGTGCTGATCGGCAATATTATTGATTGGCATTACAATGGAGGGAAGGCAGGTGCGGTAAAAATTGCGAAGATGGGACAATATGCCGAAAATACGTATTTTGGAAAAGACAGTGGTCTGATGGATCAGATGGTGTCATCGGTTGGCGGTTTTGTGTTCATTGATTTTAAGGATGCCACAAATCCGGTGATTGAAAAATATGAATGTGATTTTGCAGAAGGGGGGCTAAAGCTGATTATAACAGATACCAAAGGAAGCCATGCAGATCTGACGGATGATTATGTATCCGTGCCGTCAGAAATGAAGTTGATTGCAGCTCAGTTCGGCAAGTCAGTTCTAAGGGAAGTTGAGCCGGAGAAGTTCTATGAATCCCTGTCTCAACTGAGAACAATTTGTTCTGACCGGGCAATTTTGAGAGCGTCACATTTTTATGGAGAAAATGAGAGAGTAAAAAAGCAGGTAAAAATGTTAAAAGAGAAAAATTTTGACGGTTTTTTGCAATTAGTAAAAGAATCCGGACGTTCATCAGCGGAATTATTACAGAATCTGTATTCAACAAAAAAGCCGGCGGAACAGGGAATTCCTCTTGCCTTGATGGTGAGTGAAAGAATTCTTGGAAAACAAGGTGCATTCCGGGTGCATGGTGGTGGTTTTGCTGGTACAATACAGGCATTTGTTCCGAACGAACGGGCAGAAGAATATCAAAAAGCAATGGAGAATTTATTTGGAGAAGGATGCAGTTATATTCTGAATATCCGTTCAGAAGGCGGATGTCAGGTGATATAATCATGAGAATGACGTTCTCTATTTCAGGCTGCCTACCACCAAAATAACAGTACCAAGTATTGCAAGAACAAGACCGGTAACCCGGTTCAATGTTTTGGGAGCCGCCTTATTTGCCAGTTTCGCGGCAATTCTCGCCCAGAGCAGTGTGGATAAAATGCAGAAAAGCAGACACCAAAAATCTGGCATACCGCCGATTACAAAGTGGCTGATGGAACCGGTCAGAGCAGTAAATGTCATAATAAAGACACTCGTGCCGACAGCAGTTTTGAGTTCATAGCCAAGTACACTTGTAAGAATCAAGAGCATCATCATGCCACCGCCTGCACCGATAAAGCCACAGATCAATCCAATCATGGTGCCGCAGACGACAGATTGTAACAGCCGTTTTTTGGCATCCACAGACTGCATGGTTTCTTTCGTGACCATAACTGGTTTTAGGATAAATTTAATACCAAGAAGCAGTGTCATAAAAACAGAGAAGTTGCCCATAGTAGTATTAGGGACGAGGTTGGCCAGATAACTTCCCGCCAGTGTGAAAAGTAAAACGGTACACATCATTACAAGACCATTTATGATGTCAAGATTCTTATTTTTTCCGTAGGTATAAGCACTTACAGCACTCGCGAGGACATCGCTTGCCAGTGCGATTCCTACTGCTTCATAAGCCGGAATGTTAAGAAATGTAATTAGTACAGGACTGATTACGGCGGCAGCACTCATGCCGGCAAAACCTGTTCCCAGACCTGCACCGATTCCGGCGATAAAACAGATAATAAATTTGAATAACATTTGATAACCTCCCAATGGATCTGTTAATATAATCATACGGAATCTATTGATATTTGTCAAATAAAGGAATAAAGGAATGGAGATTTTTATGAATAAAAAGACGAGAGAAGAAGCAATAAAAGAATTATCATTAATGCTGATGTATCTGACGAGATTTCAGAATAATAATGAATTTTGCAGATATCAGGAATTATCATCGAAAGAGTATGAATTTGGGGTGTTGAATCAGTTCGAGGAAAGTGGACTGCTTATACAGACGCAGAAGAGTAAATATGCCTACATGACAGAAAAGGGAAAGGCATATGCAAGAGAACTCCTGCAGACTTATCAATTGTCGGATAAGGAACTGTATGAAAGGTTTGTTTTTAGAAATATCAGACAGGAAGAGGCAGAACAGGCAGTTTTTGTTGAAAATACCTGTTTTCCGCCAAATGAAGCGTGTTCGCAGGAAATGATGCTGACACGTATTGCAAAGGCACCGGAATTATTTCTTGTAGCAGAGGATAGACAGACGGGAGAAATGGCTGGATTTTTGAGCGGAATTTCGACAGATGAGAATTGTTTTCGGGATGAATTTTTTTGGGATGCAGATTTACATGACCAGAATGGAAGGAACATTATGCTGCTCGGACTGGATGTGCTTCCTGCGTACCGCAAGCAGGGGCTGGCAAGGGAATTGATGTACCAATACCTTCGCAGAGAACAGGAAAAGAATAGGCAGATGGTAGTATTGACTTGTCTGCCTGCGAAGATAAAGATGTATCAGAAGATGGGGTTTCATGATGAAGGGATAGCAAATTCCACGTGGGGCGGGGAACAATGGCATGAGATGAGTTATGCAATCAATTAGGAGAAAGAATTTTTGGCTTGCGGTTAAATCTGTAGTTTCTTTTTGAAATCCGCTCAAATGAATTATTGTATTTGAGAATACAGCCAGTTGTTCATCCATTTTGGAGAGCAGCTGGCTGTTTGTGTTCCGCTGTTAATCGAAAAATGCAATCTATACCCAAAAAAGTGCGGATTATTCCGCTTATATAGAATTTCCGAACGGGAACTGTTATATTATGAAAAAAGTATGAAAAAAGAAAGTAGGAGAATGAAAGAAAGGATGGGTATAGGCTATGGATACACAAGAAGATTTTTTTGAACAAAATGATGCAAAGGTATGTAAAAAATTAATAAAGGTACTTCGTTGGATGACGTTGGTTTTTCCCGTTCTGTTTTTGGCAACGGCAGCCGGGATATTTCAGATTAAATATAATGATCTGGCAGTTCTTTCTGTACTTGGATGTATCTGCACCCTTGGTCCCGGGATTCTCGAAAAAATCGGATTACCCGTTCGGGTCATGAAATATGTCAGTATCATTTCCGTTGGTCTGATCGTTATGCTTTTAGGTGGAAACTCGGCAGTCGGTATTTATATGACGTATGGACTTGCGATGTTGATGAGCTGTATGTTTTTTGATAAGAAATTCACAAAGCAGATTTCAATTATAAGCTATTTTTGTCTGCTTCTGTCCCTGTTTCTGCGGTCACAAAATGTTCAGCAGATTGAATATCCGACAAATATGGAATGGTTTTTGACCCGTTCAGCGGGATTTACCATAGAACAGGTAGTTATGAGTGTAGTATTTATCAATATCGCAGGTGCTTCTAGAAAACTGTTAGAAAATCTGCACAGCACGGAACAGGTAGCAGCCGTTGTATCCAAATGTGAGGAAGTTTCCACAAAGCTGGTGACAATGATGGATGATCTGGCAGACAATGTGCAGGAATCAAGAGTCACAAATAAAACGATTGTATCCTCCGCGGAGGATACAACTGCGGACTGCATGAAAAGCCTTTCCCATGTCAGTTCCATGCATGATACTGTTTCCGAAATGGTAAAAGCTTCGGAATCAATTGATGAGAGTACGAAGAATGTGATGGTAATATCGGATGAAATCTGCCAGCATATGGAGAATTATGTGGATGTTATGGATTATGCGGTGACAGATATGAAAGAAATTGAACAAGCAGTAAACTTAACGGAAGAAGCGATTCAAAATTTGGAAGCAAGCATCATGGAAATCTCCGGTTTTACCAATGAAATTTCTGAAATTACCGGACAGACCAATCTCCTTGCACTGAATGCTTCCATTGAAGCAGCACGTGCCGGAGAACAGGGCAAGGGTTTTTCTGTTGTTGCAGATGAAGTCCGTGTGCTGGCAGAACGCTCCAAACAGTCAAATAGTTCCATTACTTCCATGGTTTCAAAAATGATTGCAATGCTGAATGATGTTAAGCTTTCAAATGAGCGGAACATTTCTTCTGTGGACGCAGGAATCAAGCAGATTTCCAATGCAAGACAGGAGGCAGTGGATCTGGGGCAGCTTCAGGCAGACTCCAGAACGAGGATAGAGCAGATTGCGAAAGACTGTGACCAGACAAGGCAGTGCAGTCAGGATGTGCAGGAAATGTCCGAACAGATGGAAGAACTCGTAAAGAACTCACAGGTCCGGGCAAGTTCTATTGTAGAAAAAGCGAACAATCAAGGAAGAATCACAAGTATGACAGAAGAAACTTTTTCGCATGTTGAGCAAATCGCAAAAGAGCTGCTGGAACTGAGTAAATTAAATGGATGAGGAGGAGATCGGGATGTATCTCATATTAGAGATCTTGATGATGATTTCATTGGCAGGGTTGATTGCTGTATTCCAAAATGATCTTATCGGATGGACAATTTTGCTAAAATCCCTTACGAGTCTCTTTTTTGTTCTCGCGGGACTTTGCGGCTACATAAAACGAAAACAGAATAAAAAAATTTCCGGAAATATGATACTTGCATTATTTTGTTCCATGGCAGGGGATGTATTCCTTGCCTTGGACAAAAATGAAGGTATTCTATTTGTTTTGGGGGTTGTCAGTTTTGCTCTTGCTCATGTTATGTTTTCCATTGCATTCTGTAGGGCATCTGTGATAAAGAAAGCAGATTTTGTCGGAATGTTCCTTATATTTGGAGTAGAAATGTTGATTCTGTGTGTTGGAAATTTTGATTTTCAGGGATTGTTTCCTGTATTGACAGGGTATGCGGCAGTCATTTCTTTTATGGTCATGAAGGCATTCTCTCTTTGGCGGTGCCGTCAGGGGAGAGAGAGGGCTGTATCCATGATTATAGCAGGGAGTATTTTATTTCTGCTCTCGGATATCCTGTTGCTTTTTTGGCTTTTTGGAATCGGAATGCCAAAAGAAATACAATCCGTGAACTGGCTTCTTTACTATTTGGCACAGGGGTGCCTGTCTGCTTCATTGAGTGAAAAAAATTTTATTGTCCCATTTGTTAAAAGGCAGGAGTAAGGAAAAGGAAAATGGTATTTGGAGGGAAGTCGTATGAACCAGATAAAAGAAAAGATTAGAAAAAGATTTGTAAATTACGGAAAGCGGCACAGGAGATGGACAGTGCCGGTCATAGCAGCACTTGCACTGGTGCTGACAATATATTATGTCATCCGGGACACATGCGATAAGCTTGCCCAGAATAAATTCCGCAGGCGTCTGGTATGTGTTCTTATGGCGGGGCTTTTGTTTCTGCAGATGGGACCGCTGGATATGTTTTCCTATCTGGGAGTAGATATCGACAAAGAACAGGAGGAAGAGGTCTATGCGGCTTCTGACAGTGTAGACTTAAAGCGGCTGTCCGGCAGCGGAAAAGCATTTATGTACTATCATTTTAACGAGGTTAAGAACTTTGTGCCGGGGATGACCTATGCATTTCTGGATGGGGTCTACGGTCCGGAGGATGCGGTCACGATGCTTGGCTCTGGTGCGGTCTTAAAAGCCAAGGCTGAGAAAAATAACAGTATGATGTATATTTATCGTTGGTATGGGAGTACAACGGTAAAGGTCTATGTAGATGTCGTGAAGGCAGGAAAGGGATTTGACGGCTGTCCGCAGGGAGGTCTGTATGAAGTGCCAAATAGCGGCACTCCTACCGAATACCGCTATTTCTGTTATGGAGGAGGCGCACTGAATGCAGGGCCTCTATACGCCTATTCCTATGAGACGGCGGCATTGACCTGGCTGGACGTGTCTGCCACATTAAATGAGGTCGGGAAAAAGGGCTCGAATAATCCTGCCGACTATACGGTAAAGATCTCCCATGGCGGAAAGACGATCAGGCTGGCTCCGTCCAGCTATACCGTCAAGGTTCCGGATCCAAAATCCGACCGGGTAAACATTACCGTCGAAGACGGCGAGGGGAATAAGATCACGACGCAGTTCCAGTGTCCCCTGACTGTTATATATAATGGAAATGCAGAGGGTGTGACGAAGGTTCCCGCACTTCAGACCACATGGCAGGGAAACAGTCTGACACTTAGCAGTACGGTGCCTGTGCGCAGCGGATATACGTTCCAGAACTGGAAGGATTCCCTTACCGGTGCTGCATACAAGAAAGGTGCCAGCGTCAGGCTCACGCAGGACTTAAAGCTTTTGGCACAGTGGAAGGATAGCCAGCCGCCGAATGTTGCTTATACGCCTGTTCAGGTTATGACGGGCGACAGCGACGAAACCGTGAAAAGTGCAGTAAAAGCTGCACTCACGATCACGGACAACGAGCCTGTCTCGGAATGTAATGTCACGGTCACAGTACCCGCAAACTTTACCAAAACGCCGGGTGATAAAAATGTTACCGTGACTGTAAAAGACAAGGCGGGCAATATCACCACAAAGAGCTTAGCCGTCTATGTTGCTTCCTATGTGGATATTTCAAAGCCTGTTTTCACGGAAAGCACGAAAAATCTCACCTCAACTTTGAACAATCCCGGCACGGACGCAATCACGAAAAGCGGCTTTGTGTGGGGAGTAATGAACTCGCCGAGCCTTACCGTAAATAACGGCAGGGCAGAAACTACTGCGCCGGCCAGCAAGGTGGGCGACAAGATTTCCGTTACGGCGGATAATCTGCAAAAGGGCGTGACTTACTATGCCAGAGCGTATATTGTCGCAGGAGGTATTACTTATTACAGCGAGGAAAAAGAGATTGGGCTTGGTCTGCCCAAATACGGCACTTTTACGATAAGTAATAATGGCAGCAGCACCTTTACGGTCACAAGAGACGGCAGCGAGGGGACGCAGACCGTCTACTACCGCACGGTAAACGGCTCGGCGGTGGGGGGTACGCATTTTAAACATGCAAATGGCACGCTGGTCTTTGGTCCCGGAGTAAAAGAAAGAACCATAACGATAGACGAAAAGAGTGCAAACACGGCATACACCGGCAAACCTGCTACTGCCTACACGAACGTCCACAGAACCTACTCTGTGGAGCTCTACCATGTCACGGGCGGCGCAAAGC
The DNA here is from genome assembly GCA_947631505.1 of uncultured Lachnospiraceae bacterium. GTDB lineage: Bacteria > Bacillota > Clostridia > Lachnospirales > Lachnospiraceae > Eubacterium_F. The sequence continues at coordinate 27,253 of CANRLR010000013.1, read as the reverse complement.
TTGACGATAACGTTAATAATAGAAGTGCAAAAAGGACGATGAATAGGGACAGTGCGTATGATGTGAGCAGGAGCGTCTATACGACGGAAAAATCCAGATCCGTCGCTGTGAATGAAGATAACAAATATGTTGTAGACAGGAGCGATGTGAAAGAAAAGCAGGTCTCTTTCATTAATAACCGTGGTGATTACAACGCAGCCAATGGTCATGTAAATTTCAATGTCCAGAGATCAATAGACGTCGGGACTGCCAATGAGAACGATTACCTCAAAGAGACAGCGACCAGGTATTCTTATAAGTTGAAAGTAGCTATGACAGAGCATAGCTGGGCAGGCGGCTATGAGCATATTTGGATATCAAATCACCAACCAGACGACCTTGATGGCAGGAATGCGCACGGTGATACGATCAGTCTGGACGACAGCAAATTTGGCAAAGCATACTACACGGCAAGATGGGAAATAAAGGGGCACTCGGAAGGAGATGAGACAGGGTATTTTCCCGGTGCAAGTGGAGTGACATGGCCAAAGCAATCCGAACGAAGTGGCAGAGTGAGTGACGGTTATGTGCTCTTTGACCCGGGGGATACAGCGCAAGTGTGGTTTACGGCGACAGGAGGTGCTGACAATATATGGCATGTAAACTCTTACACAGATTGGCTGAAGGTCAGCGACACCACAGAACCCCAGCTCGTCAAAGTCGCTCCGATGGCGGGCGGCACATACAAGGTCGGTGATACCTTTACCGTGTCTCTGATTTTCGATGAGATCGTTGACAGCAAAAACAGCAGTCTTTCAAACGTTAAGATTAAGACGACTTGGGGAACGGTTTCTTATGCAGGCGGCGCCGACACAAACGTTCTCTATTTTACGGGAAAAATAGCGTCAAATGCAGAAACAAAGCTTGGCGTAAACAGCATTACGAACCCGAGTGATATCAGGGATATGTGCGACGGTGGGTCAACGCTAACATCAAGCGGCAGTGGAAACACAACCGCGACCGTTGATAAATCCGCGCCGAATTTCACGGTTACCGCGAACGGCATTACAAACGGCACAGGCAAGGCGACAATCACGGTAGATGCAGATCAGACGAAAACCACGGGCATGAGCTACGCCTGGTCAGATTCTGCGAACCTGCCGGCAAATGGCTGGGTGGAGCTTTCGGCTGCAGAGCTTACGACTGCAAAGAGTTCTTCGGGACTTCCGCTTTCGATTCGCAAGGAGCCGGGCAGCGGTGCGAGCAATGGTAAGTGGTATCTCCATGTGAAAGGGATATACGGAACAACAGGAGCCTCGGATTACAAAAAGGCCTGTCTTGACTTCGGCACGAAAACCAGTCCCGCCGCAGGAAGCACATCGCCCACGCTTACCGTTACGGCTGACAACACAAGCTGGGCTACAAGCAGAAGTATAAGTATTGCGGCAAGGGGGGCGGAGAAGCTTCAATTCCGCAGACCGGGTTCCACTGGGTGGGAGACGATGAATGAAACAGCAACGAGCCTTACGGTTTACAAAAATGGTTTTTATACGTTCATGCTGACAGCGGGAGATATTACGATCAACAAAGTCGTTCAGGTTGAACGAATTGACACGGACAATCCGACGGCTTCTGTCGGAGAGCCGGCAGATGCTTCAGTTGAATCATCCAAAGGCGGCGCTTACACAACGCTTGTCCTGCCGGTGGACTATGCTGATGCGCAGTCGGGAGTAAAGCAGGTACGGTATAACTGGACAGACAGCGCGGTTACTCCTACTACGTGGAAGACACTTTCGAGCGGTGCAAAGACGGTATCTTATACGGCAGCTGAAAGCACACTGACGAAAAAGTATCTGCACATCAAGGTCACGGACAATGTGAATCATACGTACACGACCTGCTCCGCCGCTTATCAGGTGATTTCACAGACTACCGTGAAGAATTCTCCGCCGACGATTACCATAACAGGGGCGCCGACCAAATGGACGAATGATATGGCGACTCTGATCTGGACGCTTGGAAGCTATTCAGGGAAGGATTATCTGGTAACCCTGCCGGATGGCCGGACCAGCGTGGCGAATAAGGGAAATCTTTTGGCAACCCAGAACGGGACGTACACAGTGACCGTGGAGGATAAGACCTACGGGGCAAAAAACAGCGCTTCCGTAACGGTGGATAAGCTTGATCTTACGCCGCCAGACGTAACGGTCACGGGCGTGCCGGACGGCTGGAAGAACACCGACCAGACGATATGCTTTTCTGTCAGTGACAGCCAAAGTGGTGTGGGAAAGGGGTATTATAAGTATGTGAGCTCTAAGGACGAAATCCCGACGACGGGGCTTACGGAATTTGCTGGCACGAGCACAAGAGAAAGTATAACAGTAAGCGGGCCGGTCAATCGCTATCTGTATTATAAATTCTATGACAATGCCGGTGACGACACGATAGGAAGGGAAGCGAACAAAAAGGAGGGCTTTGTAGGACCGATTCAGATCGATACAAAAAAGGTTACGGTAGGATTTCAAGTCGATGGAAAAACGGCAGTCTCTGGGAAAGCTTATCCGGATGCGCCGGACATTACGGTCAAGTTAAATGACAGCGGCATTTCCGGTGGAATCAAATCAGTCAGCTATCAAGTGGGAACCACCGCTAAAAAGACGGTCGACCATAATTATGCGTCGAAAACTATAACAGATGATACGTTTACGATTCCGGCAGGCGAAATCCCTGATGGAGCTGTGAATATTACCGTCAACGTGACAGACCATGCGGGAAATACATCTGAGGGAACTTACAGTTTCCGGGTATACAATAATTCCGGTATTACAATCAGCGATATTAAATCTCCGGTTTATGACGGAGGTGCAGTAGCGGCAGGGACAGATTTTAAGGTGGCTGTGAGCGGCTCAAGAAAAACACCGGGCTATCAGTATAAAAAGAAAGGTGCTGCAGACAATTCATACGTGGTTGGTCTTCCGAAAGATGCCGGGACCTATACGGTGAAAGTCAGCGTGGCACAGGATGAAACGAATTATTTCCGAAGTGCAGAGCATACCTTTGACATCACAATTCAACAGAAGGAAATCGGGCTTTCATGGGGCAGTGCAGCCTTTACATATAACGGAGCATCACAGGTGCCGGCTGCTTCGGCGACAGGACTTGTGGGAGAAGAAAAGCTTGCGGTTATTGTGACCGGAGAGAAGAAGGACAGCTGTCAGAAGGCGGGGGTGGAAAAATATACCGCCACGGCAAGCAAACTGACTGGAACAGATGGGTCAAATGCGGCCAATTATAAGCTGCCGGGCGCAAACACACATGCATTTACGATTGCACCGAAGCCGGTAACGCTTACATGGACGGATCAGGAGCTGATTTATAATGGAGCGGAGCAGAGTCCGACTGCCACGGTAAACGCAGGCAGCCTTATTGAGGGGGATACCTGTAAGGTAACAGTCATTGACGGAGGACAGACAGACGCATGTGTAAAGACAGGCGTGGGCAGCTATTCGGCAACGGCAGCGGCACTTGACAATGCGAATTATTGTCTGGCGGAAAATTCAGATACGGTTTCTACGACCTATGTGATTGCCCAGAAAGAGGCTGAGATCTTTTGGGACAGTGGTGAATTCGGGTATGACGGTACGGCAAAGGTGCCGGCAGCCGAGGTGACGAACCTCTGCAGTCAGGGAAATAAAAAAGATGTCTGCGAAGTGACAGTGCACGTTTCGGCAAAGGAAGGAAGCGCGCTGTCAGCAGACGGAACAGCAGTGAAGTTTGGGGACTATGTTGCGAAAGCAAACGGGCTTTCTAATGAAAATTACAGACTGCCAAAAGAGGAAGACAAGATTACAAAGGATTTCATTATTGATAAGGCGGCAGGGTCGGTTTCTGTCACGATTCCGGGAGACGGATGGATTTACGGAGACAAGCCGGTCCTGCCGACGGCGGAAGTGAAAACGGGCGATTATGATACATACGCCGAAAGCCATGAAGATTATATGGCGAATTATGAATATAAGAAAAAAGATGCCGCAGACAGTACATATACGGAAGCAGTACCGGAAAGAGCCGGAGATTACACCGTGCGGCTTACTTATCGCGCAACACAGGACTTCGCACCGGCAAGTGCAACGGCTGATTTTACGATAGCGAAGCGAACGACGGACATTCTGTGGGGCGAGACAGCATTTATCTATAACGGAACCGAGCAGGCACCTGTGGCAAAAGTCGGGAATATCGTAGGAAATGACAATGTGGTTATTCAGGTAAGCGGTGGACAAAAGGACAGCTGCGTAAAGGCGGCACAAGAAAGTTATACTGCTACAGCAAGTAGTTTAAATGGTGAGGATGCAGAAAACTATAAACTGCCAAAGGAAGGTCTGACAACTTCATTTACGATTGCACAAAAAGAGGTACAACTGGAATTCAGCAATCTGGAGTTTACATACAGCGGCATGGCCTGCCTTCCGTCTGCTAAGGTAACGAACCTTTGCAATGAGGATACATGCACTGTAGCAGTGACCGGGGAACAGACGGCTGCCGGAAGTTATACGGCTGCTGCAGCTTCTCTTTCCAACAGTAACTATAAGCTGCCGGATGCCGGGAATGAAAAAGATTTTGTAATTCTGCAAAAGCCGTTGACGTCAGAAGACATTAAGATTTTTATAGACAGCTCAGATAACAGTTATCCTTACAACGGAAGTGATATTACGCCGAAGGTCACGGTGAGGGACGAAGCTCTTACGAGTGGTCAGGAAGCTGCACTGCTTGTGCAGGATACAGACTATACGATTGACGGAACGGTTGATGCAAAGTATTATGGCACATACAGTCTGAGCGTGCACGGAACCGGAAATTACACAGGAAACGTGGAACTGATATGGTATATTACGGACCCGAATGACCCATTCGGAGCGATTGTGATTGAGGATAACAGTTGGACAGAATTCTGGAATGCCCTGACGTTCGGTCTGTTCTTTAACGAAACGAAGGATGTTACCATTACAGGAGAAGACGGTGAGGGTGAAAGCGGACTGAAAGACATTCATTATTATGTGTCCGAAAAAGAATTGACCGGAGCAGAGGTAAGCGAGATTCCGGAAAGTGCATGGACGAAGATTGCAAGTGGCGGGACTTTTTCCATTGACCCGGATCAGAATGCGGTTATCTATGCAAAAATAACGGATAATTCTGGAAGGACAGCCTACATGAATTCAGACGGCGTGGTACTGGATGCAACGGCACCGGTCTTTATCGGTGTGGCAGATGGAGGAAAATACTGTGCAGAGGGCGGCACGGAAGTTACATTTACCATGGAGGAACCGAATCTGGATAAAGTAGCCGTATCCTATCGTTTCAATGGAACGGAAAAGACGGAAGAACTGACAGATAAGAATGGCACTTATTTTCTGCCGGCAAAGGGTGAAATAACTTTGGCTGCAGTAGACAGAGCAGGAAATGAGAGCAGTATATCTCTAATGGTATCCGAGAATCATGTTTATGGGGAATGGGCTACGAAAATGCAGGGGACCTGCACAGAAGCCGGATTGCGTGAACATATCTGCCGGTTATGCGGGAAGGTGGAAACCGAAGATATTCCGGCAGCACATGTTTGGGAAACAACCCGAGAAGGCAGTATAAAATATACTTTGGATAAAAAGAATGGATGTACGACGGAAGGCATGGAATCTCAGCATTGCAGGATCTGTTCAGCAACGCAGAATGAGAGAACGCTTCCTGCCACCGGACATAACTTTGGAAAATGGACAGAAACTGTATCCGAATGTACCGGTATCGTTAAGACCCGTGTCTGTGAGAAGTGCGGTATGGTGGAAACGGAAAATACTGCCGGAGACCATGCATGGGAGAGTCAGGCAACGATTGATAAAGAGGCTACCTGCACGGAAGACGGAAGCAAATCCATCCATTGCAGCAGATGCAGTGTAACGAAAGATACGGAAATCATTCCTGCTATGGGGCATAAGCCGGGAAAAGCATGGCTATGTCAGGCGAAAGAACATTGGCATATATGCAATGTCTGCGGATTGGCTTTAGACAAGGCGGTCCATATGGAAAGCGATTGGATCATCGAGGAGGAAGCCTCTCAAACAGAAGCCGGCAAGAAGAAAAAAATCTGCACGGTTTGTGGCAGAGAACTGAAATGGGGTCTGATTCCTGCAGGTGGAAGTGAAGCCTCCGGGAGTGTCACGAAGGAAGTAGAAGTAGAGGAGAAAGCACCGGTAACGGAAGCCATTGTAGAGCAGGACGTTTCTGAACTTCAGGAAGTGGTGCTGAAAGAGGATGAGCGCAAGGCTGTTCTGGAGGAAGGAACCGACATTGAGATTGTTGTTGAGGTGAACCGTGTGGATCCGGACAAGGAGCCGGATGGAACACAACGGGAGAAAGTTATTAAAAAGGCAGTAGAGGAGATAAAGAGCGCGGATTCTTTAAGCGATGAAGAACTGTCGGGTGAACCGGGGTTAGTATATGTGGATTTATCCATGTACAAGAAGATAACTGCTATCCGAAAGAAAACAGATCCGGAAAGCGGCACTGTGACTACGAGTACAGAAAAAACTGTAGAAGACGTGCATGAAGTGAAGGAAGCCGTTACCATCACACTTGGTATACCGGCCGGCATCCGAAATCCGAAATCGGAAGCATATAAGAGGAAATTCACAGTGGTTCGTATACATGAGAGCGGTGCCGGAACAGAAATAGATGCTCTGCCTACTCAGGAAAAAGACGGAAAGCTGACCTTTGAGACAGACCGGTTCTCCGTATATGCGATTATCTATCAGGATGTTTCTGTCTGTGCCGGAGGCAATCATACATGGGAAGAGACCGCTACGGTAGACAAGGAGGTAACGTGTACGGAAGAAGGAAGCAAATCTGTTCATTGTAAGTATTGCAGCGAAGTGAAGGACGTACAGGCGATTCCTGCCACCGGGCATAAGTACGGCGAATGGAAGGTGGTAAAAGAAGCGACGGATACGACAAGCGGTGAGCGGGAGAAATACTGCATGGCTTGTGGAGATGTCGTAAAAGAAAAGATTTCCGCAATTGGGGAGAGGAAAAATAATAAGTCTGATACTGGGAATAATAGCCAAGCACCGAACAACGACATGGCCGGGCAGGATGCGGCCGGCGGCAGCAGTGGGCAGAAAGCAAATACAGCCAAGCGGAACCCACAGGCTGAGGAAGCACCGGAAACCGGTGACGAGAGCAGAACATTTTTGTATTTCCTGCTTACGGTGCTTAGCGGTCTTGGAGTAGTCTTTTTTGGCAGGAAGAAAAAAATGGAAAAGAGAGATTAATATTTCACAGTGAAAGAAAGTGTGTTATTATGATATATAAATGTGAACCGGAGGGCGGCTCCGGTGTTCAGACGCTATTATGGCGGGGTCAGAGAACGGTACTGGGAAATCTGTTTGAGGAGGTGGAGTGATGGGAAATATACTGCTTCGGGATTTGTCCGTTTATTGGTGTATGATACATGTTGCATTGATTTTTGTTATGCTGTTCCGGTCACGTTTCAGCAGAAAAAAAACATGGATACTGTCAGGAGCCGGGATTGGAGTCCTGATGCTGTTGAACGGGATCGGACTGGCAGTGCTGGGAGATCAGATGGGAAAACTGTTACTCTTAACCTGTTCACTGCCAAGTTTCATTTATTTTTGGATACTTTCTAAGGACAGGAAAGGGGAATTTCTGCTTACCTTCTGTCTTGCGGACACAAGCTGTCTGTGGGTGCTGGTAGCGACGAATCTTTTAGATACTTTTTTGGGAGGCGGGCAGTATGTGCTGATGTTCGTAAGCAGGCTGATTCTGTATCCCCTTTTGGAATATGTTGTGTACCGGTATTTCAGAAAGCCTTATCTGGAACTTCAGGAGGCAGTAGATAAAGGCTGGGGCATTTTTGCAGGATTGACCATGCTTTACTATGTACTGATTGCAGTTGTGTCGACTTTTCCCACCAATATTGACAAACGCCCGGAGGATGCTCCGGTGTGTGTGCTGATACTGCTTTTGATGTTTTTTACTTATGCGACGATGTTTACCGCCCTTTACCGGCAGCTCCTTTTAAACAGGAAGCAGCAGAGTGAGAGAATTTTATCGGAACAGAAGCATTCTCTGGAGCTTCAGCTTGAGAGCCAGCATGAGATACGGAAATTAAAGCATGATATGAAGGCCCATGCCATTACCCTGTCGGGGCTTTTGGCAGCAGGGAAAATAGAGGAAGTAGTCATATACTTAAAAAGTTTGGAATCCGAGATGGAGCCGGTTATTAAGCCGTTTTGTACAAATATGTATTTAAACGCCGTATTCAGCCATTATTTTCAGAAATTTCAAGAGCTGGATATGAAATTGCATCTGGAGATTCAGGTAGGTGAGGAGGAACTCCCCTACATGGAGCTGTGCCAGATTCTTTCTAATGGACTGGAAAATGCATGGGAGGCGTCAGCAGAACTTCCCACGGAAGAGCGGGAGGCATCGGTACAGATGAAATACAGCAGGGAATACCTGCTGATCCGGATAAAAAATAAATGTCAGAGAGATTTGTCTGTGAAAAAAGGAATCGTGCCGGGAAGCAGCAAGAAAGAGCCGGGACATGGTTTTGGCCTTGCCACGATACAGGAAGCGTCGGCAGCACTTGACGGAGATATGTTCGCTTACACGGATAGTGGGAATTTTGTGCTGGATGTGATGGTGAGGTCGAAGCGTGAAAAGATGCGAAATAATACGATTAATTGAAATTAATTAAATAATAAGTGGAGATATTGGTAAGAGATTAAACATAGATTGGAAACAAGTATATGGAGAATAAAAAGAAATACAAGTACCTGCGTTGGATTCTTCTTGGAATTGTCTTCTTGTGCTTGATCCGACTGGGGCAGGCATATTTCCAGTCTGTAAGACAGCACAGACAGCAGGAGGATCTGATACAGTCCAAACAGTTTACCGAGGAAACAGACAGGGATAACAAACAGGAGACGGAACATTTGGAAGAGACAGATGGGGAAAAAGCCGAACCTGTCATTTTGAAGAAGTATAGAAAATTATACAAGGCAAACCACGACATGGCAGGCTGGATTACGGTGAAAGGCACGAACATAGATTATCCGGTCATGCAGTGTGACGATAACGAATATTATCTCTACCATGATTTTTATAGGGAGAAAAGCAAATACGGCTGTCTTTATGTAAAAGAAGAGGCGGATTTGGCAGAGGGAACAAATTTCATCATTTACGGTCACAATATGAGGGACGGTTCTATGTTCGGGGATTTGGACCGTTATTTGCAGAAGGATTTTTATAGAAAACATCCCACGATTTCCTTTGATACGCTCTACGAAGAAAGGATGTATGAGATTGTGGCGGTGTTCCGGTCACAGGTCTATAAAAAGGAGGATGATGTGTTCAAATATTATCAGTTCTATCAGGCAGATACAAAGAAACAGTTTGATGATTTTTACAGAAATATTAAAAAACTCTCACTGTATGACACAGGTGTGAAGGCTGAGTTCGGTGATGTATTCCTGACACTTTCCACCTGTGCCTATCATGTAGAGGACGGGCGCTTTGTCGTGGTGGCGAAACGAAAAAAATGATGCAAAGGTATTAGATACTTTTACAAAGCAGGTTTTTGTGCTGGACAGTCAGATAACCAGATGTTTTTTGCTGCGGCTCAGAATAAAATGCATTATGCGGTTCATGGAAATACTGCAGCAGAGGTCATTGTAGAGAGGGCAGACTATAATAAGGAATATATGGGGCTGAATTTGTCTGTAGACGAGATGCAGGAACTGAATGAGATTGTTACAATGTATCTTGATTATGCTACCAGACAGGCATGGAGGCATATTCCGATGACAATAAAAGAATAAGGCAAGGATATATATTCAGTTTTAGTTAAAATAGGCTTGATTTAAAGAACATGTTGTGATATGATTCATTTCAGAAACTAAATACGCTTTATTTATTAAAAATAAAGGGGAGTAGCTTGCGTCTCTGGGGCGTAATATGCTATCGTCAATACACGAGTCGGAGGACTCCGGTACATATTGTAAGAAGCGAGACTTTTATTGTAACATTAGATTTATTAATGTTGCAATAAAAGTCTCTTTTTATATACAAACTAAAAGAAAGAGGTGTAAATATGCAGATAGTATGGAATTGTTTTATTTTAATTGTTGGTTTTGTGGCACTGATTAAAGGAGCCGACTATTTTGTGGAGGGCAGTGCAGCGATTGCCAGATTTTTCAAAGTGCCCGGAGTTATCATCGGGCTTACGATTGTTGCCATGGGAACCAGTGCGCCGGAGCTGGCAGTAAGTGTTTCTGCCGGACTGAGTGGCTCCAATGCGATAGCAGTCAGCAATGTAGTGGGTTCCAACATTTTTAATCTTCTTGTTGTGCTGGGTGTCTGTGCTGTGATGAAGCCACTTCCAGTGGATTCGGGAATTAAAAAAAGAGATTTTCCGATTTCTCTTGCAGCTACTTTGCTTGTGGGAGTGCTTGCCGGAAATCTGGTACTTTCCGGAAAATGTCAGGACATTCATGATGTGAACGCAACAGCAGGAGAGTTGTTCCGCTGGAACGGTTTGTTTCTGGTTGCTGTCTTTATTCTGTACCTGCTTTATACGATTCGTATTGCAATGAGGAACAGGACGGGGGAAGATGAGGCAGAAACGGTTTCTTTGGGTAAAAGCATTGCATTTATTGTGTTTGGGCTCATTGCGATTATTGTAGGGGGACAACTGGTGGTAAACAGCGCCAGGGCATTGGCACTGGCATGGGGGATGAGTGAAACGCTGGTTGGACTCACAATTGTTGCCATTGGGACAAGCCTGCCGGAGCTGGTTACCTCTGTTGTGGCTTCATCAAAAGGGCAGAATGGCATGGCAATCGGAAATGTAGTCGGATCGAATATTTTCAATCTTCTATTAATTCTAGGGGTATCCAGCTCCTTACATCCGATTCGCATTACGATGGCTTCCTTTGTGGATTTAGGAATTTTGCTTGGAGTCAGTCTGATTGCCTTTGCTTTTGTATGTTCTGGCAGGAAAGTAAACCGTTTTGAAGGGGGACTCATGGTAGCTATGTATATTGGCTATACAGTATATGCAATTATACGGTAAAAGACATGTTATGGTGAAAACAATAGATTTCTATACGGAGGCAGACTTTGGCTATGGTGTGCTCGTAGATTGCCAATCTTAATGGTTTTTTAACATATTTTACACGGATTTTGTACTTTGGTTGTTTTTACGAAAATCGGTAGTTTCTTTCAGAAGTGCGTAGCCCGTTGATACCTGTTCTTTTGTCGGATAAGGTATTGTCAAATAATCTTAAAGAATGAGTTTGATGTGGCAATGACGAAAACAATGGAATTTGATGGATAGTTTGGAATTATCTGAGGAAGAACGTATGAATGCATTAAAATTGCCAGAAGAGCATCGTGAACTGTACTACATGATGTTACAGGAAAAAATGGAAGTCGGTCAGGTATAACATGAAATCTACATTGAATTACCATATTGAAGCAGAACAGATAAGATATAGTATGTTTTATAGACATCTATTTTTGTTTCTAGACTTATGGGCTGTTATATGGTAATATATAAATTACTGTATCAGGGAAATATTGCTGTCAGAGGTAAAATCTATACATATCGGAGTTGCCTTAAAGTGGGATGATATAGATTTCCAAAATAAGACACTGCCGGTTATTCTGATAGATTATTACACTTTACCCCATAAATTGGTGCACTAAATGGTGCACCTGACAATGAGGGTATGTCAGAAAAGCCGTAAAACAAAAGGAATTTCAGGAGGAATATAGAAAAATGAAACTAGGAATCGTAGGACTCCCGAACGTGGGAAAAAGTACATTATTTAATTCATTAACAAAGGCAGGAGCGGAATCAGCAAATTATCCATTCTGTACCATTGATCCCAATGTAGGGGTTGTGCCGGTGCCGGATGAGAGATTAGATGTATTGACGAAAATGCATGATTCCAAGAAAACGATTCCGGCAGTGATTGAATTTGTAGATATTGCCGGATTGGTTAAAGGTGCATCCAAAGGAGAGGGGCTTGGCAACCAGTTTTTATCCAATATTCGTGAAGTGGATGCTATTGTTCATGTTGTGCGCTGCTTTGAGGATAGTAATATTGTTCATGTAGATGGAAGTATTGATCCACTTCGTGATATTGAAACGATTAATCTGGAGTTGATTTTTTCGGATGTAGAAATTATAGAGCGTCGAATTGCCAAAAGTTCCCGTGGTGCAAAAAATGATAAAAAATTGGCAAAAGAAGTAGAATTGTTACAGCGGTTGAAAGCGTTTTTGGAAGATGGGCATTTGGCAAAGAACTTTGAACTTCAGGATGAGGACGAGGAGGAGTGGTTCCATGAGTATAATCTTCTCACTGCGAAGCCGGTTATCTATGCAGCGAATGTAGCTGAGGATGATTTGGCAGAGGATGGTGCTTCCAATGTACAGGTGGAAAAGGTTCGTGAATTTGCCAAGGAAGAAAAATCGGAAGTGTTTGTTATTTGTGCCCAGATCGAGCAGGAAATTGCTGAATTGGAAGAGGATGAGAAGAAAATGTTCCTAGAAGATTTAGGCCTTACGGAATCAGGATTGGAAAAATTAATTCGTGCCAGCTATCATATTCTTGGATTGATCAGCTATCTTACAACAGGACCAGATGAAACGAGAGCGTGGACGATAACAGAGGGAACGAAAGCACCACAGGCGGCAGGAAAAATTCATACAGACTTTGAACGGGGATTTATTCGGGCAGAAGTGGTCAGTTATGAAAATCTTGTAAAGTATGACGGAATGAACGGGGCAAAAGAAAAGGGACTTGTTCGTTCAGAGGGAAAGGATTATGTTGTGCAGGATGGAGATGTTATCTTATTCCGTTTCAATGTATAAAAGGACGATATTTTTCATACGTGAATTTATTCACGTTGGCTATTTGTTTCTGAGCGAAAACAAATAGCTTTGATCCGACACGAGAAACTATTCGAGATTTCCCGTGCGGTTCTTCGTGATTAATCGCTCAGAAATGAGGAATTAAAATGAATGGTGCAGATGTGGCATTTCCGCATTTGGGAATTTACTTTTCTAATTTACCAAAAGGGATTACGATTGGTGGATTTACAATCGCATTTTATGGAATTATTATTGCCTTAGGAATGATCGGTGGTTTGTTTCTTGCCAGATGGCAGGCAAAGCGGACCGGACAGAATCCGGAACTGTATATGGATTTTGCCCTCTATGGTATTGTTTTTGCCATTATCGGTGCTAGGTTGTACTTTGTGATATTTACCTGGGAAAACTACAAGGATAATTTATGGCAGATTTTTAATATCCGGGGGGGCGGAATGGCAATCTATGGTAGTGTTATAGCATCGGTAATTACCGCTATCGTGTACTGCCGCATAAAAAAATATAAGTTTTCTTTGTTTGCGGACACTGCGGTGGTCGGTCTGATTCTTGGGCAGATCATAGGGCGCTATGGTAATTTTATGAACCGGGAGGCATTCGGTGAGTACACAGATTCTCTTTTTGCCATGCGATTAAAAGCAGAGCAGGTTGCTGCTTCCAATATAACAGATACGATGCGGGAAAATATGGAATATATAGATGGAACCGGCTATATTCAGGTACATCCTACCTTTTTGTATGAATCGGTATGGAACGTCATGGTTCTTGTCATTATGCTTCTTCGCACGAAGAAGAAAGCCTTTGATGGAGAGATTTTTCTGATTTATCTCATTGGATATGGGATAGGACGCTGTATTATTGAAGGGCTGCGGACGGACCAGCTGCAAATCGGAAGCACAGGGATTGCGGTATCGCAGGTTTTATCCGGTATACTGGCAATTGGGGGAACCGGATACTATATATATCGAATTCTAAAAGAGAAAAAAAAGAAAAATGTGAAAAATCCTGCCTGATTACAAAAAATCATAAAAAGAAAAAAACAATATGTTGTGTTTTGAAAAAGAAAAGAACTGGGATGCCACAAGGTGTGGTGACATAGTTCTTTTTTTTTGCCGAAAAATGGTTCTTTGTACCCTCTTTCCTGTTTAAAAAATACTTGCTTATTTCCCAAAGGTGGTGTATATTAGTATTAAAAGTGGTGAAAAGTGGTGGATAGTGACACAAAGTGGTGATTTTGTGTCCGTCCCTCCAAACTGAAAACCATGTTACGGAAGTTGGTGAAACAATATGTTTATGGGCACATATGAGCATGGTCTGGATACAAAGGGAAGAGTTATTGTACCAGCAAAGCTTCGTGAAGACCTTGGAGAGTCTTTTGTGGTCACATTAGGACTTGACGGCTGCCTGTTTGCATATCCAATGAAAGAATGGGAAGGGTTCATCGACAAGCTGAAAGAGCTTCCGGGAACGAAAGAAGCCAGAATGTTACAGCGGCATTTTATGGCGAATGCTGCTCCTTGTGAGATGGACAAGCAGGGGCGCGCATTGATTCCGGCAAAGCTAAGAGAACACGCAGCATTGGAAAAAGACATTGTTTTTGTAGGTGTACTTTCTAAGATTGAAATTTGGAGCAAGGAACGTTGGGAAGAAAATGATGACTATGATAACATCGATGATATTGCAGAGCATATGTCAGAATTCGGACTAAGTTTCTAACAGGAGAAAATGGAGGAAAAAGATGGAATTTAAACATATTTCTGTTCTGTTAGAGGAGACGATACGGGAATTGCAGATAAAGCCAGATGGAATTTATGTGGATGGAACGCTGGGAGGGGCCGGACATGCCAGTGAAGTTTGCAAAAGACTGAGTGATAAAGGACGCTTTATCGGAATCGATCAGGATATGGATGCCATAGTGACAGCAACGAGGCGTTTGGAGGGGTTCAGAGAGAAAGTTCGGATTATAAAAAGCAATTATGTACATATGAAAGAAGTTCTTGCTGATGCTGGTATTACAAAAGTAGACGGCATTATGCTGGACTTAGGTGTATCGTCCTATCAGCTCGATAATGCGGAGAGGGGATTTTCTTATATGGTAGATGCCCCGCTGGATATGCGGATGGACAGGGAACAGACAATTTGTGCAAAAGAGATTATTAACGGGTATGAAGAATCCAGACTGTATCAGATTATAAAGGAATATGGTGAGGAACGGTATGCCAAAAGTATTGCAAGAAATATCTGCATTGAGAGGAAGAAAAAAACAATAGAAACAACTTTTGAACTCGTCGATATTATCCGCCGTTCCATGCCGGCGAAAGCAAAGAATGGAAAAGGCCATCCGGCAAAACGGACATTTCAGGCAATTCGGATTGAATGCAATCGCGAGTTGGAGGTGCTGCGGGAAGCGTTGGATGAGATGGTTGGATTATTGAACGACCAGGGGAGATTGTGTATTATCACATTTCATTCGCTAGAGGACAGAATGGTAAAACAGGCATTTCGTAAAAATGAAAATCCCTGTACTTGTCCTCCTGATTTCCCGGTATGTGTGTGCGGAAACGTTTCAAAAGGTAAAGTAATAACGAGAAAACCAATTCTTCCTGCACAAGAAGAACTGGAGCACAATCCAAGAGCGAAAAGTGCAAAATTAAGAGTGTTCGAGCGAAGAGTAAGTAAGTAGTGCCGAAAGGTGCAGAAAGAGAGGAAAACAAAGTAATGGCAAGACAGACAGCGGCTTATGTATATGGAAGTGCAGCCCATAATTTAGAGGCTGGGCCGCTCCCAAGAAGAGAAGAGGAAATACGCAGAAGAAAGCGCGTTCAGCCGAAACCGCAGCCAAAGAAAAAAGTAGATAAAGTGGCAGTTCTTTTGACCTGTCTTACCTTTCTCACTGTAATGGTTGTAGGAATCTCCTATATTCACTTACAATTTCAGTCTACCTATTTGAGTAAAAATGTGGTAAACTTACAGAGTGAAGTAGTAAATATGGAAAAGGAAAATGCGGCAGCTATGCTGGAATTGGATCATTCTTTGAGTTTGACCCAGATTTATGAGAAAGCAACAAAAGAGCTTGGTATGAAACAGGCAAGAGAGGATCAGATCTGTACCTATATAAGCAGAAAAAGCACACAAGTCCGCCAGCATGGAACGATTCCGGAAGAATAGTAAGCAGGAGAAATGAAATGAGTACATACAACAGAACACCCTATACCCGTAGGAGAATACGACGGAGAAAAGCAAAGACAAAGCGATTTACCAGAGGAATGAGAATCACACTCTTTGCTTTTTTTGTCCTTTTTTTGCTTGCTTTTCTGGCTTTTTTGGTACGAATCTATTTGATTAATGATAAAAATGGTGACCGCTATAAAAAAGCAGCCTTGTCCCAGCAGTCTTACACAAATACGGTGTTAAATTATCAGCGTGGAGCGATTAAAGATTGTAATAATACGACGCTGGCAGTTAGTATAAGAAAATATAATCTTGTTTTGGAGCCAAGAACATTAAATACGGATGATGAAAATAAAATTACAACAGTCAATGCGATTGTACAGCACTTTGGGGTCGATAAGACCAAATTGGATGAGGTGATTGCTGATAGGCCCAATTCTATGTATGAGCATTTGGATGAATTGAGGAATTTAGATTCCAAAACCGTAGAAGCATTTGAAGAAAAAATGAAGAAAGAAAAGAAAATTCAGGGCGTCTGGTTTGAAGAGACATATACGAGAGATTATCCACTTCATACGGTAGGGTGTAACTTGATAGGTTTTATGTCATCCGAAAATAGTGGCACCTATGGGGTGGAAGAGAGCTATAATGATGTGCTATGCGGAACTACCGGCAGGGAATACGGCTATTTCGATGCGAATATGAATCTGCAGCGTACAATAAAAGAAGCGAAGGATGGAAATTCTGTTATTTTAACGATAGATGCCAATGTCCAGCAGATCGTAGAGCAGGAAATAGCAGATTTTCAAAAGAATGGTGTAGGAGCAGAGAGAGTGGCAGTGATGATGATGAATCCGAACAATGGAGAAGTCCTTGCCATGGCATCCGATTTTACTTTTGACCTGAACAATCCAAGGGACATGAGCCTCACGTATACGGAAAAGGAGATAAATGCCATGAGTGAGGATGAGAAGAAAAATAATCTCATGGAGATGTGGTCGAATTTCTGCATTGGCTCTGCTTACGAACCGGGTTCTACTTATAAACCGTTTACGATTGCGGCAGCATTGGATGAGAATCTGATTGAGGACAACTCAACCTTTAATTGTAAAGGGGTAAAGAAAGTGGCGGACCGGGATATTCACTGCAGTAACCGTTCCGGGCATGGTGTGCTGGATTTACGTCATGCACTGATGGAATCCTGCAATGTGGCAATGATGGATATAGCATTTAAAATGAACCGAAAACAGGTAAGTGAATATAATAAATTGTTTGGTTTTGGACAGAGAACCGGAATTGATCTGCCAGGAGAGGCATCCGGTATAATTCACGAAGAAGAGGGGCTGAATCCGGTCGAACTGGCAACCAGCAGTTTTGGACAGACACAGACTATGACAATGGTACAGATGCTGGGAGGATTTTGTTCGCTCATTAACGGAGGCAGTTATTATCAGCCGCATGTGGTGAAAGAAATTCAAAACAGCGATGGAGAAGTAGTAGAAAAAATAAATCCGGTTATTATCAAGAAAACTGTGTCAGAAGATACCAGTTCAAAGCTGCGCAGTTATTTAAAATCTACAGTCGAAGAGGGTACTGCTTCTCCGGCAAAGGTAAAGGGATATTTGATTGGTGGAAAAACCGGTACAGCAGAAAAACGTCCGGTCAGCAAGAAAAAATATCTGGTATCTTTTATTGGATGTGTTCCGGCAGATAATCCGGAGGTGGCAATTTATGTTATTATGGATGAGCCCCATGTAAAGGATCAGGCACATAGTACCTATGCAACGGAATTTTCGTCTAAGATTATGAAAAAGGTTCTTCCGTTTATGGGACAATATGCTTCCCCAAAATGATTGTTCATTATTAAGCATATCATGAGAGAGAATGCAATAAACTATAGGGATGATTGCATTCGGGGTGGCTTATGTGGAATCGGCACAAAACATACCAACGGCAAAACATGCTTTTGGTATTTTTTGTTTTCGCTCTGATACTTGTATGTATTTTTGTGCGCCTAGGGTATTTAATGATCTGGCGTGCAGATTATTTTGGAGTTCAGGCGAAAGAACTTCACGAAAGAGAACGTAAGATTAAAGCAGAACGAGGGAAAATTCTTGACAGAAACGGGAAAATTCTTGCCGGTAATCGTTCCGTATCAACGATATCCGTTATTCATAGTCAAATAAAGGAACCAGAAAAAGTAATCCGCTTATTGAGCAGGGAATTGCAATTAGATGAGGAGACGCTCCGAAAAAAAGTGGAGAAAGTTTCTTCCCGTGAGAAAGTAAAGTCCAATGTGGATAAAGAAACATCAGATAGAATACGTGACTATAAATTGGCGGGAGTGACCGTCGATGAAGACTATAAAAGGGAATACCAATATGATTCTCTGGCGTCCAAGGTTCTTGGATTTACCGGCAGTGATAATCAGGGAATTATTGGCCTTGAAGTTACTTATGAATCTTATTTGAAAGGAATGGATGGCTCCATTCTTACGATGACAACAGCGAATGGAACGGAAATTGAAAATGGTGCAGAGGACCGAATCGAGCCGGTAGGAGGCTGGACGTTAAATACCAGTCTTGACTTGACCATGATGGAGTATGCGGATCAGGTGGCAGACACATTAATGGAAAAGAAAAAGGCAAAAAGTGTGGAAATTATAATTATGAATCCCAATAACGGTGAGATTTATGCGATGGTAGGAGCACCCGAATTTAATTTGAACGATCCTTATACGTTGCCACAGGGGATGGGAGCTTTATCAGCACAGGAAAAGAATAAACAATTAAATGCCATGTGGCGGAACGAATGTGTATCCGATACCTATGAACCGGGTTCGACCTTTAAAATTCTGACAACTGCGGCAGCACTGGAAACAGGGGTAGTCACCATGTCAGACCGTTTTCACTGTCCGGGATATAAAATGGTAGAGGACCGGCGGATTCGATGCCACAAAACAACAGGACATGGCAGTGAAACTTTTTTAGAAGGAATCATGAATTCCTGTAACCCTGTTTTTATGGAAGTAGGTGCCCGGGTGGGGGTATCGAATTTTTATAAAGAATTGACGAAATTCGGAGCTTTGCAAAAAACAGGTATTGATGTGCCGGGAGAGGCAGTAACCATTATGCATAAGCAAAAAAATGTAGGAGCTGTGGAGCTGGCAACCATTTCCTTTGGACAGTCTTTTCAGATGTCACCAATCCGCTTGATTACCTGTGCGGCATCCATTATTAATGGAGGAAAGAGCATTACTCCTCATTTTGGAGTCAGTGCGGTAAGTGCAGATGGCTCGTGTATGAGGAAATTTAAGTATGAGGGCGGAGATGAGGTGGTCTCCAAGAAAACATCTGATCTGGTGAGAGAGGCGCTGGGAAAAGTGGTATCTGAGGGAACCGGTAAAAATGCCGGAGTAGAAGGCTATACAGTGGGAGCAAAGACGGGAACCAGTCAGAAACTTCCGCGGGGCAATGGAAAGTATATTGCTTCTACGATTGGTTTTGCACCAGTTGAGAATCCGCAAGTGATTGCACTGGTAAGAATTGATGAACCGCAGGGATTATATTATGGTGGAACGGTGGCGGCTCCGGCAATCTCTACTCTTTATTCCAATATTTTGCCGTATCTGCTGGAAAGCAAATAATAAAGACTTGCGGTGAAAGCCGTAATGGTATAAAATAGACACGTGCGTAAACGTACCTAATAAGATAAAAAGAGGTGTAAAATATGAATTTGAATTTGAGTGTATTGATGCCGGTCATTATTTCTTTTTTAGTTAGTGTTGTATTGTGTCCGGTCATCATTCCGTTTTTGCAGAAACTAAAATTTGGTCAGACAATCCGTGACGAGGGACCGGAATCCCATCTCAAGAAAAATGGAACTCCTACGATGGGAGGCCTTGTGATTCTGGCAAGTATCCTTATTACGTCTTTGATTTATGTAAAAAAGTACCCCGATATTATTCCTGTTCTTTTTATGACTCTCGGTTTTGGTCTGATTGGATTTTTAGATGACTATATTAAGGTAGTGAAGAAACGCTCATTAGGTCTGACACCGATTCAGAAAATGTCACTGCAGATTCTTGTGACCGTCGTGTTTATTTATTATTATTTTAACGTGGCAGGATTAGATACCAGCATTAAGATTCCTTTTGTAGATGGAACGGGATATAGCATGCCAACGTGGCTTTTTGTTGTATTTGTTTTCATTGTTGTGCTTGGTACGGTAAATGGTGTGAATTTTACGGATGGTCTAGATGGTCTGGCATCTGGTGTAACGGTTATTGTAGCAACCTTTTTTGCGATTGCCGCCTTATCTGTGAATGCGAACATGACACCGATTATCACTGCTGTTATTGGAAGCCTGCTTGGCTTTTTATTATTCAATACCTATCCGGCAAGGGTGTTTATGGGAGATACCGGTTCCCTTGCTTTAGGCGGATTTGTTGCGTCTATTGCACTAATGCTTCATATGCCGTTGTTTATTGTGATTGTTGGATTAATTTATTTGGTAGAGGTACTTTCTGTAATTATTCAGGTGACCTATTTTAAAATAACCCATGGAAAGCGAATTTTTAAAATGGCTCCCATTCATCATCATTTTGAATTATGCGGATATTCGGAAACTCAGGTGGTGGCAGCATTTAGCATTGTAACTGCGTTATTATGTCTGATCGGTATGATGGCATTGCGATAAAAGTAGATGGAGAGAGGATGGATAAAGATGACATTAGCAGAGAAGAATGTAGTAGTTGTCGGACTTGGAAAAAGTGGTTTGGCAGCTTATGAATTACTGAACAAGATGGGAGCAAACGTTTGTCTTTATGACGGGAAGGAAGATTTAGATATCTCCGGATATGATGTTCCTGTGTATTTGGGATCGATTCCAGAAGATGTTCTGGTTACTCTTGACTGTGCTGTTTTTAGTCCGGGTGTCCCTCTCACAATTTCACTGGCGGAGGCACTGAGGGAAAAGAATATTCCGATTATCGGAGAAATAGAATTAGCCTTTTTAATGGAAAAAGGAACGGTAATGGGAATTACCGGAACCAATGGTAAAACAACCACAACAACTCTTGTGGGAGAAATTATGAAAGCCTATAATAAAGAGACTTTTGTGGTAGGAAATATTGGAAACCCTTACACGAAGGAAGTAGAGAAGAGCACGGAGCGTTCCGTGACAGTGGCAGAAATCAGCAGTTTTCAACTGGAGACGATTGATACATTCTGTCCCAAGGTCAGTGCAGTGTTAAATATTACACCAGACCATTTAAACCGCCATAAAACGATGGAGTGCTATATTAATACGAAATTGGACATTACGAAAAATCAGTCAAGGGAAGAACTCTGTGTATTGAATTATGAGGATGATGTGCTTCGGACCCGTGCTTCGTCTTTGCCATGCCGGGTAGCTTTTTTCAGCAGTAAGCAAAAAATTCAAAATGGTCTGTATCAAAATGAAGAGAAAGATATAGTGGATGGTGCTACCGGAGAGGTTCTGATGAATATGTCAGAGAGCAGCATACCGGGCGACCATAACTGTGAAAATATTATGGCGGCCATTCTGATGACAAGAGAGATGGGCGTGCCAATGGATACAATTATAAAGGCAGTAAAAAGTTTTCAAGCGGTAGAACATCGTGTGGAATATGTGAAGACCGTAGCGGGCGTGGAATATTACAACGATTCCAAGGGGACGAACCCGGATGCGGCGATTAAGGGGATTCAGTCCATGAGCAGACCGACCGTATTAATTGGCGGAGGCTATGATAAGGGCGGTGAGTTCGATGAATGGATTCAGGCATTCGATGGAAAGGTAAAGAAATTATTGTTAATGGGTGAAACAAAAGAAAAAATTGCAGAAACAGCAGAGAGGAACGGTTTTACGGAATATGAATTGGTAGATAGTCTGGAACAGGCAGTAAAACGTGCAGCAGAGCTTGCCGTAGACGGGGATGCTGTATTATTGTCCCCGGCATGTGCCAGCTGGGATATGTTCGATTCCTATGAACAGAGGGGATGTATGTTCAAAGATTTCGTTAAGAATCTATAAAAGGGGGGTTAGTCCGTGCAGACACCGAAAAAGAAAGACACCGTACATAGTTCTTTTGACTACAGTTTGTTGTTGATTACGCTGTGTCTGGTGGGCTTTGGCATGCTGATGATATACAGTGCCAGTTCTTATACTTCGCAGGTGAAATATCATGACTCTGCTTTTTTTCTCAAAAAGCAGGCAGTCGGAGTAGCAGCTGGTGTCGTGGCAATGTTTATTGTCAGTCGTTTTTCGTATAAAAAGTATTTGGCACATTTACCGTTAATTCGTATTCGGTTCATTACTTTTATTTATTTTGTGGCAGTTGTGCTGCAAATACTGGTCCTGTTTATCGGTACAGAGAAAAATGGTGCCAAGCGTTGGATATTCCTTGGCCCAATTTCCATCCAGCCCTCAGAAATAACAAAAATTGCTGTTATTCTCATCGCCGCCTATTTTATCCAAAAGCGGCCAAAGGATATGAGTTCCATTGCCGGAATTGCCAGAGTGTTCATTCCTGTCGGACTTCTTATTGTTTTGGTAGCTATGGAAAATTTAAGTACCGCCATTGTTGTGTTTGTTATTGCCTTTGGCATGTGTTTTGTGGCAGCAAAAAGGAAACGGCTGTATGTATTATTGGGACTGATTGGAGTGGGGGCGATTGCCCTATATGTTTTCTTTGGTGACTCGTTTCGTTCCGGGCGGTTCGATATATGGCTCAATGTGGAAACCCATCCAAAGGGATTTCAGATCTTGCAAGGACTGTATGCGATTGCTTCTGGCGGTATTTTCGGAAGCGGTCTGGGTGAAAGTATGCAGAAGCTCGGATTTATTCCTGAATCTCACAACGATATGATTTTTGCCATTATATGTGAGGAATTGGGAATGGTTGGAGCAGGTATTGTAATTATAATGTTTATTTTTCTGTTGTGGCGGGTATTGAATACGGCTATGACAGCACCGGATCTCTTTTCTTCCCTGCTCTGTACCGGTGTTATGATTCATATTGCAACACAGGTTATTTTAAATATAGCGGTAGTCACAAACTCCATGCCTTCGACAGGTATTCCGCTGCCATTCATTAGTTATGGTGGTACATCCGTTATGATATTGATGGCTGAGATGGGGCTGGTGCTCGGCATATCTTCCCGGTGTAAAAATACTTAAAGAGTTTTGCACTTGCAGGAGGAACTCACATACAATAAGGTTAAGAACATATTGGTATGGTGAATCAGTGGCAATCGAAATCTGTGGTGGTAATCGGATACAGGGCGAGATTGAAATTCAAGGCTCTAAAAATGCAGTGCTGCCTATGATGGCGGCCGCATTGCTTTGTGATGGAGAAACGGTTATCCGGCATTGTCCGGATATTACAGATGTCCATGCAATGGCTGGAGTGATACGGGGAATCGGAGGAAAAGTGACCTTCCAGAAAGGGGAATTAAAAATTTTTTCCGGCTCCGTCGAGAGTTCTTCTGTGGAGGAGAAGGCAGTAAAAGAGATACGTGCCTCGGTGCTTCTGCTCGGAGCAATGCTCTCCCGTTTTGGAACGGTCCAGATTCAATATCCTGGTGGCTGTTCCATTGGAAGCCGTCCGATTGATTTACATTTGAAAGCATTCCGGACATTAGGGATCAAGACGAGAGAAGGGGAAGAATACATTGAGTGCAGAGAAGAAAAGAATTTTCCTTTTACCGGGAAAGAGATAAGAGAAAAAAGGGTTTCCCTTGCCTTTCCCAGTGTGGGGGCGACAGAGAATGTTCTGTTATTAGCAGTAAAAAGGGAAGGAATAACCATACTTGAAAATGCGGCAAGAGAACCGGAAATTGTAGAGCTCTGTCATTTCCTGTGTGACATGGGGGCTAGAATTGAAGGGGCGGGGACGAAGGAAATCCGCATTGAGGGTGTAAAGAAACTTCATCCTGTTATGTGGTATCTGTCTTCAGACCGTATTGCTTTATTTTCTTATTCGATGCTTGTTGCAGGATGTGGCGGAGATGCTTTTTTCCGCACAAGAGAAAATATTCCTCTGGCAGAGGAGGAAGTGCTTTTGCGAATAGGCTGTCTGATTGAGAAAGAAGAAAAGGGAATTCATATCCGAAAAGAGGGGCCGATTGGAGCGATACCCTATTTGTGCACGAAGCCTTATCCCGGATTTCCAACGGATGGACAGTCACCGCTCATGGCAGTTCTCAGCCGGGCAAATGGTGTCAGTACGATTGAAGAGGGAATCTTTGAAAACCGTCTGCGAATGATTAGCCAGTTAAAAAAAATGGGGGCGGATATTGATACGGTCAGTAACCGTGCACGGATTACCGGAGTGACAAAATTACATGGGGCAAAAGTATATGCCGATGATCTAAGAAGCGGTGCGGGGCTTCTCATTGCGGCTGCGATGGCAGAGGGAGAGACCGTTGTGGAACAGGAGGAATATATTTACCGTGGTTATGAAAAGGTTGAAAAAACATTGCGGGAACTTGGGGTTATTGTGCGGTAGTTGAAATAAAAGGGAGAAACCAATGGAGAACAGAAAAAAACGATACAAATGGATAACGGTCGCTGTTATTTTTGCAGTCATTTTATTTTGCGTATTCTTTTTTAAAGTGCAAAAGGTGTCAATTGAGGGAAACACTTATTATGGTGAAAAGCAGATGGGAGAGATGTTTCAAACCAACCTGTTTGAAAAAAATCTTCTCTCGTTCTGGCTATTGGACAAGTTGTCACTGACACCAGATATTCCGTTTGTCAGAGAGTATGAGGTAAGCTATCCGTCACCCAATGAGGTGCATATAAAACTTTATGAAAAGACCATTGTAGCAGGAATTGCCTATACGAATCAATATATTTATTTTGATAAGGATGGTATGGTATTAAAAAGTTCGGATAAACCAATGGAAGGAATTCCATTATTTGAAACAAAGACGGTCACTACATTTTCTCTGTATAATAAGGTAGCTATGGAGGATGAGTCATTGCTGGCACAGATTATGAATCTTGCCAATCTTTTTCAACATTATGGTGTCATTTGGGATAAGGTTCAGTTCGATGATAAGAATGCCGCTTTTTTATATAGCGGAAATATAAAAGTAACACTTGGGAAGAAGGAGAATTATGACGAAGCGATATCTGCTTTGGCGAGTTTGCTGGAACAGTCCCGGAAAAAGAATTTTAAGGGTGAAATTGATATGACAGATTATAAGGTAAAAGGGGATGTTATTTTTAAGCGTTCGGATATGAAGTAATGGAAAATAGGAATTTCATCTATAATTTGATAGATTTTGTAAATTTACACTTGATTATTTATTGAAAAAAAAGTATTATATAATATATGTGACCATGTATAAGTATTTCTATTTATATAGAAGGAGGAACTGTAGTGTTAGAGATTATGACCAGTGAGGCAGAGAACATGGCAGCCAATTTGCTTGTAATTGGTGTCGGTGGAGCCGGAAATAATGCTGTCAATCGAATGATAGATGAGGGGATCAAAGGCGTTGAATTTGTTTGTGTTAATACGGATAAGCAAATATTAAAGCGGTGTAAAGCTCCGATCTGTATTCAGATTGGTGAGAAGTTGACGAAAGGGCTGGGAGCCGGTGCAAAACCTGAAATCGGAGAGAAAGCAGCAGAAGAGAGCAAAGAAGAGTTGGCAGAAGTGGTAAAAGATGCCGATATGGTATTTGTTACATGCGGTATGGGCGGCGGAACCGGAACAGGAGCTGCTCCTGTTGTGGCGAAGATTGCGAAAGATATGGGGAAGCTTACGGTAGGTATTGTAACGAAACCATTTAGTTTTGAAGGAAAAAACCGTATGACCAATGCTCTTGGCGGGGTAGAGAAGCTGAAAGAGTGTGTTGATACACTGATTGTAATTCCGAATGATAAATTATTAGCGATTTGTGACCGCCGGACAACCATGCCGGAGGCATTGAGAAAGGCAGATGAAGTATTACAACAGGGTGTTCAGGGAATTACGGATCTGATTAATACGCCGGCACTGATCAATCTTGACTTTGCAGATGTTCAGACGGTTATGAAAGATAAAGGAATTGCTCATATTGGAATTGGTACGGGTAAGGGCGATGATAAATGTATTGAAGCTGTTAAGCAGGCGATCACAAGTCCTCTGCTGGAAACAACAATTGATGGGGCTACGCATGTTATCATCAATGTTTCCGGTGAGGTAAGTTTGATTGAGGCAAATGAGGCAGCGTCCTATGTTCAGGAACTTGCAGGAGAAGAGGCAACGATTATCTTTGGTGCTATGTATGATGAGTCAAGTTCCGATACGGTAACAATTACGGTGATTGCCACCGGACTGGAGGGCGGTGCTCCTGCCAGTGCGATGAGCAGTTTTAATGCTAAGTTCGGTACAGCATCAAAACCAAGTTTTCTTAGCAAAAGTACATCCACAGCTCCGCAGAGAAGCGGACTTAGTTTCTTAGATGGAATGGGAAGCCAGATGAACAGTCCGGTTTCAAGAGTTCAGGCTGTGAAGCCAATGGAAACATCCCGTTCCCTGAATGAAGAAATGTCAGTTATTACTCCACGGAATTCGGCAAATTCCGGTTCCAATGATAAACAGGGTATGGAAGGAATAAAAATTCCTACTTTTATCCAAAATAAGAAACAGGAGGGTTAATTTTAAATGAGTACATTAAAAACTATCGTGATGATTGCCTACATTCTTATTTGTGTGGCGATTGTGATTGTTGTATTGATGCAGGAGGGAAAAAATTCTGGACTGGGTGCTTTGTCCGGGGCTTCTGATTCCTATTGGTCAAAGAACAAAGGTCGTTCTTCTGAGGGAATTAAGGTGAAGCTTACAGCCGTTTTGGCAGCATTATTTATTGTTCTTTCTATTGTTCTTTGTACGACCTGGTTAGGTTAATGGGAAGAATTAAGCGATGAATGAACACTCCTTCATGTTATGAGGGAGTGTTTTGTGTTATATTAGGAGTTCTTGGAATGGAGATTAGTGTGAAAAATATGCTCGATAGCATATTTTTCACACGGCTATTTGTTTCTGAGTGAAAACAAATAGCTTTGATCCGACACGAGAAACTCTTCGAGATTTCTCGTGCGGTTCTTCGCGATAAATCGCTCAGA
>CANRLR010000012.1 GCA_947631505.1 uncultured Lachnospiraceae bacterium | reverse complement strand
GATTCGAACCCACGGCCCCTTTCGGAGTCACCGGTTTTCAAGACCGGCTCCTTAAACCACTCGGACACCTCTCCTAGACTGCTTGAATAGTATATCATCCTTAGCATTGACCTGTCAAGGAATTTTTTCATTATTGTACAATAGTTCTTATTCCCCTAATTTCAACCCCGGTACCGCATTCAGGTCCAAGCCGTGCCGGACCCCTTTGATATATTCATAATACCCCGCCGCTCCAATCATAGCAGCATTATCGGTGCACAAAACCGGTGTCGGCATATAGAACGAATACCCCCGCTTCTCACAGGCTTTTTCCATTCCTGCCCGAAGATTACTGTTACAGGCGACACCACCTGCTATCGCAATTTGATGAATCTTATAGTCCTTTGCTGCCAGCATCGTATGCTCCACCAAGACATCTACAACCGCTTTTTGAAAGGATGCTGCAATATCCGCTTGCGAATATGGCTGCTGCTTCATTTTACATCCATTTATATAATTGAGCACCGCGGACTTTACACCACTGAAACTAAAATCATAAGGTGCCCCATCAATAGATGCCTTCGGGAATACGATTGCCTCCGGATTTCCCTCTCTGGACAGCTTATCAATCTTCGGTCCTCCGGGATAACCAAGCCCGATTGCTCTTGCCACTTTGTCGAACGCTTCTCCCGCAGCATCATCCCTTGTCCGTCCAAGAATCGCATAATCACCATAGTCCTTCACAAGAACTAAGTGACTGTGTCCGCCGGATGCGACTAAACACAAAAATGGTGGTTCCAAATCGGGGTTTGCAATATAATTAGCTGAAATATGCCCCTCAATATGATGAACCCCCACCAAAGGTTTATGAGCCGCATAGCTGAGTGCTTTCGCAGTCCCCACTCCCACAAGCAGGGCTCCTACTAATCCCGGACCATAGGTGACACAAACGGCATCTATCTCCTCCAGCGTTTTCCCGGATTCTATTAATGCCGCCTCTATCACTTGATTTATTTTTTCAATATGCTTTCTTGACGCAATCTCCGGCACGACTCCACCATATAATTTGTGGATATCAATTTGGGATGAAATCACATTCGATAGAACCTCACGGCCTTCGGAAACAACGGCTGCCGCTGTTTCATCACAAGAGCTTTCAATTGCAAGTACCGTAACTTTTTCCTTTTCTAACATAACTTCTCTGCCATTCTATTTCTTTGATTTATCAGTTTTTTTTTCAGAACTTTCTTTCGTATCTGCTTCTTTAAATCCAAGAATCTTCCACCTGTTATTTTCTTTCACAAGGATAAAATCCTGATAATTCTTCGTATAATTGCCCTTTTTATTAATAAAATAAGAAAGGCGGATATTGGCACATTCTCTGTTGTTAATCGTCTGATACTGAACCGATTTTCCTGTTTCCGCAGAATAACTGACAATATTTCCTTTATCCTCTTTAAACTTATTGACTTCCTTTTTCAAATTAGCACTGTGGGTCTTTTCCGGATTTTGTTCCAGCAAATCGGTACTATACAGCAATCTCAACTGTTTTAATAACGTTTCGAATTGTTCGTCACCATAAGAAGAATTATAAATACATTGATTGAACCGTCCCCACAGCTTCATAACCTCCGTCGGAGTTTCCGGATATCCCATCTCCAAATCTTTGGCAATTAACTTCTCAACCTCAGTTGTTGGAGTATGCCCGGCAGACTCAGCCTGCTGCTTTTTCATATACTGATAGTATATTCCCAAAGCACCAACGACAAGCAATCCCATAACCAAAATAAAGCCAATGATTCTTTTACGAGTATTCTGCTGGTTGCCTTTCTTCATCCCTATCCCCTCCTTTGATTTTTATATTCTTCCTTTTCAAATAACAGCTCCATACTTTTTCGGTCTTTTCCCAATTGAGCATTTGGAAAAATATCCCAAACCTCATCCATATACTGTTTTGGATTTACAAGGGATGGACTAAAATGCGTCAGCCACATTTCTGGCACCTTTGCTTCTTTTGCCAGTCTGGCCGCTTCCTTAAACGTCATATGTTTATTTTCTTTCGCCTTACTTTCCATTCCCGGCTCACCGTACATTCCTTCACAAATAAACAAATCCGCTCCTGCTGCCTGTGCAGCAATAACCGGTACCGGTCTTGTATCGGTACAATAGGTTACCTTCAGACCCTTTCTCTGTTCTCCCAGAACCATGTCCGGTGTATAACGAACTCCGTCTGCCTCTACCGTTTCGCCTTTTTGCAACCGGTTCCATGCTGCCATCGGAACACACTGTTCTTTCGCACGTTCTAAATCAAATTTTCCGGCCCGTTCAATGACCTGACTGTACCCATAACAAGTCACGGTATGATTGACACGAAATGCCTCTATGTAATAACCATTCTGTTCCAACCGATGAAACGGTTCCGACAGTTCTTCAAACAAAATCGGGAAAGGAAGTCCCGGTGCGACAATGAGCAGTGATTCCACCACTCGTTTTGTTCCCTTTGGTCCGATAATGCGAAGTGCATCTTTTCGCTCCGCATTCCCCATGGAAAGTAATAATCCCGGCAGACCGCTCACATGGTCACCGTGGACATGCGTAATACAAATAGTATCAATATCATGCATGCTCCAGCCCTTTTCCCGGATACTCACCTGTGTGCCCTCACCACAGTCAATTAGTAAACTGCTGCCGTTAAACCTTGTCATTAACGCAGTTAAAGCTCTTCTTGGCAATGGCATCATACCACTGGTTCCCAAAAGGCAGACATCTAACATGATAAAGTCCTCCATTCTTCCAATCCCTTATAGTGTACCATATGATGGTATGATTTTCAAATATATTTTGCTCTTATATTAGAAACAGGTCCGAAGCTATTAAGATAGGGGACTCATAAAACAAAAGATGTAGAAATCGTTTCAAAACTGCTGATTTTGCTTCGCAAAATTAACATTTATCATCCATTTCTACATCTCTCGTTTTTCATGCTCTTCCCAATGTATTATTCTGTCATAAACCGATTTATTGTGCATCCCTTCGGTATCTTTCTTACTCGTCGTACAGCACTTCCACCTTTTTACTCTCACGAACCGGTTCTGCAAACCCGGAAATCCAGTTATCATAACAGGATTCACAAATTACGAACTCATGCACTGCCAGATCCTTATTGGAAAAATATCCCCATTCCTTTTTTACAACCAAGGCATCTTCCGTTAAAATTCCTTTTTCTGTCTTTAACTCTCTGCCGCACTGATGACAGCATATCCCTTTTTTCTCCAAAGGAATTCCCCCTCTCAACAAGTTATTTCCATTATAACAAGAGTCAAGACCGGTTTCCACCTGTAATATTTTCCAGTCGTTCCCGTTCTGCCTGAGACATGCGGAGATAAAACGGAGCAAATTGTTCTGCCGGCACTGCTTTTCCCTGTTCAAAATAGAGCCTGCCAAGACTTGCCACAGAGGATGCTCTCTGATAACGGACACTGTCCGCACCATAACGGTATTCCACCGTGACGGCACTTTCCAAATACTCTCTGAAGACCGGAACTCCGTCACCAATAAATATAATCGGTCTTTCAAGAGCATTTACTTTCTTTACCACATCTTCTATGGATGCCGCTGCCTGTGGTTCCACAACCACCGGTACCGCTTCCTTTACATCATAAATGCCATAATATGCCTGATTCCGTCTGGCATCCATCATCGGACAGACAAGGGCATCCGCCCCTGCCAGATTATATGCCAGCCCCTCCAAGGTAGGCACTCCCACGATCGGAACATGAATTCCCTGAGCCAGACCTTTTGCCGTAGAAGCACCAATACGAAGCCCGGTAAAGGAGCCCGGTCCCTCTGCCACTGCAATTCCCTCTACTTCATCAATGGAAATATCCGCCATCCCAAGCATAGCAGCAATCATTGGCAACAGCGTTTGGGAATGTGTTTTTTTATTGTGAATCGTATACTCTCCCACCAGTATATCCCCGTCTAACAGTGCCACCGCTGCCACTAAGCCGGAGCTGTCTATCGCCAGTAATTTCATTTTGCACACGAACCTCTTTTCTCTGTTATTTGTATCAAACGGTAGTCAAACCCCTTTTCCAAATCTTTTTCAATATGAATCGTTCTGCACCCCTCAGGAAGCAGTTCTTCAATCCGGGATGCCCACTCAATCAGACATACACCATCCCCAAAGAAGTATCCTTCGTATCCCAGCTCATACATTTCCTCCGGATCCGCAATCCGGTACACATCAAAATGATACAGCGGGATTCTCCCCTCTTCATATTCCTGTATGATAGTAAAAGTCGGGCTGGTTATCGGCTCTGTGATTCCAAGCCCCTCTGCAAATCCTTTCGCAAAAACCGTTTTCCCGACACCCAGATCCCCCTCTAGTAAAAAGATATCTCCGGGCTCTGCTGCTTCTCCCAGTTGTTTCCCAATTTGAAACGTATCCTGTTCTCCAAAGCTTTCCTGTCTCATCTTGCCATTTTCTCCTTCGTGAAATTCACAAGCTCATCAAACTGTCCTCCGCACTGCTCCTTTGGCAGAACAAACGCACTTACATTAGACATATATACATAAATAGCATCTTTTCTCCATTTAATTTTGCGCACATCCTCCCATGTGAACTGCTGGCTTGCCTCTTCCTGACTGATCCGAATGCTCTCATCCCCAAACACATACCGGAACGGAATCTGAAACGTATCCGTCATCAACTGCTTCTTTCCCCTCCACATCAGCATCAATGGCTGAAGCACCGTAAACATCAACGCAATTACGATCAGAATACCCCGCTGCATCGGAAGCCATGCACTCCACCGCATAAGCAGCCCTACCAGTGCCCCCACGCTCAGAAGTACACTGATAATACCGGATACCTGCGTATAATAATGATACAACAAAAATTGATTTAACGATTTCTGATCTAATTTAACTTCTATTTCGATTGACATAACCATTTTAACCTTCTTTCCTCGTAAGTTATTCTCAGTATATCAAATGCCGGATTCGTTGACAAGTCCAACCGTATTATTGTAGAATAGAAACATCTTTACTGTACAGGGAGGTATTTATGTTCGGAACAATTACTGGTAATATAGCAGGAACCACTTATTTTCTTGCCTTTCAGATACTTGGTATTTGGTTGGCAATGATGTTATTCAAAAAAGAAAAAATGAGCTTTTGTTTTCTGATTGGAAGCGTAATCGGAAGCTTCACCTTACAATGGTTTCCTGTATTATTTGCCTTTCTTTTTAAATTTTCTAAAATGGCACATGTGGCAGCACTTTTTCTTATGCTTCTTTTGACTGCTGCCGTTTATTTTACCATCGCAAAAAGAACAATCCTGAACGGCAGAAAAATGAAACCAAATATCAAACAGTGGTTTGTAGATGCCCCGGTCCTGTTCCTGCTGCTGCCACTGTTTCTTTTTGTCGTCATTACCCTTTCCCATCACACCATCTCTTATGTCGACGGGGCAATGCACAGCGGGCAGAGTACCTATGGTGATATGAATATGCACCTTGGCTTTATTACCAGCATTGCGAACCAACAGACATTTCCGCCGGAATACTCCATTCTTCCGGGAACTAAGTTAGCCTATCCCTTTCTTTCTGACAGTATTTCTTCCAGCATATATCTCTGGGGAAGTTCCCTTCGGACCGCTTATCTTCTTCCCATGCTTTTCGCCTTACTGCAAGTATTTTTCGGTGTTTATACCGTTGCCAGATATCTCTTGCAGACGACCGGCACTTCCGTAAAAGCAAAAGCCTTTCTCGCCTTTACTCTCTTCTTTTTTAACGGCGGCTTCGGCTTTGTTTACTTTTTAAATGAGGGACTTGACTCGGAAAACTTTATCCGGATCTTCTCTGCATTTTATGAAACACCAACTAACTACATAGCAGAAAATATCCAGTGGCATAACATCATCTGTGACATGCTGATACCACAGCGTGCCACACTGTTTGGATGGGCGGTACTATTTCCATTACTTGCTCTTCTTTTCAAGGCGAGAACAGAAAAAAAACGTTCTTACTTTATTTGCAGCGGAATCCTTGCCGGAGGCCTGGTGCTGATTCACACGCATTCCTTCCTCGCCCTCGGCATTCTCTGTGCCGTCTTTGTCACACAGGATCTATGCACGGAAGCACAGCAGAAAGGGGAAAGCCCTCGTTTTCGCACACTGACACGATTTTGTATCGTAACCATTTATCTGCTTTTTATGACATTTTTAAGCATTCTGCTCCGAGCAGAGTCCTCCTATAATGCCAATACCATTTTAAGCTATGGCATCGGTGTGCTGGGCATATTTGGCGGAATCTTCTTCTATCAGCTGATACAGAATAAAAATAAAAAGATACTTGTTCACTGGGGTATTTTCCTCGGTGTCGTATTACTGCTCGCACTGCCTCAGCTGCTCGGCTTTACGTTCCAGCAGGCACAGGGTGAACAATTTGTCCGGGGAAGCTTTAACTGGGCAAATAATATGGAACTGGGTGATAATTATCTGATGTTCTACCTAAAGAATTTAGGAATTTTATTTATCCTTACTGTAATGATGCTGATCTGGGGAACACGAAAACAAATTCAGATCGCCCTTCCGGGAATATTGATCTGGGTGGTAGCTGAGTTTATTCTCTTCCAGCCAAATCCCTATGACAACAATAAACTTCTTTTAGTTGCCTATCTGTTCTTCTGCATTGCCGTGGCGGATTTTGTCTGGGATACAATTCCGGGATGGCTGCCAAAAACCGCAAAAAAGTTACGAATTGCCACCACTTCTCTAGTGACATTCCTTGCTGTCCTTGCGGCAGTTCTGACTATGGGACGGGAATATGTATCCGATTATGAATTATATGATTCCTCTTATGCTGCACTGGCTGAATGGGCAGAAAATAACACGGATCCATCGGATGTCTTCCTTACCGCCACAAATCACAACAATGCCATAGCCTCTCTTACCGGCAGAAACATTGTCTGTGG
Source organism: uncultured Lachnospiraceae bacterium (assembly GCA_947631505.1). GTDB lineage: Bacteria > Bacillota > Clostridia > Lachnospirales > Lachnospiraceae > Eubacterium_F. Next base: position 70,818 of record CANRLR010000012.1, on the reverse strand, counting down.
TTCCGGCACGTTCCTGTATTATCATGGTGTAGACTACCAGCCGGCAGAAGCCGATGTAAAGACTATGTTCGAAAATCCACAGGAACGGGAAACTCTGGTTCAAAAATATAACGTAAAGTATATTGTCCTTGGAGCATACGAGCAATCGGATTATGCAATACCGGATCTGGATAGTATGATAACTGCCTACCCCGTTGTCTATAAAGAAAAAGGAATCCTTGTACTGGCTGTATAGCTGTACGAGAATTCCTCTCCATTGCTTTTCAGTGATTGATCTGCTCATCCAATTTTGCCACTATCTCTTCCAAGGCAACACCATGTACTTGACATGCCTGTCCCAGTGTCTCCCGGGCCGAGGACGGACAGGCGATACAATGCATTCCCATATCTTCAAAGATCTTTGCTGAATCGGGATAATACTGCAAAATTGCTCCGATTAATGAATATTCTGTAATAACCATAGCCATATCCCCATTTCTTATAAAATGATGTTGGGGTCAAAAGATATTTTGCCCCCAACTGATGTCCACGGATTGCTCCATTGCTTCGCAATTCCCGCAATCCTGCAAACATTCGAAATCCACGCGTTTCCGTAGAAAACGGCTACTTTCTCATGTTTGGCGGGTCAATAAGGTCAAACATTGCTTTCGTGCAAGCACGTGCAATGTTGACCTTTTGACCCTGACATCATAATATCATAGACAACTGAATTCTCTTCTTTTGGATATCCACACTGAGGACTTTCACTTCGACCACATCTCCTACACTGACGACATCAAGCGGATGCTTGACAAACTTCTTATCTGTCAGTTTGGAGATATGTACCAGTCCGTCCTGATGAACACCAATATCTACAAAGGCACCAAAGTCGATTACATTACGTACCGTTCCTTTTAGAATCATGCCCTCTTTCAGATCCTTCATATCCAATACATCACTTCGGAGAATTGGTTTTGGCATCTCATCCCGGGGATCACGTCCGGGCTTTTCCAATTCCTTCACGATATCATCTAACGTAATTTCACCGATTTGCAGCTGTTCTGCTAATTTCTTTCGATCCCTTGCCATAAGAGATAACCCGGTAAGTCCTCCCTTGATATCCTCTGGTGCATACCCTAGCGTTTTCAAAAGATTGTTCGCTGCCTCATAGGACTCGGGATGGACACTGGTGGCATCCAACGGATTCTCACCATCGGTTATCCGAAGAAATCCGGCACACTGTTCAAAGGCCTTCGGGCCTAATTTTGCTACTTTCAGTAATTCCCTGCGGCTCTGAAAACGGCCATTTTCTTCCCGGTATGCCACAATGTTCTTGGCAATTTGCTTGGAGACACCAGACACATACTCCAGCAGGGACGCAGATGCCGTATTCAAGTCCACACCTACATTATTAACACAGTCCTCTACTACATTTCCTAGTGCCTCACTCAGTTTTTTCTGATTCATATCATGCTGATACTGTCCGACACCGATACTTTTGGGATCAATTTTAACCAGTTCTGCCAAAGGGTCCTGTAATCGTCTGGCAATGGAGACCGCACTTCGCTGTCCCACATCAAAATTCGGAAATTCTTCTGTTGCCAGCTTACTTGCCGAATACACCGACGCCCCTGCCTCATTGGTTATAATATACTGCACCGGTTTATTGATTTCTTTTAACATATCTACGATGACAAGTTCCGATTCTCTTGATGCCGTTCCATTGCCGACAGAAATCAAATCAATTCCATATTTCTCAATCATTGCTTTCACGATTTTTTTTGTTTCTGCCACTTTGTTCTGCGGCTCTGTCGGATAAACCACAATTGTATCCAGCACCTTTCCTGTTTCATCCACGACCGCCAGCTTACAGCCGGTACGAAATGCCGGGTCCCAGCCAAGTACGACCTTTCCTGTAATCGGAGGCTGCATAAGAAGCTGTTCCAAATTTTTTCCAAATACACGAATCGCACCATCTTCTGCTCTCTCCGTTAATTCATTGCGGATTTCACGTTCTATCGCCGGAGCAATTAAACGCTTATAACTGTCCTCTATCGTCTCCGACAGACAGGAAACCGTATTTTCATTCTCCCGTATAATTACTTTTTTATTCAAGTAACGGAGAATCTCTTCTTCCGGTGCCACAATCTTCACGGTGAGTATTTTTTCTTTCTCGCCACGGTTAACCGCCAGCACCTGATAACCGGACAGTTTGGAAATCTTGCTCTCAAATTCATAATAATTTTCATAGACTGACTTTTCTTCTGCATTCTTTGCCACTGATGTGAGTGACCCCTGAGACATCGTTGTCTTTCGAATCGCCATGCGGTAATCGGCTTCATCGGCAATTGTTTCTGCGATGATGTCCATGGCTCCCTGAATCGCTTCTTCTACCGTCTTGACCTCTTTCTCTTCATCCAAAAAGGCAGCTGCCTCTTCTTCCAGCGGTTTCTCTGTCATCTGCAGCGTAATAATATTCGCCAGAGGCTCCAGTCCCTTTTCCTTGGCAATCGTCGCGCGGGTACGGCGTTTCGGACGGTAAGGACGATACAGATCTTCAACCATTACCTGCGTTTCCGCCGCCAGAATCTGTGCTTTCAGCTCCTCGGTCAGTTTCCCCTGTTCTTCAATGCTGGCAAGTACCGTTTCCTTCCTCTCCTCCAAGTTGCGAAGATAATTCAGGCGTTCATCCAGATTACGGAGCTGTTCGTCGTTCAATGTACCATGCTGCTCTTTACGGTATCTGGCAATAAAGGGAATGGTACAGCCCTCATCAATCAATTGGATGACAGCTTCCACCTGCCATGGTTTAATTTTCAATTCCTCTGCTATTTTCTTTACAATATCCATAAAGTCCTACTCCTTTATCTTGCTTTTTCCACAGAAATACCATATAATAATAACATACTTTACGAAATTTGGCGAGAGGAGGTTTTGCATATAATGATAGGAGGAATTTCGAGTGTAAGCAGTATTTATCCAGCCTACCCTGCTATGCCGGTCCAAAGTATCCGACCAACGAACAGAGTAACCAGAGGCAGTGATGGCACCTCTCAGGCGGTCGTTGACGGCGTGAAGGATGCGGAAGCCTCAAAGAAAATACAGAACGAGGAATGCCAGACCTGTAAAAACCGCAAATATGTCGACGGCTCCAATGAAGGAGATGTATCTTTCAAAGCACCGGCACATATTAATCCGAACCATGCGGGTGCTGTTGTAATGGGACATGAACAGGAACATGTGGCAAATGCCCGGGCAGAGGGCAGCAAATCGAATAAAGAACTGGTTTCTGTATCTGTCACCCTGCAAACCTCAACCTGCCCGGAATGTGGCAGAGTCTATGTGTCCGGCGGTGTTACCCATACAACTATGAAAACCATACTAGGTGGCGATGAAAACACCAATCCTTATGCCAGACAGCGGAACCGACAGGGTTATCAGGCTGCTTCTGGTGCAAATTTGGATTTAACTGCATAGAAAAAGCGTCGTGAAGAACCGACGCTCTTGAAGTTTGCCCGTGGCAAACTTCGCTCCGCAAATACCGGACTTTCCTATACAATAAAAAAAAGCGTCGTGAAGAACCGACGCTCTTGAAGTTTGCCTGTGGCAAACTTCGCTCCGCAAATACCGGACTTTCCTATACAATAGAAAAGCGTCGGACTTTCCTATACAATAAAAAAAGCGTCGTGAAGAACCGACGCTTTTTTTATTGTGACATTATTTCTTTCCAACTGTCATTATAAATCGAATCCACATCATTTCCCAAATACTTAAACACTTCACAATTTGACAGAGAATCCAATGCCGGAAATGCAATCTCACTGTTTTTGTACTCATCCTCTAACAAATCCCTTGCCGCTGTGCTTGGTACAGAGTAGGTGATATACTCAAAATTCTTTTTCATAATTTCAGGCTGACAGAGGAAATTTAAAAATTTCTCTGCATTCTCCTTATTTTTTGCTCCTTTCGGAATCACCCATGAATCCATCCAAAGATTGCTTCCCTCCTTTGGAATCACATATTCCAAATCCTCATTTTCCCCCTGACAGGTCAATGCTTCACCTGAATAAATAACACCGATCGCTGCTTCGCCGGCAATCATTTTATCCCGGACTTCATCTACCACATAAGCCTGTACAACACCGGACTTTTTCTGTTCCAATAATTTTGATTTTGCTGCCTCGATCTCTGTTTTATCCGTAGAGTTCAGAGAATGGCCTAAATATTTTAATGCAACACCAAAGGCATCCCGAACACTTTTCTGCATTAAAATATTATCTTTATACTGTGTATCCCACAGAACAGACCAGCTGTCAATCGGTTCCTTTACCATCGTTTTATTATAAAGAATTCCCACTGTTCCCCACAAATACGGTAAACTGTATTGATTATCCGCATCATAGGCTTTGGCAAAATCCCAATATTCCTTATCGATATATTTCTTATTCGGCACATTGTCCCAGTTGATTTTCTCCAGCAGTCCTTCCGACTGCATACGCTGAATCATATAATCGGATGGACATACCAGATCATAATCCGCTGCCCCCTTCGATACAATCGGGTACATAGCTTCATTCGTTTCATACTCATCATAGGTTACATGAATTCCCGTTTCTTCCTCAAACTGGTCCAACGCATCCAGATCAAAATACTCTCCCCAGTTATAAATATTTAACTCTCCCGCACGTTTCACTGAATCTTTACCTGAACCACAGCCAGTCAGCATTCCGACAAGGAAAACCAGCACCATGCTCATACTCACAATCTTTTTCACTCTTCTCATTCCTTTCTTACGATATACGATCCGGTTTTTTATTATTATTTACTGCCACGCCTCTTATTGTACAAAAGAAGCAGCACAAACACTGTCACAAACAGAATGGTAGACAATGCATAAATTTCCGGACGTATTCCTTTTTTCTGTTCGGTATATATCATCGTAGACAGCGTGTCCACCCCGACTCCCTTCGTAAAATGGGTAATTACAAAATCATCCAGCGACATTGTAAAGGAAAGCAAAAAACCAGTCAGCACCCCCGGCATAATATCCGGCAGAATTACTTTCCAAAATGCATATGGTTTCGATGCCCCCAAATCCAGTGCCGCCTCATAAGCACTGTTATTCATCTGCCGCAATCTCGGCAATACACTCAATATAACAAACGGGAGGTTAAATGTTATATGCGCCAATAACACACTGGAAAATCCCATCTTATAATTCAGCGCAATAAATAGCAGCATAAGAGAAATCCCCGTCACAATATCTGCGTTCAGCATCGGAATATTCGTGATTGACATCAATATTGTTTTTGGCATCTTTTTCATACGGTTCATGGCAAATGAAACAAAGGTCCCAAATACGGTGGCGATCAGAGCTGATAACAATGCCAGTATAAGCGTTGTCATCAGTGCATTCATAATATCCCCATCTTGAAACAACCGTCCATACCACTTTAAACTGAAGCCTTTCCAGCGTCCGCGAAATCTTGATTCGTTAAAAGATAGAACAATCAGCGTCGCAATAGGGGCATAAAGGAAAATGAAAATCAATGCCATGTATAATTTACCGCCAAAACGGGATATTTTTTTCTTTACCATATTCCTGCCCCCTCCCCATTTTTGTCATACTTTGACATAAGTGCCATACTTCCAATCACTAAAATCATGAGAACAAGAGACAGCCCTGCTCCCTGATTCCAGTTATTTGCTGTAGTAAATTCCTGCTCGATCACATTTCCGATCAGATGAATTTTGGCACCGCCGAGCAAATCTGATATAACAAAGGTAGTCAGAGCCGGCACAAACACCATAGTGCTTCCGCTGACAATGCCCGGGAAAATAAGCGGCAGGGTAATTCTTCGCATCGTCTGCCACCAGTCTGCTCCCAGATCTTTTGCCGCATCAAATGTATCCTGACTGATTTTGGCGAGTGCATTGTAAATCGGCAGCACCATAAAGGGCAGATAATTATATACCATGCCGAGAACAATCGCACCTTCTGTATTTATCATATTCTGTGCCGGTAATCCTAGTATTTCCAATATGCGATTAATCACACCGCTTTTTTCCAGCAGGGACTGCCATGCAATCGTCCGCAGCAAAAAGTTCATCCACATAGGTAGTATAAAAATAAAGATAACAAATCCACTGCTCTTTATATGGAGACTGCGTATGACAAGTGCCAGCGGCAGTGCCAGAGCAAAACAAAGAACCGTGCAGATAGCTGACAACCGGATGGATGTCCATAAAGCCTTTAAGTGAACCGGCTTTGCAATGCTGGTAATATTCTCCAGTGTAAATGTCCCTTCCCCGTCAGTAAAACCGTAGTATGCCATGATAAGAAGAGGAACAATTACAAATATCGCCATCCATATCACATAGGGAAAGGCAAATACCCGGACTTTCCTCTCATTCTTCATCATGTAATACCTCCTCTGCGGAGTTTTCCGGTTTTTTCATGATCTGTATATTGAACGGATCGACAAAAAGTCCGACCTCTTCTCCTACCTCTGCCAGATTCGTACTGTGAACCAGCCATGTAAATCCAAGAGCTTCCACTTCCATTTCATAGTGTACCCCCTTAAAAATCAAGGATACTACTTTTCCGCGGAGCATTCCCTCTTCCGGGGATACCAGAATTAAATCCTCTGGACGTATTACCACATCCACCGGATTATTTTCACCAAATCCAACATCGACACAATCAAATTCCTGTCCCTGTATATTTACTTTGCGGTCACGGACCATTGTCGCCGACAACAGATTACTGTCACCGATAAAGTCAGCCACAAAGGCATTCTGCGGTTCGTTATATATATCCTCCGGTGTCCCCACCTGCTGGATATATCCCTGATTCATTACAACAATACGGTCTGACATGGTGAGAGCCTCTTCCTGATCATGGGTTACATAGACAAACGTAATTCCCAGTTCTTCTTTTAACCGAATCAGCTCGTACTGCATTTCCTGCCGCAATTTCAAATCCAATGCCCCTAACGGCTCATCTAACAACAATATCTTTGGTTCATTGACAATCGCTCTGGCAATGGCGATACGCTGCTGCTGTCCACCGCTCAAAGAGTCCGGCATCCGCTTTTCGTATCCTTCCAAATTCACCAATTTCAGAGCATATTTTATCTTATCTGCAATATAATCTTTGGATTTCTTCTTAATTTTCAATCCAAATGCAATATTATCTGCAATATTCATATGGGAAAACAGGGCATATTTCTGAAAAACTGTGTTAATCGGTCTTTTATTTGCCGGCACGCGGGCTATATCGCTGCCGTTCAAAAGCACCTGCCCTTCATCCGCTGTTTCAAATCCACCCATGATACGCAGCGTTGTTGTCTTGCCGCAGCCACTCGGCCCCAGCAGAGTCACGAACTCATTTTCATGTATATCCAAATTCAATTTATCCAAAACCATCTCGCCGTCAAAAGACTTGGAAATATTTTTCAGTTCTATCCACTTTTCTGCCATCGTATCATCACTCATTTCTTTTAACGTGTACTTAGTCTAATGGTGTTATCTTATCACAGAATCCAAAAAATAGAAACTATTTTCTATTCTTTTTCACCATATTTTTCATCATTTCCACTTTTGCTTTTTCCTGTGGTGTCATATCTTTTGTGAGAATTTCCAGTAAAACACTGCTTTCTTCCGGGGTAAAGGAAAGATTGTGTGCCTTTAACTGACTGGTAGCTGCCATTAACAGAGGAGCAGCATCTTTCATTTGTTTTCCCTGCATTTTCTCCGCTAAATCTTTCATAATCTGAATTTTCACTGGGTGCATTGTTTTGAAAATATCATAATCGTCAAATATCGATTGGCTCATGTTCCTCCTCGTCATCATTGTTCAAAGGAGCCTGAAACATATTCATGACCTCTGTCATATCCATCGGCATATTCTCAAACATCGAAAATGGATTAAAACCGCCTCCGCTTTCTTCTCCCTCCCCTGCATTCATTTCCTGCATGGATTGGAAGAGCTTCACCATCTCCAACATTTCCTGAATTTGAAAAAATTGAAGAATCATATCCAGCACTTTAGCCTCCCTCGCAGATGCAAACGGACGAATTGCTGTCAAAAGTCCCCGAAAATCAATTTTTTCACCTACGGCTATGTCCAAAAAAGGGATAGCCGCCTTCAAAACTTTCACACTGTGATTATTTTGCATTCGACTATCCCATTGCATCATGATTTCCCCTGCCTTTGAACAAGCTGTACTTGTCTTTTTATAAAATGTATGCAGAGATTTGTTATATTATGAATACTTTAACCTGTCCGGTGTAATTCCCGTCAGCACATGTTCGAAAAACCGCTCTGCTAAAACCTTTGCCATCGGCAGATTCAGATCCAGATAATTCCCACAGCACTCCGGGGAAGCCCCCGGAACTTCTCCCTCATAAGTCCGGATAAAATCAAACAGCTCCCGCATTAGCGGAATGATATCTTCGGAATCATAATCGCCTGCTATAAGAAGATAAAATCCGGTACGGCATCCCATTGGACCAAAGTAAATAACTTTACTGCCCCAATCCTTATGATTTCTCAAAAAAGTAGCTCCCAAATGCTCAATTGCATGGACTTCTGCGGTATTCATAACCGGCTCATAGTTCGGTCTTGTCATCCGTATATCAAAAGTTGTCACAACATCATTTCCTGTGCTGTCTTTGCGGCTCACATAAACCCCCGGCAGCAGACTCAGATGATTCACAGTAAAACTTTCAATTGGTTCCATTTCAGCCTCCATTCTGAAGCGTTGCTATGTCTTCACACTTCTCTTTATATGATGTTGGGGGCAATAAGGTCAAACATTGCTTTCGTGCAAGCACGTGCAATGTTGACCTTTTGACCCTGACATCTTTATATTAGGGACTCCATCAGCTCAACAACCTGCTGAGATGCTGTCCCGTTATCAACAGAATTATATTTTTGGGAAAAGAGCCGATACCGCTCCTCATACAAAGAAGCATCATACATCTTAATATCCTCGATAAGCTTTTCTGTTGTTTCGGAAATCGGTCCCGGCATTTCATCCTGATAGCTAAAGTAAAAGCCCCGCAGTTCATTTTTATATTTATATAAGTCATAAGCAAAAAAGAACATTGGCCGCTTTAACAGACTATAGTCGAACATCACAGAAGAATAGTCCGTAATCAGCATGTCCGACACAATAAAAAGCTCTGCAATATCCCGGCTCTGGTCAAAAGGATAAATAAATCCATGATAAGGTGACCAATCCACAGCATCCATAATTAAATAGTGATATTTTACAATAATAACATATTCATCCCCCAGCTCCTTTTTCAAAAGATCGAACGAAATCTGAGGACGAAATTCATATTTCTTATCATCAGAAAATTCATCATCACGCCAGGTCGGTGCATACAGAATAATCTTCTTATCCAGCGGCAGTCCCAATTCCCGGCGGTAATGCTCCACCGCCTCTTTCGTATTTTCCCGGAATAGAATATCATTTCTTGGATAGCCTATTTCCAGCATTTCATTTTGAAAATCAAAAGCACGGCGAAAGATCTCACTGGAATAGGCATTTTGGGAAATCAGATAATCCCATGTATGGGCATTCTTTGCAAATCCCTTCTTGTATACCTCAATGTCACTTTCATTTACCATAAATACATCTTCTAGATCCAGTGCCAGCTTCTTCAACGGGGTGCCATGCCACGTCTGAATATAATAGGTGTTCTTTCTCCGTATCAGAAATTCCGGCTGACGGCTGTCAAAAATCCAGATTCTGGCTGTAGCCATATAATACAGATAACGGAGCCGACCATATTTTATCTGGCGGCTCCTTCCTGAAATTTTATATCTTTCGTTTTCATAGAACCAAATACAGTCCCATTTTTTATCATAACCATTTGTCACAATATACTCATAAATGTATTTCGGATTCCCCGCATAGCTTTTTCCTAAATTACTATCGAATACAATTCGATTTTTCTTTACCGGTAAAATAAGACACATGACACGGTAAAGAAAGATTACCGCTTTTTTAACAATTTTACGCATTACAGGTTACTCATTCCCTTTTCTCTTTCTCCGAATACCTTCTCAATCGTCCGTTCCGATGCATGCCCGTCATCAACGCAGCAGAACCGGTTATAAAATTCCTCATACCGTTTTTTATAATTCTCATTGATCGCATCCATATTGTGCAATGCATCAATTAATGCATCGTTATCATGAAGAATCGGACCAGGCATTTCTTTTTCCATATCCATATACATACCGCGAATTTCATCCGCATACTCTGCATAATCGTATACGAAGAACAAAATCGGTCTTTTCAGGTTGGCAAAATCAAAAAATACAGAAGAATAATCGGTAATACAAATATCCGATGCCAAATATAATCTGGACACATCCTCATACTGACTGCCATTAAAAACAAATCCTTCATACTCTGACAGATCCAGAATATCCGCAATGTAATAATGGGTACGCAGCAAAATAACGCTGTCTTCACTAAATTCTTTTCTCATGCGGTCCAGATCCATTGCCAGTGTAAACTTATACTTTCCTTTGTCATAGAACTGATTATCCCGCCAAGTCGGTGCATATAAAATAACCCGCTTATCCGTTGGGATTCCCAGTTCCTTCTTTACTTCCAAAGCAATCTCATCTTTATTTTCCGCATACAGAATATCATTACGCGGATATCCGTATTCCAGAATTTTACTGCGTTCAAAAACAAACGCACGCTCAAATACATCGGTCGAAAATGGATTGGCAGAAATCAGATAATTCCACTCTCTGCCATGTTTATAGAACATGGTCTTATGATTTTGGCTGGCGGATGTAATGTCATCCATATCAAAGGCCAGTTTTTTCAACGGTGTACCATGCCATGTTTCCAAAAATACAACTCCTGCCCGTTTTTTATTCCATGCCGGCTGGCGGACATTAAAAATACGATATCCGCAGCGGGAGGCATAATAAACGTAACGCAGACTGTTCATTTTGACCCGGGTATGCTTTCCACTCTTTGCCAGAGCGTCTGATTTCTGATTCAGTACCCAGATATAACGGTACTTATCCCCTCTTGTTTTCTGCAAATACTCATATAAATATTTCGGGCTGTCCGAATAACTCTTTCCGAAGAAGCTCTCAAGCAGCACCCAGTCTCTCCGCAATGGCATTTTCTTAAATATTTTCTTTTCCAGAACACGATACCACTGAAGCCGGCTTCCCAATAAACCTTTCTTTTTCTTTGCCCATTTAAAATACTTAATCGCAGGTTTGGCTGTACGGTATTTCCCTTTATGGATAAAGTGAAGTGCCACTCTCTCTGCAAACTTATATTCCTTTTTCAGAACATTCCAATCCGGCATCTCCTGCATGACCTTGGTATACTGAGGAACCAGATCTCTCCGAATTCTCGCAATATATCTCTTGTAAAAGAAACTGAGAAAATAATGGTCTAAGGCAAATCGTAAATCTTTATTTTTTGCCGCATATACAACAGAAGCATGGTAGGATTCCAAGAACTCCAAGCTGTGATTTCCACGCCTCTTCTGACACAATGCCGGAAGATGCACCTGATCGTTACGGTGCCGCCATACATAGAGACTGTCCCCGTCGATCCACATACGGTCTCCTGCCTCCTGCAGCACCTGAGAACAGAACCGCATGTCACTGTAAAATCTGGTAGAAGTATCAAATTGAATTCCATGAGATACAACAAACTCACGGTTGATCAGCAAATGCTGTACAGAGAACATCTCCACAAAACGGGCTCTCAGAATCTGTCCTGTCATTTGCTGCTTTCCCTCAATTACCGTTTCCTGAACTGCCTTTTCAAACGTAAAGTTCACCGGCTTGAACCAGCTGCTGTACTTATTTCCTGTCGTAACCAAAGAATCCTTCTCCTCTGCTAGTTCGACCAGCTTCGGTAAAGCATCCTCAAGCAGATAGTCATCACAGTCAATAAAATAGAGATACTTGCCTGTTGCTTTCTCAATACCAATGTTCCGGCAATAGGACACACCAAAAGGATATACCTTATCAATCTTTTCCTCATATTCGTCAATTAAGTCCTCTTCCTGCGGATTTAACTGTTCTTCGGTGTAAACATCCAAAATTTCGCCCTTTTTCTTATAGGCTTCCACTTCCTGTCTCCGACGCTCTGCATTCGTCAAGCGTTTCTCCACACGCTCATGAATTTTCTGCTCACGCCATGCTGCAGCAGCTTCCTCATTTTGGCGAATTACCTCCTCTGAAACCTCATCCAAGGCTCTGTAGACTGTCACTTTTTCTTTTGCCGCAACGGATTCCGGCACTTCGTGTCCGTCCTTATCATTCACAATGATAATTTCATAATCTGTGAAGTTCTGTTTTTCAATACTGCCCACACAATCTTCCAAATACGCAGTCCCCTTAAAGAAAGGAATGATAATACTCACCTTAGCCATTTTGCACTCTCCTACTTTTCCATTGTAAGTTCTATTTTACTACAATATTGATAATCCGTCTAGGCACATAGATTTCTTTTATGATCTGTTTGCCCTCTAATTTATCCGCAACTGCCTCTTTACCAGCTGCCAAAGCCTCTTCCTTAGAAACATCAATTGCAAGTGCTACCGTAGCACGGACCTTGCCATTAATCTGTACCCCTATTTCCTGTACCGCTTCAATCGTCTTCGCCTCATCATATTCCGGCCATGTTGTCTCATATAGTCTTCCGCCATAATTTTTTTCTGCCCACAGTTCTTCTGTAATATGCGGGGCAACCGGATTTAACAATACAAGAAGTGTCTTGAACTCATCTCTTGTAACCGAACCCTTCTTGTAAAAATCATTAATGAGTGCCATCATCGCCGCAATGGCTGTATTATATTTTAATGTCTCAAAATCATTGCTGACCTTCTTAATCGTCTGATGCATCTTCGTTTCCATGTCCGCAGAATATCCGGTTTCATCTGTTACCATTTCCTGTAATTTCCAGACACGCTCCAAAAAACGACGGCATCCTTTTACACCATCCTCTGACCATGCGGCTGCTGCATCAAACGCACCGATAAACATTTCATAGGTACGAAGGGTGTCTGCACCATAAGCATTTACAATATCATCCGGATTTACAACATTGCCGCGGGATTTACTCATCTTCTCACCGTTCTCACCAAGAATCATACCGTGGGAAGTTCTCTTCTGATATGGCTCCTTGGTCGGAACTACTCCCTCATCATAAAGGAATTTGTGCCAAAAACGGGAATAGAGCAGATGCAGTGTGGTATGTTCCATACCACCATTGTACCAATCCACCGGCAGCCAGTAATCCAGTGCCTCTTTGCCTGCCAGTGCCTCATCATTATCCGGATCAATGTAGCGCAGGAAATACCAGGAAGAGCCTGCCCATTGAGGCATGGTATCTGTCTCCCTCTCTGCTCTGCCACCACAGCATGGACAAGTGGTTTCCACCCATGAGCGGATATTGGCAATCGGAGACTCTCCGTTATCCGTCGGCTCATAATTATCTACTTCCGGCAGCAATAAAGGCAGTTCCTTTTCCGGAACCGGAACATAACCACATTTCTCACATTTTACAATCGGAATCGGTTCCCCCCAATAGCGCTGTCTGGAAAATACCCAGTCACGGAGTTTAAAGTTTTTCTTTGCCGTTCCCACTCCCTCTTCTGTCAGCCAGTCAATAATCGCTTTCTTCGCCTCTTCAACCGTTTTGCCCGTTAAAAAGCCTGAATTTACAAGCGTTCCTGTTGCCACATCGGTGAATGCCTCTTCCTCAACATTTCCGCCCTCAATGACTTCCACGATCGGAAGTCCGAATTTCTTTGCAAATTCCCAGTCACGGGTGTCATGTGCCGGCACTGCCATGATCGCACCGGTTCCATAACTCATAAGGACATAATCCGAAATCCAGATCGGAATCTCTTTTCCATTGACCGGATTGATGGCGGATAAGCCGTCAATGGCAACCCCCGTCTTATCCTTTGCCAGTTCCGTACGCTCAAAATCAGATTTTCTCGCTGCCATCTCACGGTATTCCACAATGGCATCCCAGTTTTTAATCTCATCTCTGTATTTGTCCAAATAAGGGTGTTCCGGAGAAACAACCATATAAGTAACACCAAATAATGTATCTGGTCTTGTTGTATATATTGTCAATTTTTCTTCCTTATCTTTCAAGGAAAAATCTACCTCTGCACCGTGGGAACGTCCAATCCAGTTTTTTTGGGAGACCTTGACCCGTTCAATATAGTCCAGTCCATCCAGATCATCAATCAATTTATCTGCATATTCCGTAATCTTTAGCATCCACTGGCTCTTTACTTTGCGCACGACCGGACTTCCGCATCGTTCACATACACCGTTCACGACCTCTTCGTTCGCAAGTCCGCATTTACAGGAAGTACACCAGTTAATCGGCATCTCCGTCTTATAGGCAAGTCCCGCTTTAAATAATTTTAAGAAAATCCACTGCGTCCATTTAAAATAATTCGGATCTGTCGTATTTACTTCTCTCTCCCAGTCAAAGGAATAACCAAGTGCCTGCAGCTGTGCCTTAAAACGTGCTACGTTATTTTTCGTTACTTCCTTTGGATGGATTTTATTTTTAATCGCATAGTTTTCGGTCGGAAGTCCGAACGCATCCCAGCCCATCGGATACAAAACATTATATCCCTGCATTCTTCTCTTACGTGCCACAATATCAAGTGCCGTATAGGGACGAGGATGTCCGACATGAAGTCCCTGTCCCGACGGATATGGGAACTCAACTAACGCATAATACTTTGGTTTACTGTACTCCTTCGTTGCCCGGAAAGCTTTTTCCTCTTCCCAGACTTTCTGCCACTTTTTTTCAATTTCCTTTGGATTATAACTCCGGCTCATAATATTCCTCTCTTTCCTGTAGCACATCTATTATTTTTAACGATTTTTCGCAAATCAATTTACATATACGCATATAAATTTATAATATCAACTCTCAAAACCTTTGTCAAGAATACTTTCACTCTCCCACTCATAGACTATAACAACTATTTTACGTATACCGGAGTAATTCTATGTCCATAATCGAATCTCTCATTGACCAATATGGGCTTCCGGCTCTTTTCCTGCTCATTCTGCTCGAATATGCCTGTTTTCCTGTTTCGAGTGAGCTTGTTCTCCCGCTCGCCGGAGTTTTAGGAGCAAGACATGGCATGACCTTCGCCGGTCTGGTGCTGGCAAGCACTCTTTCAGGGCTTATCGGAACCACCATCACTTACGCCATCGGAAGATTCGGTGGTTCCCCCCTGTTAGAAAAGGCTATGAAGCGGTTTCCCTCTTTAGAAAAGCCCATCCTCTCCTCTTACCGCACCTTTGGAGACCATGGAAAATCCGCTGTCTTTCTGAGCCGGATCATTCCGCTCTGCCGCACCTATATCGGTTTTGTTGCCGGAGCCATGAAGCAGTCTCTTTTGGGATACCTGCTTTGTTCCTCCCTTGGCATCCTTCTTTGGAATACCTTACTGACCAGCTTAGGTTATTACTTTTACCAGTACCACGATATCTTTTTCTTCTATTTTAACCGTTACAAAAAATGGATTTTAGCCATTGCTTCCCTTTTGTTACTGTTTATCCTGTTTCGCAAATTGTGCAAAATCAGTAAAAAATCCGAAACAGCCCAAGAAGAACCAAAATGATACCACCCGCTCCGTTTAATCGTCTGGTACTGCACCACATCGCTGCCCCCAATGACAAAAACAAGACACCGGAAAAAGCAGTAAGAACCGGGAAGAGATAAGCCGCCGCACCTAAATTTCCAAGTCCCAGACCGGCACTGACCGCATCAAGTGCCATTGTCAGCCCCAATACACAGCCCTCTGCCGGCTCTAACACATGGGACTTATCTTTGTCATAGTCTGCGGTTTTATTCTCACCAAGAGCGTTCCATAAAGTTTTGCCGCCCAGAACCACAAGGACGCTTCCGCCAAAAATGCTGAGCCATAGATCCGGTACCAGACCATCCAGATACTGTGCCAGCAATACCGACATAAAAGTCAGGACCATATTGGTCAGGGCAACAATAAACCGTGTCTGCCATGGAATCCGAATTCCCTCTATGGCATAAGACATACCAATCCCCAGTGTATCTAAGCTGACCGAAACTGACAGCAATAGGATTAGACCCATATTATATTCTACTCCTGTTTATTTACTATATTTTATGCTTTGGAGGTTATTATGGAATGGTATTCTATCACCGTTACCGAACTAATTCGCAGAACGGGAATCGATCCGGAACAGGGGCTCACCCGTAAAGAAGTAAATCACGCAAGGAAAAAATGGGGAGCTAATGAACTTTTGCAGGAAAAAGGTCCCGGACTTTTACAGCGTTTCTTTTTACAATTTAAAGATTTTATGATTCTTACCTTATTGGCAGCTGCCTTGATTTCCTTTTTGGCATCCTATTTTCAGGGAAATGCGGACTTTACCGATCCCTGCATTATTTTAGCCATCGTGATTATCAATGCCATTATCGGTGTCTTTCAGGAACAGCGTGCCGAGCATTCCCTCGAAGCTCTCCGCTCTCTCCAGACACCGGAAACTCTTGTTCTGAGAGAGGGGGAAAAAATGACGATTCCCTCCAGCGAGCTTGTTCCCGGTGATATTGTATTCCTGAATACCGGCTGCCAAATTCCCGCCGACGGCCGGATTCTCACCTGCCATAATCTATCTACCGAGGAATCTGCCCTCACAGGAGAAACCGGAACGGTCGCTAAAACAGCCGATGCTCTTTCTTCCCACAGCATTCCTTTAGGCGACCGCCGCAACTGTGTGTTCTCCGGCACAGTAGTCACCACCGGACGGGGTACCTTTTATGTAACAGAAACCGGGATGAACACACAGATCGGGCAGATTGCCGGCATGCTGGCACGGGAGGAATCCCCGGAAACGCCCCTTACCCGCCGCCTCAATAAAACCGGGAAAATACTCGGTCTGCTGGCACTGGGAATCTGTATCGTCATCTTTTTCCTTGGAATCCGGAAAAGTGTACCTATTTTTTCTATGTTCATGACCTCCGTAAGTCTTGGAGTTGCTGCGATTCCAGAAAGCCTTCCTGCTCTCGTTACGATAATGCTCTCTCTGGGCGTAGAGCGAATGGCAAAAAAGAAAGCTATCATTCGTCATCTTCCCGCTGTGGAAACTCTGGGAAGTGCTTCTGTCATCTGCTCCGATAAAACAGGAACCCTGACCGAAAATAAAATGACGGTAAGGGAATCCTTTCCACTCTGCAGTGAGCCGTTTTTTGCCAGACTCCTCGTCCTGTGCAATGACAATACCGGACCTATGGAAGAAGCATTGGTTCACTTCGCCAAAAAGCAGGGAGTTGATTTTCAAACGGAACAAAAAATAACTCCCCGCATCTTTGAGCTGCCTTTTGACTCCGACCGAAAGAAAATGACAACTCTGCATAATGACAACAAAGGATTTCTCTCCATCACAAAAGGAGCACCGGAAATTCTTCTGGCCGATTCATCCCACTACGAAGAAAATGGAAGCTTGCATCCCATGACTTCCTCCAAGCGAAAGGAATTTCTCAAAAAAGCAGAGCAGTACGCTTCCCGTGCGCTCCGGGTACTGGCAGTGGGATACCGGCGTTCTGCGAGCGCCCACAAAAATGAAACTCTTGAAAAGGAACTTATTTTTGCCGGCTTTGTCGGACTTATGGATCCGCCGCGAAAGGAAGCCTATGCCGCTGTCATACAATGTAAAAAAGCAGGCATACAGCCCGTTATGATTACCGGAGACCACCGCATTACTGCCGCTGCGATCGGAACCGAATTAGGCATCTGTTCGGATGAATGTGAAGTGATGACCGGACAGGAACTGGATTTACTGACAGATGAGGAACTATCCCGGCAATTGTCCCGGCATTCTGTCTTTGCCCGGGTAACACCGAGCCACAAAGTACGTCTGGTAAAGCTCTTCCAAAACAAGGGAAACATTGTGGCAATGACGGGAGACGGAGTAAATGATGCCCCTGCCTTAAAAGCAGCTGACATTGGCTGTGCCATGGGACAGACCGGAACGGATGTAGCCAAAAATGCCTCTGATATGATTTTAATGGACGACAATTTTTCTACGATTGTATCTGCCATAAAAGAAGGCAGGGGAATCTTTGACAACATAAAAAAAGCCATCCATTTCCTCCTGTCCTGTAACATCGGGGAAATCATGACTATTTTTGCTGCCATTCTATTTGGTTTGGAGGTACCGCTTCTTCCGGTACAGCTCCTATTTATCAATTTAGTAACGGATTCCTTTCCAGCCCTCTGCCTTGGGGTAGAGCCTCCGGATTCTGATATTATGAACCGCCCTCCGGTAAAAGCCAGTAAGGGAATGTTTACCTTTGAATCCGTTTTTCAAATGTTAGTAGAGGGAATGTTCATAGGCTCACTGGCACTCTTTGCCTATGTGGCCGGAAATTCCACTATGTGTTTTGCGGTATTGTCCTTATCGCAGCTCGTCCATTCCTTTAATATGAGAAGCAAGCACTCTCTGACCGAAATCGGCTTTTGGGGAAACAAGAAACTATTTTTCAGCGTAACACTGTGTATCCTGCTGCAATGTCTTGTCATCACCCTGCCCGTCTTACAGGGAATCTTCCATACCTCCGCCCTTACCGGAGTGCAGTGGGGAATGGTAATTGCCTTGTCCCTGTTACCAATTCCGCTCGTAGAGTTGGAAAAGAAAATCTCCCGGAAATAAAAAACTATCCGCGGCACCATTTGGCAATTTCTGAAATCACCTGACTGCTGACATTATTTGGGGAGTTGTAGTCGGTGGCATCAGATTTGCCAGTGGTCGTCATAAAATAATGGTTCAAGCGTTCATATTCCCGATAAGTAACATGAGAACGCCCTTTCCATATTTCTTTCCACTGCTCATAGTCCTCTGTTGTCGTCTCAAAATCTGCTTTTCCCTGCAATACAAGCAGGGGTATCGTGGAATTTTCTTTCATAAAATAGGCAGCATCCATTTCTACCGTCTTATTCGGGCTGGCATAAAAAGTTTCCTGCATTTTCATCGGCTTTGCTCCCATAAGAATTACACCGGAAAGCCGGTTTTTCTTCCTTTTCACCAACGCAGACATGCGGCTGGCATTTTCCCCCATGGCCGCTAAATAAATGTGTCCGGAATCAATATCGTTCTCATTATACATCTGGTCTACTGCATAACAGGCATCCTGTAAAAAGCTATCGTAAATTCCAAGATTATCCGTCAGCCTATTTCCATGCTCGTATTTTCTCGTGTGATACCGCAATGCTGCTATCCCCTGTTTTGCCAATCCCTCTGCAATATCTTTTAGCGGTGTATTTCCGGCCGTTCCGATTGTTCCATCCATATCACAGTCATCATCGCTAAATAAAATGACAACGGGTGCTTTTTTCTTCTGCTGCGGAATCAGCAGCGTTCCTTTCAGCTCATAGGGCTCTCTCCCCACCGTAATATCCTTTTCCCGATAAGAACCGGACTGTTCTGTATCGCCGTTATTCGTGGTTCCTTTCTTGTCCAGCACCGCTGTATCAAACCAGATTCCGGCTATATGTTCCTCAGAATCATAAACGAACCGAATACTTCGTCCCTGATGATTTTCAAAGGCAAGTACCACATCGACCATTTGATAGCCGTCACTTTCTTTCTCCTCTACGCGGTCAATACCCTGATAACCGGAAACACCTGACAGCACGCTGTTAAATGACACTTTCAGGCTCTCCTCCGAAAGCTGATTCGCCAAATCTTTAGAAAAATCCTCCCATGCTGCCGAAAAAAGGCCGGATACCATCTGCTCCGCATATTTTTTACTTTTTTGCACGAACGGACTCCCATTTTCAGAAACCGCACTACCTGTTGCAGCCGGCGGGTCATCCTGTTTTTGAATACTCTCTCCCGATACACTGGCACTCTTTTTCGGAGATATATTCTTCTTTTCTGTGCATCCCGCCGCAGTAAGCACAGAAAACACCACTACAAAAATGAAACCGAATACTCTTTTTTTCACCTCTCATCATTCTCCCATTCTACCTAAATATTCCCGCAAGCGGGTACGAACCACTGTTTCAAAATCTGCTGTCCCGTATGCCGTCCGAAACATTTTTTTCATAATAAACCCTCCCGCCTTATTGGTATGTCCGCCACCGGAGCCGATATCCTTCGTGACCGCCACTGCCAGCCCACTGGCTTCACACTTTGACAGACTGCTTCTCAAAGACAGTTTATAACCAATTGATGTTTCATTGTATACAATGCAGGTATCAATGGTAGACACCTGATTTACCAAATCACTGATAACCCCCAAAAGGTTCGGATCACAAGGTCTTGTCCGCAGCAGGGCAAAACGATATTCTTCATCATAAAAATAGTTCGACAACGCTTCTCCTGCAATCTCTAATTCCTCCCGTGACAAATTCGAATTAATCATGTACTCCAAAATATCCCGGTCTACCACAAGAGAATCCCTCATGTCCTTATCAGCCTCATAAAAAATCTCCGACAGATGCCCTGTATCAATAAAAAGTCCAAAATATAATGCTGTTGCCACATTAATCTTTTCATTTACATCATATCCCATTTCCTTCAATAATTTCCAGACTACCGTTGCACAGCTTCCGTTTTTGCTGCAGATACAGCACCAGTCATCCACTCTCCCACAGGCCGGATGATGGTCC
Source organism: uncultured Lachnospiraceae bacterium (assembly GCA_947631505.1). Lineage (GTDB taxonomy): Bacteria > Bacillota > Clostridia > Lachnospirales > Lachnospiraceae > Eubacterium_F. The sequence continues at coordinate 50,136 of CANRLR010000012.1, read as the reverse complement.
ACCATTGCTACCCGCTTGGCATCAAATTCGGTAATATTCCCACCCTTGTACTGACAATCTACCGTAATCAGAACATCACATTCCGGCAGTTCCTCCACATACTCAATCGGAATCTGTAATTGCTCCACCATAATACGGAGACTTGGCTTTGTAATCTCATGAATGCCACTGTAAATAAGATGTACTTCCTTTCCTAAATCTTTGAAATAGGAATACAATCCAAAACCCGAACCAATCGTATCCGCATCGGGACTGTCGTGGCATTGGATACATATTTTGTCAAACTCATCGAATTGTTTCAGATACATAAAATGCACTCCTCCATAGTTTTATAAACATTAGTTTATCAAAAAGAGAATAAATCTACAAGATTCTTCCTCTTTTTTTCTTTCGCTCATCTTTTCTTTGTGTTATACTGTTAGGGGCAAGAAATGAATCAAGAAAGGGGTATGAAAATGGCATGGTATGATGAAGCCGTATTTTACCACATCTATCCATTAGGATTAAGCGGAGCACCTGCTCTCAATGATAAAGGGGAGATCGTGCATCGCTTACGCAAATTGGAACCATGGATTGAACATATAAAGGAAATCGGATGTAATGCCCTATATATCGGGCCTCTGTTCGAATCCGTCGGACATGGTTATGAAACAACGGATTATAAAACGCTGGACCGCCGTCTTGGTGACAATGAAGATTTAAAACATTTTATTCAGACCTGTCACGATAAAAATGTAAGGGTAATTTTAGATGGTGTATTTAATCACACAGGCAGGGAATTTTTTGCTTTTAAAGATCTGAAAGCAAACCGCGAACAATCGCACTACAAGGACTGGTACTGTAACGTAAATTTCGGAGGGAACAATGAGTACAATGATGGATTTTCCTACGATAACTGGGGTGGATTCAACCTTTTGGTAAAATTGAACCAATGGAATCCGGAAGTAAAAGATTACATCTATGATGTCATTCGTTTTTGGGTATCAGAATTTGATATCGATGGTATCCGTTTAGATGCTGCTGATGTCCTTGATTTTAACTTTATGAAAGGAATGCGGCAGGTAGCCAATGAAGTGAAGCCGGATTTCTGGCTTATGGGCGAAGTCATTCATGGAGAATATAACCGATGGGTCAATCCCGAAACATTACATGCCGTTACGAACTATCACTTAAATAAAGCACTTTGGTCCGGCTGTAATGAACACAATTTTTTTGAAATAGCCCATACGGTAAAGCGTCTCTATGAAATGGGAGGCTGCCATTATGAAAACTTGAAATTGTATAATTTTGCAGATAACCATGATGTGGAACGAATTATTAATAAGCTGCAGAATAAAGACCATTTTAACATTGTTCATACGTTACTGTATACATTACCCGGCATCCCATCCATTTATTACGGTTCCGAGTTCGCCATTGAGGGAAAGAAGGAAAAGGGTTCCGATGCCTCCCTTCGTCCCTGCTTAGATCTGGAAGACTATAAGGATGCGGTTTCCACAAATCCTTATACTGCATTTTTGAAAAAGCTCGGTATGATTCGTCAGAATTCCGCCGTTTTATCGTACGGAGAATACAAGGAACTTTTACTCACCAACCGCCAGTATGCATTCGCCCGCAGTTTTAACGGAATGGATGTGATTACCGCGGTAAATAATGATGAGGATTCCGCAACACTTTCGATTCCTTATCAGGGTGCCCAAACAGCCTTTACAGGTGAACTTTCCGGCAAGACCTATAAAGTGGAAAACGGACAGATTCTCCTTCTCTTAGAGGGGTGCGGCTGTGAAATACTATCTGAAAAGGACTCTTGCACATCTGCCAATTTTGACATATAATAAATAGTAATGAATGTTATAGGATGAAAAAGAAAGGAGGCAGATTTATGACATCACAAGAGCTCTTTACCAAAGAATTAATGACATATGACAAAGGCAGCGGCGACCACGACATGTTCTATTACAATCTGCCTTATGTGAAAGACTATGACCTATGTAACTGGCAGCCAATGAGACTGTACAGCGGTAATGTTATAAAGAATTATCAATACCAGCTCGATAAAACAGTTTATTTGGTAACGGATACGGAGTAAAAGGGAATCGATCGACTTTCCTATTAGATAAAAAGAACCACGATAAATTGATTCAGAACTGTTAATCTATCGTGGTTCTTTTTATACGAATTCCCATTTCTTATTAAATGCGAAACCCTCTTCCAAATTCTGCACTGTTTCCCAACTGTTCCTCAATACGCAAAAGCTGGTTATATTTTGCCACACGATCGGTCCGGGACGGAGCTCCGGTCTTGATTTGTCCGGCATTCAATCCTACCGCAATATCTGCAATCGTAGTGTCCTCTGTCTCGCCGGAGCGGTGGCTGACAATAGCATGCCAGCGATTATTTTTTGTCATGCGGATTGCCTCTAACGTTTCGGAAATCGTTCCAATCTGATTTGGCTTAATCAGAACAGCATTAGCCGTATGAAGATTCATCCCTTTTTGGATGCGCTCCGTATTGGTAACAAACAAATCATCACCTACCAGCTGAATCCGGTCACCTAACCGCTTTGTCAGCTTTTGCCAGCCGTCCCAGTCCTCTTCTGCCAATCCATCCTCAATCGAATAAATCGGATAGTTATTGCAAAGTTTTTCCCACAGATCAATCATTTCATCCACGGTCTTATATTCACCGGATTTCCAGAATAAATATTCACCCGTTCTTCCCTGTTTTACTGCTTCCTCATACATCTCCGTACTGGCAGCATCCATGGCGATCTTGAAATCCTCTCCCGCCCGGTATCCGGCTTTTTCAATCGCCTTTACAATAAATTGCAGGGCTTCTTCATCATTCGCAAGTCTCGGTGCAAAGCCTCCCTCATCTCCAACCGAGGTGGCATACCCACCATCATGAAGAAGCTTTTTTAATGTATGAAAAACATTTACACTCCACTCCAAACAGCTATGAAAGGATTTTGCTCCAACCGGCATTATCATAAACTCCTGTATAGTCAAGCTGCTGTCAGCATGCTTTCCTCCATTGACAATATTCATCATAGGCACTGGTAATGTTCTTCCATTTGCCCCGCCCAGATATTGATACAACGGAAGCCCTACTGCCTTTGCCGCCGCTTTTGCCACCGCCATTGACGTGCCAAGAATGGCATTGGCTCCAAATTTCCCTTTGTTCTTTGTACCATCCTCATGGATCATAATGGAATCAATTTCCACCTGATTCAATGCATTTTTTCCTTCCAAAATGTAGCTGATCGTATCATTTACATGCTCCACTGCCTTTTTTACACCTTGTCCACGGTAACGCGGAAGTTCTGTATCCCTTAATTCTGTTGCTTCAAATGCCCCTGTAGATGCACCGGATGGCACCGAAGCTCTTCCTTTCACTCCACCGCATAATGCAACCTCCACCTCCACCGTCGGATTACCTCTGGAATCCAAAATTTCTCTTCCTCGTATTGTGTTAATTCGATACTTATGTTCCATCATAATAGAACCTCCTGTTTCCTTTTCTTTTAGTATGAAACAGAACGTTGTGATTTATGCGGAATTAACTGAAATAATGAATACGATCATAACGGGAACTGTCAGGGAAAGTTGTCCGAATACTTCCGTAGTTATTGACATATGACATAAACTATGCTATAAAGGATATAGATTTATACTGTGAGAAAAGGGAGCAGGCTATGCCAAGACCAAGAAAATGCCGTAAGGTTTGTTGTTTACCAAAAGCAACCGAATTTTTACCAAGTTCAGGTGGAGAAAATATTATTATACTGACCGTCGATGAATATGAGAGTATTCGCCTTATTGATAAAGAGGGCTTTTCCCAAGAAGAGTGTGCCGGCTATATGCAGGTCGCCCGTACTACCGTACAGCAAATCTATAATAATGCAAGAACGAAAATTGCCACTGCCATTGTTGACGGTGCTGCTCTTCGTATCGAAGGCGGTGATTACAGGCTCTGTGACGGCAAGGAAGAACATTGCGGCTGCGGCGGTTGTAAACGACATCGTTGTAAAAGAGGTGATATTGAATGAAAATTACATCTTTATTGGAGAACACAACAACGCAGGATAATTTATTCACCGAACATGGACTAAGCCTTTATATCGAAACAAAAGAACATAACATCCTTTTTGATATGGGGCAGACCAGCCTGTTCTGTCAAAATGCAGAAGTTCTTGGCATTGACCTTTCCTCTGTTGATATTGCCATTTTATCCCATGGACATTACGACCATGGCGGCGGACTTCCAAGATTTTTGGAAATCAATCAGAAAGCACCGGTCTATTTAAGCCGTTATGCGTTTGAACCACACTATAACGGCACCGAAAAATATATCGGACTTGATTTGACGCTGAAAAATAATATCCGGCTCGTTTACACCAATAATATTACAGCCATTGATAAAGGATTGACACTATATTGCTGCAATGAGAATAAACGAAATTCTGACCTCGGCAGCTCCGGATTAAATACAGTTGAAAATGGCATATTCAGACCAGATGATTTTCGCCATGAACAATATCTCTTGATCGAAGAAGCAGATAAGAGGGTGCTGATCAGTGGATGCTCACACAAGGGAATCATAGACATTACCCGGTGGTTTTGTCCCAATTACCTGATTGGCGGCTTTCATTTTTCCAAACTTCCTCTTGATAAGAATCTTCAAGAATATGCTCTTCAATTAGACAGTTTTGACACCGAATATTACACCTGCCATTGTACGGGAGAAAAACAGTATGAATTTATGAAAAATTATATGTCAAAGCTTAATTATCTGTCCTGTGGACAGAGTATTAAAATATAAAACATAAGGAGAATAATTATGAAAATTGCAGTAACTTTTGAAAATGGACAAATCTACCAGCATTTCGGTCATACCGAACAATTTAAAATCTATCATATTGAGGATGGAAAGACGGTTTCCTCCGAACTATTTGATACCAACGGCAGCGGTCACGGTGCTCTTGCCGGATTCCTTTCTGATTTAGGCATTGATACCGTTATCTGCGGTGGTATCGGTGGTGGTGCCCAGATGGCACTCGCAGAAGCCGGCATAAAACTATATGGGGGTGTCAGCGGAAAATGTGATGATGCGGTTGAAGCTCTTCTTGCCGGCACTCTTAATTACGATCCAGATGCCAAATGCGAACATCACGGTGAACACCATGGCAGCGAGGGACATACCTGCGGCGAACACGGCTGCGGTAATCATAGCTGTCACTAAGTGCCCCGATACAAACAACGGCAAAAAAAGGGGCTGTCGCACTAAGAAAGTCCTAAAATAAAAAGAAGGAACTACAAATCGACTCGAAACGGGGTATTCGCATTGCGAATAATGTTTCTCGCTGATTTGTAGTTCCTTCTTTTATATGACGTTTCTTATTGTATCAGCTCCCCCAAAGACACAAAACCCAGACTTCGAAAAATCTATATTTTCATAGAAAATATATCGGAACATTTAAAATGACAAAATATATTTCCTACATCATTTAAGCAGTCTGCTCATTTCATCCACCATTTCATTAATTGCATTTGCCTGATCTGCCACCTGTGCCGTATCAGTGGCATTGCTCTCCACCATCGAATTAATGTTATCAAACTGCTCAATCTCATTTCTGATACTTTCTGCAATATCCTGATTAATCGTAACCGTCTTTTTAATCACTTCTGCCTGTTTGCCATGTGCCTCGCCCATCGTATTAATGGCCTGAACAGAGACATTCAGAAGTTCTGTCATATCCTTCATACTTTGGAATACATTTGCAAAATAATCATTTTGAGTACCCAGTTTGGATGCATTTTCTTCGACCTGCATCGTAATTTCTCTAACATTTTGCTGTACCCGTTCGATAACAGACTCTACTTCCTTCAAGGACTCCTGTGTGCTATTAGCAAGATTTCCTACCTCTGTTGCAACAACAGCAAAGCCTTTTCCGGCATCTCCGGCTCTTGCCGCTTCGATCGAAGCATTTAATGCCAATAAATTAGTTGACGAAGAAATATCACTTATCAGATTCAGCGTAACGCCTATTTCCTGTACTGCATCGGATAACTTTTGGGCGATATCAGTCGTAGCTTTCATGGATTCTGATACTTCACCGTTAATTGTATGTAAATCATTCAATAATTTTTCATTTTCGATTGATTTATCAAGCAGGTCTTTGGACGTCACTTCAACCTTTTCTACATTATTTGCAACAACGCCCTCCCACTCACTTAATTCACTCAGATTTACCATACTTTCATCCGTTCTCGAACTAAGTACATTACTACTTTTAACTAACTGTTCACTTGTGGCGGCCAGTTCCTCAGCAGAAGCACTCTCATTCTCCGAAATCTGTGAAAGGGAGTCCCCCGCAGAATAAAGTCTTTCCGATAATGTCTGAACAGAATCCAAAACACTCATCACATGTTCATTATTCTTTTCTAACTCATCCCTCTTTGCATTTACTAGAAAATGTGCCACAAAATATACAAAAATCAGTAATCCTGCCAATGATAATAAAAGTGCTATCAAACTCATAAGAATATCGGTAATAAATAACTCATCTTTTACCGGCATGAGTTCTGCACTCCGCACGCCCCATGCAATAAACAGAGAGCCTATACAGATAATTCCACTGGTCAATACCAATTTAATATCCAAGAAGAACGCTATAAGAATCAGAAAGAAGAACAAAAATCCCCAAAATGTTCTTGACGGAATCATATACAAAATATAATTCCACTGTACTACCAATACAATTCCGGTAAACAATTTACCAACCTTCAGTTTTCCCTCTTTCAGATAACCCTCTCCATCAAATGATGTCTTTACGATAAAGATACCAATTAAAAAGACTAAAACATCCATCAAGACAAAAAGAGTTAATGCGATCCACGGAACATTCGGATAGAATCCCAACAGTTTTTCCGTCATAAACGTCAATGTAGCACACATACAGGCACTCACAAATATTATGATTCCCCATTTAAACACAGTAGATAAATATACTTCAACTGCACCTTTTTTCTTCTCCATCATTTTTCCTCCTGACACCAATATTGTAATACTTAAAAATTACGCTTGTTATGTATAAATCGCTAATTAAATAGAACCTGTTATTATAGTACAGACTATAATAACAGGTTTTAATATTTACTTTCATACTCACAAGCTAGGACCTGCTAAGTATATATGCCAAAAACAGCTTGTACCCAAGTTTGTTCTCCTGACACATCTTTGTCAAATCCTATCCCCGGTTTTCCATATGATTTTGTATTAGTATTGTATCATCATTGTACATTTTTGTCAATTTTAAAAACGTTTTTTTATTTAAAATCACAACCTCCTGCTGCAATTCCTTTCACGATAAAATCAACTGTTTACACAGAACTACACTTAATGTACTGACTAATGTGCCAAGCAGATAATATTCTGCAAATTTTTCATCCTTTGTAATCTTATCGTATCTGGCAATCGACTTTGCTGTGAGTACAAATCCCATCGCTGTATACTGATTCACGGACAAAAAGGCAAGCATTATAAATCGTTCGATTGTTCCAATTTTTCTTCCTATCTTATTATCTGCCTTTATTATCTTATCCTCCGTCTTGGGTTTATAAACGCCAAGAAGGTTCTGTATCAAAATGTTAGCTGGTTTATGATTTATGAATATCACAAACAGCCATTTTGCAAGCATCTCTGCATCATAACCATATAAATTTAACATACGATTTACTATTCCTATATGCCCTATCGAAAAATTCCGGTAAGTCATGAAAGAAGCCAGCATAAAAATACTGAATACATGTACACACTGGTCAGCCACAAATACTCTGCCGCTTTTTCTTATCTTTTTCGTTGCCAAAAGTAAATACTTTACCGTATCTATTACCAAATGTGCTAAAGCTGTATATAGAGACGCAATCATCATATCAAAGCTGAATACCGGTAAAACAACTAATAAAGTGACTACAAAATACTCTGCACAGTGGAATAATACTCCCTTATATTTTATCTCTTTCTCCCTCGCCATTTTTTCAGTCTGAAAATAGAAATCCCCCAGCAAATGTGCAATTCCGAAAATCAATAGATATTTAGTTATCATTCTGTGCTTCTCCTAATCTCTTTAATGCTTCCTCAACCGTTTTTCTAACTCGTATATAACTTACATAATTGCCCTCCGCCAGTCTACGGGCAACCGTTGACTGAGTTGTCCCCATCCGTTTTGCACATTCTTCCTGACTTCCACCGTTCTGTTCCATATCCCAAATCGTATACCTCTGCTTTTCCGACCACCCATCCTCAATTATCTTCATAAGTAAAAGAATGGTATTAATCTCTGTCACTTCAAATTTTTCTATATTATACATTGCAATTTGAATATCAGCAGCCTGCTTTTTCAAACTTTTCTCCTGTTCCCGCAATTCTTCTATCATTTTTCTGGCCGCATAATAAGCCGGGCCATCAGCACCTAAAGCCGCTTCATGAAAAATATCTGTATTTATTTCACCCAAACCTGCTCCGAAACGCAGCTTGACAGGATACAGCTCTCTCTGAATGTACTTTATAATATCAAGAACATGTCCATAGCCTTTTAACAATCCCTGAAATTCATCCCCTAAAGTAATAATAAATTTTGACGAAATCTCTGTGCTGTAAGCTTCATTTATAGATTTTAAGGCACAATTCAGTTTCTGTTGCACCTCACTGCGATTTTCTAACTCCTTAGAATCCTTTATATCACCGATAATTGCTATATAATTCATGACTGTATCCTCCTGTGTAAATTATGCAATAATCCTGCATAATTGTCAAGTATGCAATAATTCTGCATAATCGTTAAATATGCAATAATCCTGCATAATTGTCAAGTATGCAATAATTCTGCATATTATCAGGGGTGAAAATCAAAGAAAAGCGGTGGCAAATTGCATACAATAACGTCTGCATCATTGGTCACCGCTTCATACATTTCCTATTTACTTCTTTTTCTTCTTTTCTTTTTTCTCAAAGGTTGCATCCAGCTGTTCCAATAGCTTTTTCTGCTCTCTGGATAAGGAAGTCGGTACATCTACAACCAAATCCACATAATGATTTCCGCGCATCTTTTTGTTGCGAAGAGACGGTACACCCTTTCCTCTCAACCGTACTCTTGTGCCAGTCTGTGTTCCTGCCTTTACATTGTAGGCAACATCACCATCTATTGTATGAATAATTACATCACCACCGAGGACTGCTCTCGGATAGCTGATTTTTACAGTGGAATAGATATCATAGTCATGACGTTTGAACTCTTCATGTCCCTCCACATAAACCTCTACTAAAAGGTCTCCCCGGCTGCCACCATTTTTACCCGGTTCTCCTTTTCCGCGAAGACGTACGCTCTGTCCGTGGTCAATACCAGCCGGAATGGATACCTGCAATTTTTCCTTTTTACTCGTGTATCCGTTACCATGACAGTCCGGACACTTTTCCTTAATAATAGTTCCCTTTCCACCACAGGCAGGACAGGTTGTAACATTCTGAACCATACCAAACAGGGACTGCTGGGTGCGAACCACCTGACCTCGTCCGCCGCACTGCTCACAGGTGACCGGGCTGGTTCCCGGTTTGGCACCATTTCCTCCACAGGTCTTACACTCTACCTTAGATGGAATCTCAATTTCTTTCTCAGCACCAAAGCATGCCTCTTCAAATGTCACACGAACCTGAGTGCGGAGATTCGCTCCTCTCTGCGGTGCATTCGGATCTGCCCTTCTGCTTCGTCCGCCAAAGCCGCCGCCAAACAAGTCTCCAAAAATATCTCCGAAACTTCCAAAGATATCATCCATATCCATGCCACTAAAGCCGCCTGCTCCACCGGCTCCGCCTTCAAAGGCAGCATGACCGAATTGATCATATTGTCTTCTTTTTTCTGCATCACTTAAGACAGCATATGCTTCGGATGCTTCCTTAAATTTCGCTTCCGCCTCTTTATCTCCCGGATTCGTATCCGGATGATATTTTTTGGCAAGAACACGATATGCTTTTTTTAATGCAGCGTCATCGGCATTTTTGTCGACACCGAGCACTTCATAGTAATCTCTCTTATCTGCCATGTTGCCAGCCTCCTCTTCATTTACATGGGAATGACTCGTGCCGTAATAGCACGAGCCAAACATATCATCTCGTTTCGCAGCTCATCTAAGAGTCCCGCGCCCCGAGTGGTTCTTAGATTTCGCGGAAATCTCCGTCTACGACATCGTCTCCACTGTTGTCCTGCTGTGCATCTGCCGCACCGCTCATATCAGGACCTGCACCCTGTGCACCAGCTGCCTGCTGTGCCTGCTCATATACTTTTGCAAATACCTGCTGTGCATTTGTCATAAGGGATTCTTTTGCTGCCTTTAATTCATCCACATCGGCATCGCTCATATTTTCAGGCGTTGTTCTCTCAAGAATTGCCTTCACCTTATCAATTTCAGCCTGAACTTTTTCTTTCTCCGCAGCATCTACCCCTTCTCCAACATCCTGCAATGCTTTTTCGGTCTGGAATACCATGCTGTCAGCCTCATTTCGAGCGTCAATTCCCTCTTTGCGTTTCTTATCCTGCGCTTCAAATTCCGCAGCCTCTTTTACTGCCTTTTCAATTTCCTCATCATTCATGTTAGAACCGGCAGTAATCGTAATGTGCTGTTCTTTTCCCGTTCCCAAGTCCTTAGCGGATACATTTACGATACCATTGGCATCAATATCAAAGGTAACCTCAATCTGTGGTACTCCACGCATTGCCGGTGGAATTCCGTCCAGTCTGAACTGTCCAAGAGACTTATTGTCCTTTGCGAACTGTCTCTCTCCCTGTACTACATTAATATCTACTGCTGTCTGATTATCTGCTGCCGTAGAGAAGATCTGACTCTTCTTCGTAGGAATCGTTGTATTTCTTTCAATCAGTTTGGTTGCTACACCACCCATGGTTTCAATTGCCAAAGACAATGGTGTGACATCTAACAGAAGAATGTCTCCTGCACCGGCATCTCCTGCCAATTTTCCGCCCTGAATGGAAGCACCGAGTGCTACACACTCATCCGGGTTCAAAGATTTATTCGGCTCATGTCCTGTCAGCTGTTTTACCTTATCCTGTACTGCCGGAATACGGGTAGAACCACCAACCAGCAATACTTTTCCAAGTTCAGAAGCCGTAATGCCGGCATCCTTCAATGCGTTCTGGACCGGTGTTGCCGTTCTCTCAACTAAGTCCGCTGTCAATTCATCAAATTTCGCACGAGTCAAATTCATATCAAAATGTTTTGGTCCCTCTGCGGTTGCTGTAATAAATGGCAGGTTAATGTTTGTTGTTGTTGAAGCAGAAAGCTCTTTTTTCGCTTTCTCAGCAGCTTCCTTCAAACGCTGCATTGCCATCTTGTCACCGGACAAGTCGACACCCTCTGCATTTTTAAATTCCTGAACCATATAGTCACACAATTTGTTATCAAAATCGTCACCGCCCAGTTTATTATCTCCAGAAGTGGACAATACTTCAATAACACCGTCTCCGATTTCAATAATGGATACATCGAAAGTACCACCACCAAGGTCATATACCATGATTTTCTGCTCGCCTTCATTATCCAGTCCATAAGCCAGAGCTGCCGCTGTCGGCTCATTAATAATACGTTTTACATCCAAGCCGGCAATCTTTCCGGCATCCTTTGTAGCCTGACGCTGTGCATCATTGAAATAAGCAGGAACCGTAATAACAGCTTCTGTTACTTTCTCGCCGCCAAGATAGTTCTCCGCATCACTTTTTAATTTCTGCAGCACCATAGCAGAAATCTCCTGTGGAGTATATTTCTTATCATCAATCGTTGCACGATAATCCGTTCCCATATGTCTTTTAATCGAAGAAATTGTCTTATCTGCATTCGTAACTGCCTGACGTTTTGCCGGTTCACCGACTAATCTCTCGCCATTTTTTGTAAATGCAACAACCGATGGCGTTGTTCTTGAACCCTCTGCATTGGCGATGACCACCGGTTTACCACCTTCCATTACTGCTACACAACTGTTTGTTGTACCTAAGTCGATACCAATTATTTTACTCATAATTTTCCTCACTTTCTGCCGCTTACGCGGCCTGCAATACTTATATCAATTAGTTTAAAACCTTAACCATACTGTGTCTGACTACGCTGTCTTTATACATATAACCCTTTTGGAACTCTTCAATTACTTTATTGGACTCTTCTGAATCATCCTCATCATGCATCACAGCATTATGAAGATTTGGATCAAATTCCTGCCCGACTGCCTCAATCGCTGTAACACCAAGTTCCTCCAGTGCCGTTAGCATCTGCTTATATACCGCATCAATTCCTTTTACAAACGGTGTTTCTCTTTCTTCATCGGAAAGTCCGTCAAATCCCCTCTCCAAATTATCCACGACGGGAAGAATTTTTTCAATGACCGACTTTGCTCCGATTTCAAACATGGCACCTTTTTCTTTTTCGGAACGATTTCTAAAATTCTCAAATTCCGCCAGATTTCTCATCAAACGGTCATTCAGTTCCTCTATCTTTTCGTCCCTTTTATCCTTTTTGACCTTTTTCTTTTTCTTTTCTTTGGAATCTTCCGTACTTTCTTCCTCTATCTTCTTTTCATTGGAATCTTCTGTACTCTCTTCCCCTGCCTCTCCGGCTTCATCCGGCTCTATCTTTTGTTCCAGCTCTTCCTCTGGCACTACCGGTTCTTTTTCTTCTTCCTTCTGCTCGTTTTTCACTTCAACCATCTTCTTGCCACCTTTCTGTCAATTTCTCTCTATTCCTGTTTCTTTTTAAATATATCATCCAACTGCTGCATACAGTTTTCCAGCGTTCCTACAACCTTCTCATAATCCATCCGCTTCGGCCCCACAATACCAATTTTCCCATATACCCCTTCCTTGATCTGATATGTTGCTGTAACAACCGAACAATCTTTCATCGATTCCACCGGAGATTCCTCTCCGATATATACTTGAATTCCATGTTCTTTGTTTTCTTCGACCGGGCGGTCATTCGCCCATGCCGCCAGCATCTGTTTCTCTTCAAACGTGGACAGAAGTTCTGTTATTTTCTCTTTGTCTGACAGCTCCGGATATTTTAAAATGTTCGTTGCTCCAGATGTATAAATCTCCGAATCATCCTCTTCCGTCATAGCCTCTGCTATACAATCCAGAATACTGCTTGCCAAATCTCCATAAACACCGGCCTTTTCTTTGATCTGCTGCATAATTGCCATGTTGATCTCGGTAAAATCCAGACCATTTAAAGCAGTGTTTATCAGAAAATTCATTTGAACAATCACGTTTTCATCTACAATTTCTTCCAAATTAATAAATTTATTATTCACATGATTGTTATCTAATACAATCAGCACTAACAGCTGGCCTTCTGCAATCTGATTTAATTGTATGAACTTTATCTTCTTATGCTCATACTTCGGCTTCGTGACCATTGTAGTATAATTTGTATTCTGTGCCAGCAGCTTTGCCACCTGCTTCAGTAGAATATCAAGCTTATCTGCCTTATCCACAAGCAGCTCCTTCATCTCTTTTACTTCTGCATCCTTACTTTTCAACATGGTATCGACATAAAGCCGGTAGGCCTTATCAGATGGAATTCTCCCTGCTGAAGTGTGCGGCTGCAGGATGTAACCCATTTCTTCCAAGTCTGACATCTCATTGCGAATCGTGGCAGAACTCAGATTCAGATCTGCATATTTAGAAACCGTACGCGAGCCAACCGGTTCACCGGTCTCCATATAATTCCGAATGATTGCTTCCAAAATCTTTTGTTTTCGCTCATTCAAATCCATCCGAATCACATCCTTTTGCTTTGTTAGCACTCACTGAAATCGAGTGCTAATCACTGACTAACATTAAAATACCACCTCGCGGTGGTATTGTCAATAGTTTTTTTATAAAATCTTTAATTGATTTCCAGAAAATGTTTTATTTTTTTCATACGCTCTTTTGTCATGCGGAATCCATGCCAATAAGCCATTTCCAATTTGCGGACATCACTCTCAAAACTATTCAGAAAATGATTCGGGCGAATAATCATTGCCTTTCCCTCTTTTGCCAGCTCCTCACAATAGCGCACAGCCTCATTGTAGCGTTCCGGCCGGCTCTTAATAAGTTTTTTCATCTCAGGATACTTACGTCCCAGTATCCGTGCACCCATTTTATCGTATTTACCAAAACGTTTTACAAAGCCTCTTGGCTGAGTCAGTACAATAATGACCTTGTCACATCCGTCCTCCAATGCTTTCCTGACAGGAATCGGATCTGCAATTCCGCCATCATAATATTTTTGCCCATCCAGTTCAATCGCCGGAAAAAACATCGGCAGTGCACAAGTAGCACGGAGCATTGTAAAATCTTCATCCATATCCATGGCATTTTTATATTCTGCCTCTCCGGTCTTTGCGTTCGTCACACCAACAAGACAGGTTCCCTCATAGCTTAAAAAAGTTTCCCGGTCAAAGGGAAGCAAGGTTTTTGGTATTTCTCCAAAAACAAAATCCAGACCAAAAATACTTTTGCATTTTTTTAAATTCTGCCGGCTCATATACCGTTTATCGTTACGATACTTTTGCATAATTTCCAAATTGCGCTGAGGCTGCTTGGAAATATAAGATACTCCATTCGCAATTCCTGCCGAAACACCAATGCAATACGGCAGCAATATATTTTCTGCCAAAAGGGCATCCATTACACCACAGCTGAAAATCGGCCGGAATGTTCCACCTTCTAAAATAATTCCCGTCATAATAATCCTGCCTTTCCCATGAGCTTTCTGTCATTATTCAAACGATTTTACTATTTTTTAGTATACCGTTTGTCTGAAAGAAAGTCAATTCTTAGAAAGGACCGTTTTACATTTTTTCAGCCTTATTCCACGACCCTGATCCGGTTTGTTGTCCTGTATATCTGATTTCCGCACTGAATATATATCCAATAGGCATCTTTCTTGAGATTATCGGTCGATACGGCAAGCGAATAACAAAATTCACCAAATAAATGAGGGAGTCTCTGAAATGTCTCGGAGTAATCCTTCTCATATATGTGTTTCTTCCCCCGGAAGAAAATTTTTTGCACCTGATGGTCCTTTCCATTTACTAAAAGAGTATTTTCATACAAATCCATGTGAATCCTTGCCAGTTCCCTGCGCTTCTCATCCTGAATCGGAAAAAACCGTTCACAGCAGCATGGCTTCCACTTCACCTTTTTTAATGTTTCCTCTGGACAGTAAAGTGCCTCCGGCTTCACACCCAGCAGTCCCTCATCCCTCTTCTCCATCGGCTCGCAAAGAGCATGAAAATCAGCAAAAAACGAATAACCACGGTAAAACGTTGTCTTTGTCAGATAAACATTTTTCTCCCTGCCTGTCATGGAATCAAATTCCGTAATTTTCCCGCCGCAGTTTTCCACCGTTTTCCGAAGGGCACCGCTCATGGAAAAGACACTGTTCCCCACTACAACCCCATTGGAACGAATTGTAGATTTCTCCGTCCCATAGCTTTTCAGATGCTCCACCGTTTTCTTCTTCTCATCAATCTCATAGATACGCACATAGGATTTCTTATCTTTATCAAAGCTGGCCACAGGTCTCCTTTTCTGCCAATGATTATCATAGATAATCAGCCGTTTTACATCACCGGAATGATATCCATCCAAAAAATATGCCGCATGGCTCTGATAACAAAATGGAGTATCTCCTTTTGGGGAAAGCACTTTATTTTCATATTTTGTACCCTTCCAAAATTCTGTATCACAAAAAATCCATAAAAGCTCATTGGTCTTCCAGTCAATCTTCAATACCGAATGAAGATTTCTGGCAGAAATAAGAATGCTATGCTCCTCTGCCTGATAGGACACCGTATTAATATGTGCCCAGTCAAAATAATCCAAATATGGGTGGTCCGATAACACATCAAAGAGACACAGCTTCTTTACCACTTTTCCGGTCTCTCTGTCGATCTCAATAACCGCATCCTCTACATACATATTCATGGAACTGGATACTGTGAGAAGATTTCCCCCGGGTGTCATTTCGCAGCCATCATGATGGATTCCTTCCGGCACAATATATTCCCGGTACACTCTTCCCAAAAAATCCATCTCCGCCGCCAGAATAGAATGAGGATTCCCATAGGAAGGTGCCAGCACTTTTTTGGACAGGAACAAAAAATGTCCCTGTGACAATGGGTACAGTCCATAAGAACGGGTTCTCTGTTTCAAATAGTATCTCACTTCCCCTTCCGAATCAAAGGCATATGCATATTTGGTATCTCCCCCAAATACAAGCGTGAGCGGACTTTGCGTTTCCGATTGCTTTTTTACAATAACAGAATCACAAAGCTCTTTCGGCAGTTCCCCGGTCTGCACCAGAATATCCTTTTTATAAATAACAGCATCGCCCTGTCTCAGCTCCACATGTACCTCATTTTGCTGTGCCGGATGTAATCCGTATATTGCCACACGATGCCTTTTCGTAATCTCTGTTTCTTCCTGAAATACTTCACCCGAGTCCAACGTGACTTTCACCGAACAGGGAACCTCTGTCACAAATAGAAGAACCGCCGTAAGAGGTGCTGTCTGAAACGGATCTCTTACGAGCAGCATACGCTTCTCTGTATATTTTCCTGAATCCAGACACCACTCCAGTGTTTCATCTATCCTTTCTGCCTGAAAAACACGGCTTCTCCTTTTCGGCATTAATGTCCGAAGCCGTCTGTCCTCCTTGTTCCCCTTTCCTGCCTTTTTCACCCAATAAGAAAATTCTGTTCCGGTATAAGAATGATATCCTTTTTTACTAATATGATTTAATATGTAAGTTTTCCAAAACAAAATGATATCCCCCTCTCGTATTGTGAGTTGAGGATATCATTTAATTTTGTCACTTTCGTTCATTTTTTTTGGCAAAATTTAGTTTTTTTTATGGCATTTTTGTGGCTGAACTTTTCCCCCGTTTCTGACTATAAGCAAAGCCCATACACAAAAATGCAGCGGCAAACAAAAGCTGAACGCCGTAAAATTCAAACAATTCTATTTTGGAACTTCCCAAATCCGAATCCACCCATTCTGCTGCACGGATATACCAGTAAGCAGGAATCAGATGTGCAATTTTAATGACACCATCCCCCAGCATGGACAATGGTACAAAAACACCGCCTAAAAATGCCATGCCAAGCCCTGCAACATTGGCTACCATGCTCAGTATCTCCTGTTTTCCTATCAGCTTTCCGATGAAAAACACAAAGGAAATTGCCACAAACGTAAAGCATATCTCATTTACTACAAACCAAACGCCTTTATCTGAAAATAAGTCCCCTCTTGTCAACACTGCCACAATCGCACAATGAAGAATAACTAATCCGATTCCTGCTGTAACGGTTCCTGCACACAAAAAGAGATTTACCTTCACAGCCGGATATGCCGAACTCTCTATCCGCTCACAAATTCCCTTTTTGCGGAACACAATAAGAATGGGAGTAATTGCCACGATACAGATACAGAGAAAAATGTAAGGGACATAATTAAAAAAGTAATATAATTTGGAATGAACCCCTGTGTCCTGATTGGAAGAAAGTTCAACCTCTGCCTCCAATGCCAATGTCTTTTCTGCCTTTTGAATTGCTTCCTGTTCCTCAAAACCACCTCGTAAATAGTTTCTCAATATCATGACATAGCCATCTATTTTTCCCTCGAACATTTCCCCGTACACCGTACCTGGTATGGAGGTCATAGAAATTTCTTTCTCCCTGCCTTCCTTTAATGACTCTCCAAATCCCTTTGGTATCCGCAGTACACAATGGGTATTCCGATTATAAAGTTCGTCCTGAATGGCCGTTTTATCATCCTTAATTTCAACCCTCTCATTTTCCTGTTCCAGATAGGCAGTCATCTGCTTACTAATGGGACTATTGTCCTCATCAAAAACAGAAAAGGAAAAAGTTTCCGCCTCAAATTCATTTCCCTTATTCTCCGCTCCCTGCAAGGATACAACGATGCTGAGTGAAAGAAAAATGGCAAGATACATAATGATCTGCCCCATCTGTTTTTTCAGAATCCGAAAGAAACATTTATAAACTTGCATAGCGGTTCCTCCTTACTAAAAAAATACTGACAACTGCCAAAATCACGGTAATAAGAAGCAGCATAATGAGATTACCGGTAAACCTCTCATAGGTATCATATACATTCAGGGCATAGAAGGAATCTACGATCAGTGATGCCGGATTGATATCATTTATGATTGGTACGGTATGTTCAATTGCACTCCGGATTCCTGCTATCATCAAATCACTGAGCATGGATAAAAAAAGACTTATCCCCACTAAGATTCCCATTTTGGCACCCGCACCGATCCGTGATATGCAGCCAATGCAAATCCCAATCATGCTGCCACAGCTGGTAGCCACAAATAATAACAGTACAATGGCACCATAATGACTGCCAAGATGAATTCCCAGAACAGCTCTCATGTATACAAGCAGCAGTAATACCACAACCATCTGAAATAATTCACAAGCCGTATATTGTGCCAGAACTGCTGTCATTTTATGCACCGGTGACACAGCACGCCTCTGTCCCATGGCAGAAATGTTCGGCTGTATTCCCCCTATCATATTGCAGCTGCAAAAAGAAGCAAAAAGACAGACCATTGCAAAAATAGCATAGAAATAGTTGACTAAGTTGTCCTGATTTCCCTCTCCCATGGCCTCTCTTTTTATAACATGGGAAGAATCCGAAATCCCTGACAGCAGGACTGCTAATCTGTCCGGATGTTGTGCAATCACATCTTTTATTACCGTTTCCTGCTGCTTATATTGCTGCAGGATCATCTGAAGCACCGTCTGATCTATGCCGCTTTCCTTCACCCGCAATCTAGGATTCTCCCCCTCATAAATAATCCCCTTGACACTCTCTTCCTCCAATAACTGCTCTGCTTTATCCTCTGTCACTTTTTGAACGGTCAGCAGTGCTTCCTCTCCCTCCGATAACTGCTCCAGCACCAGCTCCATCACTTGGCTGTCCTGTCCCTGTACGACCGCCACCGGAATCTTATGCATTTTCTCTGTTGCTTCTGAAATATTTCCAAAGGCAAGATACATAAAGCTTGCCAGTGCAATCGGAAAGATCAGATTCCAAAATACCAATTCTTTTACACGGAGCAGCGTCTTCAGTCCATATTTAAAATTATGCCAAAACATATCGCTTCCTCCTAATCTCTTAATTCTTTTCCGGTAATTTCTAAAAAGACCGTATTTAAGGTTGGTAATTCCGTATAAACTTTTCCGTAAGAGATATCATTATCCTGCAATAAATGAAGTGTATCCAGCAGGTTCCTCTCCCCACCGCTAAAGAGAATACTTACCTTCCCATCCTCATTCCTTACTTCATAAGCATGCGGTAACGTTTCTAACTGATTCATCTGTTCATTCGACGGCTGCTCCATTTCCAGCACTATGGTCTCTGTATTCTTTATCATTTGCTTTAATTCATCCTTGGTTCCCTGTGCAATGGTTCTCCCTTTATCCATAATCATAATACGGGTACAGATCTGTTCTACCTCTTCCATATAATGACTGGTATAAATAATCGTTGCGCCCTGACGGTTCAGTTCTACAATTCCCTCCAATATTTTATTGCGGCTCTGGGGATCAACAGCTACCGTCGGCTCATCAAAAAAGATCAACTTAGGCTTATGAGCAATTCCGCAGGCAATATTCAATCTTCGCAGCAAGCCGCCGGATAATTTTTTCGGATAAAATTTCACAAAATCTTCTAATCCCACAAAGGCAATTGCCTCCTCTACGTATTTCGCTCTTATTTTTTTATCCGTAATATATAACCCGCAGAAATAGTCAATATTTTCATACACTGTCAATTCTTCAATAACCGCCACATTCTGCATCACTACACCGATATTTTGTTTTAAATCATAGGCAGAGGGCTTCATCTCCTTCCCAAAGACCTCAATCTTCCCCTTATCATAAGTCAACAGAGAGAGAATACAATTGATGGTCGTCGTTTTACCACTTCCATTTGGTCCCAAAAGTCCGAAAATTTCCCCTTCTTTGATTTCCAGATTCAAATGTTCCAGTGCCACAAGCTCTTTGTATCGTTTTACTAAATTGCTAATCTTTACTACTGTTTCCATATATATGCTCCCTTTCCGGCACAGCAAGATGCCCTTGATGTTTTTTATTCTAGTCCTTTTCCTGATTCTTTGCCAGTGAAAAATGTCCTTTTCTGATGTGACAAATGTCATATTGAAGTTTTTCTGTTTTTTTGTATACTTGTAAATAAGAGATGCTTTCATCTTATTACGCCAAAAGGAGGAGCTACCCAATGAAAGACTTGATCAACCGGGGGATTTTATATTTACTCTGCCTTGTTCCCTTTTTACATAATTTTCTTTCCCTCTCCTGTATTGCTGTATGTCTCGCCGTTCTTTCCCTGAACTGTCTTATTTCCTGTCTCCCCTCTCAAAAATATATCTGCATTTTAACATTGCTTTATGCCATTTTAGCAATTCCGTTTCCATATCTTACTTACTTCTTACCACTCTGCTTTTATAACATTGATATTGCACATAAGAAAAATCTCCCCGTATTTATTTTGCTGGCAGGGACTTCCTGTATTTGTTTTTGGCATACTGCCCCGGAACAGACCGGTTATATGATCATTGTGATTCTGACGGCATGTCTATTACAATACTATCACAAAGAAATCCATAATACGAAAAATCAGTTCCATAAATACCGGGATGACAGCGTGGAAGCCTCCCTATATTTAAAAGAAAAACATAATGCCCTTTTAGCACAGCAGGATTATGAGCTTCATGTTGCCACACTCACCGAACGAAACCGGATTGCCCGCGAGATCCACGACAATGTAGGACACTTACTCACCAGCTCTATCCTGCAGACAGGAGCATTACAGGTCATCAATAAAGACCAGCTTTTAGATTCTCCCCTGCAGAATTTAAGTGACACCTTAAATTGTGCCATGACGAGTGTACGCAGCAGTGTTCATGACCTTCATGAAGATGCTTTGGATTTAAAAAAAACTCTGACCGCTCTTCTCAATTATATGACGGGTTTTGAAAAGGAACTGGTCTATGAACTATGGGAGGAACCCGGGAAGGACATCCGCTATGCTTTCAGTGCGATCAGTAAAGAGGCCCTCAACAATGTCCGTAAGCACAGCAATGCCACCAAAATCAAAATCCATGTCAGAGAGCATCCGGCCTTTTACCAGCTCATAATTGCGGATAACGGCACAAATATCGGCCCGATCCGGGACACGGGCATCGGATTAGCCAATATGCGGGAACGAATTGAAAACTTAGAGGGAAATATTCACTTTTCAACGAAACGCGGGTTTTGCATTTCCGTTTCTGTCATGAAAGGAGCAAAACAATGAATATTGTAATTGTAGATGATGATAACTTAGTTTCTCTTTCTCTAAAAACCATATTAGAGGCAAGTCCAGACGTTACGATTGCCGGTATGGGATGCTGCGGAGCTGAAGCAGTCACTCTATATGACACAATCCAACCGGACATTCTTCTTATGGACATTCAAATGAAAGGAATGTCCGGGCTGGAAGCCGGGGCAAAAATATTAGAAAAATATCCCGATGCCAAAATACTTCTCCTCACCACTTTTAATGATGATGAGTATATTATTAAAGCTCTTCATCTTGGCGTAAAGGGATATATTCTAAAGCAGAATTTCACCAGTATCCTGCCCGCACTGCTTGCTGTTTATAATGGACAGACTGTATTTGGAGATGCGGTGATCGAAAAAATACCAAATCTTATGCGTCAGAGCACGAATCCAGATGTTTTCAAGCAATATCACCTGACGCAAAAAGAACTTGACATTATTGAAAGGGTTGCCAATGGACGAAATAACAAGGAAATTGCCCATGACCTCTTTCTCAGCGAGGGAACGGTGAGAAACTATCTGAGTACCATACTGGAAAAACTGGAACTGCGTGACAGAACCCAGTTAGCTGTTTTTTATTACCGCAGATTACGCCGCTAACAGCATGAACTGCCATTTCCGTTTCCCGTTTTAAGAAGTTTGATGGAAACATGAAATTTTTCTTGTGACTTTATCCATTTTCCTATATAATAGGAAGATGGATATATTTGGACTATCCTCATAGCCAAATACTAAATAGAGAACAAAGGAGGGTATTTTTTATGCCAAAAAGAACAGACATTCATAAGGTACTAATCATTGGTTCCGGTCCGATTATTATTGGACAGGCATGTGAATTTGATTACTCGGGTACACAGGCTTGTAAAGCACTGCGTAAGCTCGGATATGAAATTGTCCTTGTGAATTCCAATCCTGCTACGATTATGACGGATCCGGAAACAGCAGATGTGACTTACATTGAGCCATTGAACGTAAATCGTCTGGAGCAGATCATTGCCAAAGAGCGTCCCGACGCTCTGCTGCCAAATCTTGGTGGACAGTCTGGATTAAATCTCTGTGCTGAATTAAATAAAGCCGGAATTCTTGACAAATATAACGTAAAAGTAATCGGTGTTCAGGTGGATGCCATTGAGCGTGGTGAAGACCGAATCGAATTTAAGAAGACCATGGACAAGCTCGGTATTGAGATGGCCCGGAGTGAAGTTGCCTACAGTGTAGATGAAGCACTTGCCATCGCTGACAAGTTAGGATATCCGGTTGTTCTCCGCCCAGCTTATACAATGGGTGGTGCCGGCGGCGGTCTTGTATATAATAAGGAAGAATTAAAAACCGTTTGTGCCCGAGGCCTTCAGGCAAGTCTGGTGGGACAGGTTCTGGTGGAAGAATCCATTCTCGGCTGGGAAGAGCTGGAGCTGGAAGTTGTCCGCGATGCCGACAACAATATTATTACTGTTTGTTTTATTGAAAATATCGATCCTCTTGGTGTTCATACCGGAGATTCCTTCTGTTCTGCCCCTATGCTTACCATTTCAGAAGAATGTCAGAAAAGATTACAGGAACAAGCATACAAAATCGTAGAATCCGTACAGGTGATCGGTGGTACCAATGTACAGTTTGCCCATGATCCGGTTACAGACCGTATCATTGTAATTGAGATCAATCCTCGTACTTCCCGTTCCTCTGCACTGGCATCCAAGGCAACCGGATTCCCGATTGCCCTTGTATCTGCCATGCTGGCAACCGGACTTACCTTAAAGGATATCCCCTGCGGCAAATATGGAACACTGGATAAATATGTACCAGACGGTGACTATGTAGTCATTAAATTTGCCCGCTGGGCATTTGAAAAGTTCAAAGGTGTGGAAGATAAACTCGGTACACAGATGCGTGCGGTAGGTGAAGTCATGAGTATTGGTAAAACCTATAAAGAAGCTTTCCAAAAAGCCATCCGCAGCTTGGAAACCGGACGCTATGGCCTTGGTCATGCCAAAAACTTTGACACTCTCACGAAAGAAGAGTTATTGCAAAAGCTGATTACTCCATCCAGCGAACGTCACTTTATTATGTATGAAGCACTTCGCAAAGGTGCAACGGTAGAGGAAATTTTTGAGATCACAAAAGTAAAAGCATATTTTATCGAGCAGATGAAAGAATTGGTAGAAGAAGAGGAAGCACTTCTTGCCTGCAAGGGAAGCCTTCCTGCTGACGATGCCTTAATCGCGGCAAAGAAGGATGGTTTCTCTGACAAATATCTGAGCCAGCTCTTAGAAATTCCAGAAGAAGATATCCGGAACCGCCGCCTAGCTTTAGGCATTGAAGAGGCTTGGGAGGGTGTTCATGTAAGCGGAACGGAAAACAGTTCTTATTATTATTCGACCTACAATGCACCGGATAAAAATCCAATCAGCACCGATAAACCTAAAATTATGATTCTCGGCGGCGGTCCGAACCGGATCGGACAAGGTATCGAATTCGATTACTGCTGTGTACATGCTGCCATCGCCTTAAAGAAATTAGGTTTTGAAACAATTATTGTAAACTGTAATCCCGAAACTGTTTCAACCGACTATGATACTTCCGATAAGCTCTACTTTGAGCCACTGACATTAGAAGATGTTCTAAGTATTTATAACAAAGAAAAACCACTTGGCGTAATTGCCCAGTTCGGTGGTCAGACACCGCTCAATTTGGCAGCAGAACTTGAAAAAAATGGTGTAAAAATCCTTGGCACTGCCCCATCTGTTATTGATTTGGCAGAGGACCGCGATTTATTCCGGGAAATGATGGATAAATTAGAGATTCCGATGCCGGAATCCGGAATGGCAACTACCGTAGAGGAGGCCATTGATATTGCCGGCAGAATCGGTTATCCGGTCATGGTCCGTCCTTCCTATGTACTGGGCGGGCGTGGAATGGAAGTAGTTTATGATGATGAGAGTATGACAGAATA
This sequence comes from uncultured Lachnospiraceae bacterium, assembly GCA_947631505.1. Classification (GTDB taxonomy): domain Bacteria; phylum Bacillota; class Clostridia; order Lachnospirales; family Lachnospiraceae; genus Eubacterium_F. The sequence goes on along the minus strand of CANRLR010000012.1, from coordinate 25,703 downwards.
CATGAAAGCAGCTGTTGGTGTGACACCAGACCGTCCAATCCTGATTGACCGTTTTCTGAATCACGCGTTAGAATGTGAAGCAGATGCCATCAGTGATGGAACAAACGCTTTCGTTCCGGCTGTTATGGAACACATTGAGCTTGCTGGTGTCCACTCTGGTGACTCTGCCTGCATCATCCCTTCTGTCCATATCAGCAAGGAAAATGTAGAAACCATTAAAGAATACACCAAAAAGATTGCAGAAGAAATGCATGTTAAGGGATTGATGAATATGCAGTATGCCATTGAGAATGGCAAGGTATATGTATTAGAAGCAAATCCTAGGGCATCCCGTACTGTACCACTTGTTTCCAAGGTCTGTAATATCCGTATGGTACCGCTTGCTACAGAGATTATTACTTCTGAACTTACCGGCAGACCATCACCGATTACAGACTTAAAAGAACAGAATATTCCGAACTACGGTGTAAAGGAAGCCGCATTCCCATTCAACATGTTCCAGGAAGTGGATCCTGTACTGGGACCGGAAATGCGCTCTACCGGAGAGGTACTCGGACTTTCTTCTTCTTATGGAGAAGCCTTCTACAAAGCTCAGGAGGGAATCCAGTCCAAACTTCCACTGGAAGGTACTGTTCTGATATCGGTAAACAACAAGGATAAAAACGAAGTTGTAGAGGTTGCCAGAAATCTTGTTAAAGACGGATTTAAAATTGTTGCCACCAGCGGAAACTACGATTTATTACAGGCAAATAATATTCCGGCAAAACGTGTCAACAAAATTTACGAGGGCAGACCGAATATTTCAGATATGATTACAAACGGAGATATTCAATTGATAATCAACTCTCCGGTCGGCAAAGACAGTGTCCATGATGACAGTTATCTTCGTAAAGCTGCCGTCAAGGCAAAGGTCCCTTACCTCACGACAGTAGCTGCGGCAAAAGCATCTGCCGAGGGAATCCATTATGTGAAGGAGCATGGTCAGGGCGAAATCAAGTCCTTGCAGGTCTACCATTCCGAAATAACCGATAAATAATGTGATTTCCCATTAAATACAGTTGCATTTTCCCTATATTTATATTAGAATAAAGGTACTGATTTTGTTATTAAAAATGACTATAAAACGAAAGGATGGTTTACAAAAATGAACAATATGCCAAAAACTAAAATTGGTATCGTGGCAGTAAGCCGCGACTGTTTCCCAGAATCACTTTCTGTAAACAGAAGAAAAGCCCTTGTTGAGGCTTACACAAAGAAATACGGAGCTGACGATATCTATGAATGTCCTGTTTGTATCGTAGAAAGCGAAATTCATATGATGCAGGCTCTTGAAGATGTGAAAAAAGCAGGCTGTGATTCTCTCGTAGTTTATCTTGGAAACTTCGGACCGGAAATTTCCGAGACACTGCTTGCAAAACATTTTGACGGTCCTGTTATGTACTGTGCAGCAGCTGAGGAAACATCCAAAGACGGTGGTCTGATCGATAACCGCGGGGATGCATACTGCGGTATGTTGAATGCTTCCTACAACTTGAAATTAAGAAATGTAAAGGCTTACATTCCAGAATATCCGGTAGGAACAGCAGATGAATGTGCGGATATGATTCATGAGTTTGTTCCAATCGCTCGTGCTATCGTTGCATTGAATAACTTAAAGATCATCAGCTTTGGACCACGTCCATTAAACTTCCTTGCTTGTAACGCTCCGATCAAACAGCTTTACAACATCGGTGTTGAAATTGAAGAGAACTCTGAGCTTGACTTATTTGAAGCATACAATAATCACGCCGGCGATGAGAGAATTCCAGAAGTTGTTGCGGATATGCAGAAAGAACTTGGAACTGCCAACAAAAAACCGGAAATTCTTGAGAAACTTGCTCAGTACGAGCTTACTCTTCTGGACTGGATCGAAGACCACAAAGGATACCGAAAATATGTTGCCATTGCCGGAAAATGCTGGCCGGCATTCCAGACACAGTTTGGATTTGTACCATGTTATGTCAACAGCCGTTTGACAGCAAAAGGTATTCCGGTATCCTGTGAAGTTGATATTTACGGATGTTTGAGCGAGTTTATCGGAACCGTTGTCAGCCAAGATGCTGTAACCCTTCTCGATATTAACAACTCCGTTCCGGCTGATATTTACGAAGAGGATATTAAAGGCAAATTTAACTATGGCCCTACGGACGTATTCATGGGATTCCACTGTGGAAATACAGCATCCAGCAAATTGTCCTTCTGTGAGATGAAATATCAGAAGATTATGGCAAGAAGCCTTCCAATCGAAGTAACAAACGGAACTCTTGAGGGAGATATCATCCCTGGTGATATCACATTCTTCCGTCTCCAGAGTACAGCAGATGCTAAGATTCGTGCTTATATCGCAAACGGTGAAGTTCTTCCTGTTGCAACACGTTCATTTGGTTCAATTGGTGTATTTGCCATTAATGAAATGGGACGCTTCTACCGTCATGTATTGATCGAGGGCAACTATCCTCATCACGGTGCAGTAGCATTTGGACATCACGGAAAAGCATTGTACGAAGTATTTAAGTACATCGGTGTTCCAGTTGAAGAAATTGGCTACAATAAGCCAGCAGGTGTTCTTTACAAGACTGAGAACCCATTTAAATAATGCATACACAGCACATACGAAAGCGGCTCGTACGAGCCGCTTTCTTTTACCCGTAAAATTCTTCAATAATGAACCGTTTGCTCTGCAGACACTTCAGATGGGAGGTAACAAAAATGTATTACATTGGTACAGATTTAGGCACTTCTGCCGTCAAACTTTTACTCATGAAAGAAAACGGTGAAATATGTAACATTGTTTCCAAGGAATATCCGCTTTCCTTTCCCCGGTCCGGCTGGTCAGAACAGAATCCTTTGGATTGGTGGCAGGCAGTAACTGCCGGTATTCGGGAGCTGACAAAAAACTACAAGAAAGAAGAAATCTGTGGTATCAGTTTTGGCGGTCAGATGCATGGGCTTGTTATACTGGACGAAAATGATACGGTCATCCGCCCTGCCATTTTGTGGAATGACGGCAGAACGGCAAAAGAAACGGAATATCTCAATACCGTAATCGGGACAGACAAACTTTCGGACTACACGGCAAATATTGCCTTTGCCGGTTTCACCGCACCGAAAATTCTTTGGCTGCAGAAAAATGAACCTGAAAATTTCTCCCGTATTTGTAAAATCATGCTTCCGAAGGATTATATCGCCTATCGTATGACAGGTGTTCACAGCTGTGACTATTCGGACGCTTCCGGTATGCTATTGCTGGATGTAAAAAACAAATGCTGGAGCAAAGAAATGATGGAAATCTGCCATATAAAAGAGAATCAACTGCCTGCTCTTTACGAAAGCTATGAAATTACGGGCAGTCTGACAGAAACTGCTGCCGCACAGTTAGGGCTTACAACAAACTGTAAAGTTGCTGCCGGTGCCGGTGACAATGCTGCCGCTGCAATCGGAACAGGTACAGTCGGAAATGGCGGCTGCAACATTTCTCTTGGTACTTCCGGTACCATTTTCATTTCCAGTGACACCTTCCGGGTAGATGAGAACAATGCTCTTCATTCCTTTGCCCATGCAGACGGCGGATATCATCTGATGGGCTGTATCCTCAGTGCTGCATCCTGTAATAAATGGTGGATGGAAGAAATTATCGGTACGAATGATTTTGCCGGAGAACAGGAGTCGATAAAAAATTTAGGTGAGAACAACGTATTTTTCCTGCCCTATCTTATGGGAGAACGCTCCCCGCACAATAATCCAAATGCCCGGGCAATGTTTATCGGAATGACCATGGACACCACCCGTTCCGATATGACACAGGCCGTATTGGAAGGTGTCGCTTTTGCCATGCGGGACTGCTATGAAATTGCAAAAAAAATCGGGATTTCCCTTACCGAAACAAAAATCTGTGGCGGTGGCGCCAAAAGTCCTTTATGGCGGAAAATCCTTGCAAATGTTCTTAACCTTCCTGTAACGATAATTGAAAGCGAAGAGGGACCGGGTCTGGGCGGTGCTATATTGGCCGCCGTCGCCTGTGGAGAATATCCATCCGTTCAGGCTGCTACAGAACAGATTGTTAAGATTGTAAAAACAGAATCTCCTGAGCCGGATCTGGTGGCAAAATACGAAAAGAAGTATGAATACTTTAAAAAACTATATCCGACGGTTTCCGGGCTTTATCATTAGAAAAGCGTCGGTCTTTCCTATAAGATTAAAGAAGTGGCGTATTTACGCCACTTCTTTCCCTTAGCAAATAGTTCTATTGTGCCGGACAGGATCCTCATGAGGCTTTTCGAACGGTTACTTTACATGTCGATTTTATCTTTTTAGAATATTGAACCGTAATGGTTGCCTTTCCTGCCCTTTTGGCTTTTATTTTCCCGGATTTTGAAACTGTGGCAACCTTCTTATTTGAACTTATCCATTTTATCTTTTTCTTCGCTGCTTTTACAATGCTCTTTTTATTTGGCTTATAGGTCACTTTCAGCTTATATGTTTTCCCTTTTTTCAAGGTCAGTTTTTTCTTATTCAGTTTAAGTTTTGTCAGCTTTTTCTTTGATGATGAAGCAGATACTTTCTTGTTGGAAGAACTGTTCTTGGCGGTACTTCCTGTTGACGAACCGCTCACTTTATCTCCTGTTATTGTAATATGGTTTATCGCAGCCTCTCCTTTGGCAGGATTTGTATATAAGTACACACCGGCATCCTTTGTGGAAACCGTTCTCATAGATGTAATCTCTACCCTGACTTTCACCAAGGTCTGATTATCTGCTGCCGATGGTAAAATACCACTGATTTTCGTAAATTTCTTATTATCAGATAGGGAAATTTTTGCCGACTGACCGGATAGTGCCTTAAACGATGTACTATTTCCTACCGCATAAGAAAGGGCATAATCTCTTGGTCCCTTTTTCGTTGCCGCCACATAGGCAGAAAAGTAAACATTTTTATATCCCTTTGTGGATAATTGAATCTCAAAATACGGCTTCGTACCTTTTGTCCATTTATTCGAGATATCTTTATTACCGGCCGTCATAACCGGACTTGCCTCTTTTGTGCCATTCATGGAATAAACCTTTGCCACTGCCTTATTCTCTGCTGACCACTCCAGCTTCCGAAGGCTTTTCCCGTCAACCGAAGCATAAATCCGGGCATTCCCCTTTGTGAACGCATACCCCTTCTTTTTGCTTCCGTATTTGCTCTTATTCAAATCCGTCGTTACCGCTCCATTCTGCATTTCTGCATCCGATGTTCCTGAATAGGAATAATCCATAGAAGCTATTGTCACTCTTGCTGCTGCCTCCACCACAGGTAATGTACCTGCCATTGTTATCCCCAAAGCAAACACCATTGTAATTACTAATAATTTTTTCATTTTCATCCCCATTTCGATTGTGTTTACGCGAAACCGCACAATTTAAAATCCTACAGCTGCTCGTCATTATCCATATCATCACTGTCAAACATATACTCCCGGTTGGTAACACGTTTCTTCTCTCGTTGTTCCTCTACCAGCTGGGACAATTTTTCTTTGACTTCTGCTGGATTTTTCACGCTTTTGATATCAAAATCCCCCATTGTTTTATCCGCAGAAGAACAATGAATCGTTCCCACGCCAAAAATACGCTGTCCCAAAGTCCTCGTCAAGCCAATATCCATAATACGATATAATCTTACCTCATCTTCCTTTTGGGTAAAGAATCCGGTTTTTACAAATAACCGCTCGCTCTCTAACTCATATTTCGTAAAAGACCATGGCAATCCAAATAAAGTTCTCTTTCTGTCCTTCCAAATTAAATCCATGTCGCATCCTCCTTAAAATTGTGTTATAATCATTGTAATTCAAATTGCCATGAATCGCAAGAATAAGATTTAAAAAGCGTCGTGAAAATCCGACGCTCTCCCAACTATAAGAAAGGTGTGTTGATATGGACTTTTCCGTAGGACAGATTATTAAAATGAAGAAACCCCATCCCTGTGGAGAAAATTCATGGGAAATCCTTCGGGTTGGCATGGACTTTCGCTTGAAGTGTCTTGGCTGCAGCAGACAAGTAATGCTTCCCCGCAAAACAGTAGAGAAAGGATTTAAGGGATTTATTGAACCTTAGAAGATTTTTCTTGCTTTTCTTCCCCTCCTATGGTACAATGATATTCCGTGATGTAAAAATCATAATTCCTTGTTCTCTTTCTATAATAAGAGAGCCAGAGACCAAAAGGAGGTGCAAGCAACTATGAATAAGTATGAATTAGCTTTAGTTGTTAGTGCAAAAGTTGAAGACGAAGTAAGAAATGCCACCGTCGAAAAAGCAAAAGAATATATTACAGCTTTGGGCGGAACAGTTACAAACGTCGATGAATGGGGCAAGAAAAAGCTTGCTTATGAAATTCAGAAGATGGGTGAAGGCTTTTACTACTTTATTCAGTTCGATTCCGAGTCTGATACTCCGGGCGAATTGGAACAGCGACTTCGCATTATGGACAACGTGCTCAGATACTTATGCGTAAAACAAGAGGCATAAGAAGGAGGTTTTGTTCCTATGAATAAGGTAATATTAATGGGTAATCTTACCCGTGATCCTGAGATTCGTTACTCTCAGGGTGAGAACTCATTGGCGATTGCCCGGTTTAGTGTAGCAGTGAACCGTCGTTTCAGCCGTCAGGGCGATACCGACACAGACTTTTTCAACTGTACTGCATTCGGCCGTCAGGCTGAATTTGTGGAACGGTATTTCAAACAGGGTTCCCGTATTTTATTAAGCGGACGTATCCAAAATGATAACTACACCAACAAAAATGGCGAAAAAGTTTACAGTGTTCAGATTATCGCAGAAGAGGTTGAATTTGCTGAGAGAAAGAGTACGGCAGATGCAAATGCTGCCAGCCAGAACAGCTTTGGTGGTGGAGCTCCACAACCAAATGCGGCAGCAAATGATGACTTTATGAACATTCCAGACGGTATTGAAGATGGATTACCATTTAACTAAATCCATTGCAGTCAGAATTTTATAAGGAGGTTTAAAGATGGCTTATAATAAAGAAGGAGGAAACTCTCCTGCAAGAAGAAGAGGTCCTCGCAGAAGAAAAAAAGTATGTGCATTCTGTTCGGATAAAGAGCATGATTTTATTGATTACAAAGACGTAGCAAAATTAAAAAGATATATGTCTGAAAGAGGTAAAATTCTTCCTAGAAGAATCACCGGTACATGTGCAAAACATCAGAGAGCTCTTACGGTAGCAATTAAACGTGCCCGTCATGTTGCATTGATGCCATACACATTGGACTAATTGCATAATCCCAAGAGGCTGCCGCAGATGCGGCAGCCTCTTTTTTAATTCAAACGGTCGTAGTATTCATACAATTTCTGCACTCCGTTTTCCAGAACATAATAATGTTGGATATACGGAACAAGCAGAACAAAAAATAGTAAAAACAATACAAGCAGGATGAGTTTCTCAAGAAACAGTGCAGCAAATAATGTGAGCACCGTCAGCAAGGCAAATAAAACGGTCACAATCAAGTGAATCAACCGCTCATGTTGAAAAAACTGTATTTGTATCAACAGTTCATCCCGATAATGAGTCATTTCTTCCGGGGAAAACGACTGATTTACCAGTTCTTGATAATAACGGAGCAATTGTTTAAGTCTTTTTGCCATACGAACCCTCCTCTAAACCATTTATTTTACTTTAATTTTTGTTTTGGCATACAAACCATTTTGTGCATATATATATACAATACATCTTCCCTTTTTCTTTGCTTTTAGCTTTCCTTTTTTATTCACCGTTGCAATTTTCGTATTACTGGATTCATAACGGAATTTAGCAATATGAACTTTAATCTTTTTCTTTGGTTTCATTTTTGCACTTAATTTCTTGGTCTTTCCCTTCTTCACTGTCAAAGACTTCTTTGCGGATACCTTAACAGGGTTCGCCACTTTCCCGCCACTGGTACATACATGAACGGATTTTGACTGGGTAGAAACTCTTATTTCTCCGCCGATTTCTTTATAAGCGGCTACCACATATTTATAATATTTTCCGCGCTTTAACTTCTTAACTGTATAGTTTTTTTGTGAAGCAGATACTTTGGCAATTTCTTTCATTTTCCTGCCACAGGCAGAACCATATATAATATAACCATTGGCGCCTTTTACTTTTGTCCATGACAGCTTAACCGCCTTTTTACTTCCTTTTCCCTTTAAACGCAGCGTCGCAAAAACGGAACCCTTCGGGTCTCCTTTATCCGTATTCGCTTTCGTAATACTTTGACTCGCCTTTGCCAAGCTCACAGTACCTTTTATCACGGATGGATTACCTGTTGGTGACGGGTCTTTTGTCGGTCCTTCTGTCGGAGCATCCGGTTTTTTTGTCGGTCCTTCCGTCGGAGCATCCGGTTCCTTCGTCGGTCCTTCTGTCGGGGCATCCGGTTCCTTTGTCGGTTCTGCTGTCGGGGCATCCGGTTCCTTTGTTGGCTCTTCCGTCGGAGCATCCGGTTCCTTCGTCGGTCCTTCTGTCGGGGCATCCGGTTCCTTCGTCGGTCCTTCTGTCGGGGCATCCGGCTTCTTCGTCGGTTCTGCTGTCGGGGCATCCGGTTCCTTTGTCGGTTCTGCCGTCGGGGCATCCGGCTTCTTCGTCGGTTCTTCCGTCGGCTGCTGCTCGCCCGTCCAGTCATAGTATGCAACTTTCTTGCCCCACCTCTGAAGGCCATTCTCTGTATTAATTCCCATAATCGTATATGTTGCCTGATTCTTCTCCCAATCCCAAGAAGGCACGATCTTGTATTTTTCAGTTACCTCACCAAGGGTTACCGTAATCATATTTTCTCCGGAATATGTCCATGTACCACTTGTATTATTAACAGAAGCCGTATAGTTTGGATACAGCTGCATTGTCTTTGACGTTACAGCAGAAGTTTCTTTTGTATAGGCGAATTCAATTCTCTCATATTTTCCCGGAACGTACTGTACCGGAACTTTCTGCTCCGTTTCCCCTGCATACAGCGATGGATTACAAAGAGGCCAGCCGTCTTCTGTCCAGAACATCTGACGGATATTCACATAAATGGCGTTTGAGTCTCCATTTACCCTTGCATGTGCCACACAGTAAAATTTTCCATCCTCCTGATACACGGAATTACCACCGATACACATCCAGCCGGAACCATCCTTAAATTTATAGTTCGTTGCCAGCTTATATCCGACTTTAGCATCCTCCGTTGATGTATCTGTCATATCTTTTCCATTATAATCAAGATAAGGTCCTGTAATCGTTTTACTACGGCCCACACGCATGCTGTATCCCCCGCCGCCTCTGTCTTCATTCGTAAGATTTCCGTAGGAAACTACCAAATAGTAATACCCTGTATCGGCATTATAAAAGACAAATGGTCCCTCACAGGCTCCATTATCAAAGGCAAGGGAGCGCTTGGCAATAATCGTACCATCCGTTTTCGATTTTAAATATCCGGTCGCAGCATCCATCGGAGCAATCTTAATTCCCCCGAAGAAAGATCCCCAGACCATATACATATTCTGTTCCGTATCACTGATGATATTAGCATCAATCGCATTTACCCCGCCTTTTGTCCACGAATCGGTAGTGGAAGTCACAACAATTCCTTTATGTGTAAACGGTCCCTTCGGACTATCCGAGGTTGCCAATGCAATACAGGAATTGCCGCCGGACACACCGGAACAGGAATAGTACATCCGGTATTCGTTTCCATATTTTATAACTTCCGGCGCCCATATATTCGAGCTGAGATAAGATGACACCTCGCTATTTGCCGGAATCAGTTTGGCGACGCCCACATACTCCCATTCAATCATATCTTGGGAACGCCTGATTTCGACATCCTTATTGTTCGGTATCAAACCGGTTGAATACATATAATAGTATCCATCATCCCCTTTCAGCAAGCTCGGATCATGTACATTCTGCCTTTTATTATAATCATTTGTATAAGCTGTCGGTGCTGACGGAAACTGTATGGATGCGTCACTGTTATCATCTGCCTTCATATCATGTGCCTCCCAAGGAGATGGGGTACTGATAGCACCCGTACCGCCATTCGACTGATACAGATTCACCACATCCTCCGCTGTCAAGGCTGTTTTATAAATAGAAACATCCTTCATATAACCAATATAGTCCGGATCTGCCTGAAACTTAGAACGTCCCAAATCAACACTGTTAAATTGCTTTAAATTATTTAGAATCAAGCCGTTATCGTTCTCTGCTTCCCCAATCAGATTTCCGTTCAGATAGAGATGAATTTCAGTCGCAGATAACGTCACTACTACATGATTCCATGTTCCCCGTTCCGGCACCGTATTTCCTGTAAAGTCACATACTTTTTCCGTTCCTCCCATCCAAGCACCGTTAGTTGAATTATAGGAAAAATGCATATCTGGTGTCAGAAACATAAATGGCATATTCTGACCAAACTCAGAATACCCAAAATCAAACAGCCTTGACCACTCTCCTGCCTTTGCATCGGCATTAAACCAAAGAGAAATCGTAAGTCCTGTCGCTGCACTTACTGAACTGAATGCGGTGTTCGGCAGTTTAAGATAACTTGTATTGTTTCCTGTTCCCTTAAATTGTGCCACTGTCGCATCCATTTCTGCAGATTTCACAAAGGACACATTCGTCGAACCGGATAGACCGGCTGATGAAGATAAATCATAATTTACCACCAGAGCGTCTTCATAACTGCCAGCATAGACCGTTGCTCCCCGCTGCCACGGAATGACAGTTAGTGCCAGTACGATGACTAACATAACAGCTACCTGTTTTTTTCCCTCATAAAAATACCTCCTTATACATATTTTCTGACTTATATTCTATTATAACAGAAATATCTAACAAAAACTATCTTAATACCGATAAAAACAAATAATTTGTCATCCCTGCCATTACATGGTATAATAGATAGTATTCTTGAAAATCATTCTATTTTTTTAGGGTAATTTTATAAATGAAAGAAACTAGGAGGTGCTGACCTTGACAAATAACAAGATTAAGGGAACCTTACGGTCCTATCTTCGATGGCCGCTATTATTAGCCGTTCTCTTAATTATTATGAATATACAAATCTATTTTGTCAATTTAAAAGCCGGCATTATAATGTCAATTTATGTAGTTGTCTACCTGATCATAGCCGTTCTTTTGTTTTATTTTAAACGAAGTGCTCTTTTACATGATCTGGTAGATTACTCTATGCGTTTTCATGTGACAGTCAATAAGGTTGCCGGTGATTTGGAACTGCCCATTGCTATTCTTGGTCCTGATGGCCGTTGTATTTGGGAAAACCGGAAGTTTCACTCTACCTTTGCGGCAGGTCTGAAGAAAAAGTATGCAATAACGGATGCCATTTCTGCACTCACCAATGACTATTTTCCTGAAACGGCAGAGAAAAATGGAGAAGTGCATTTTAATCGGAATGATTCCTTTTATAAAGCAGTGATTCAGCGGGTAGAATTGGAAGATGCACCGGAGCGTATGAAGGAAAATGCAGGTGAAATCGGCATTGGAGATATTCTGTATGCCGTATTTATCTATGACGAAACGGAAATTGTCCACTATATTCGTGAGAACTATGACCAGCGTTTGGATATCGCTCTCCTCTATATTGACAATTATGAAGAATCACTGGCTATGGTGGATGATGTCCGCCGTGCTCTATTGGCGGCACTGATCGACCGTAAAATCAATAAATATATGCTGCGCATTGATGCTGTTACAAGAAAACTGGAAAAGGACAAGTATATTGTTCTCTTCCAGCATAAATATTTGTCACAATTACAGGCAGACAAATTTTCGCTTTTAGATGAAGTCCGCAATGTCAATGTTGCCGAAGACAAAAGTGTTACCATTAGTATGGGAATCGGTATTCAGGCAGATACTTTCCGCAAACGTCAGGAATATGCCCGCAGTGCCATTGATCTGGCCCTCGCACGCGGCGGCGATCAGGTTGTTGTAAAATCGAAAGACAATATTTTATACTATGGCGGCAAAAGTATTCAGCAAGAGAAAAATACCCGTGTCAAGACCCGGGTCAAGGCACATGCACTTCGGGAATCCATTGAAGCTGCCGACAAAGTAGTAATTATGGGGCATAAACTCCCGGATGTAGATGCCATAGGAAGTGCGATTGGTATCAATCGCATTGCCCAGACTCTCGGCAAACCAACCCGTATCATTGTGAATGAAGTAACTTCGTCTCTTGCCCCACTTTTAGGTTTGTTCAAGGGTAATAAAGATTATCCAGAGAATTTATTTATTACCGGAGAGGAAGCAAAAGAGTTTATTGGAAATGGAACCGGGGTACTCCTTATTGTCGTAGACGTAAACCGACCATCCTATACCGATGCTCCTGAACTTTTAAAACTGGTTTCTACCCTTGTTGTAATTGACCATCATCGGCAGACAGGAGAGTCCTTTGACAATCCGGCACTTTCCTATATTGAATCCTTCGCCTCTTCCTCCTGTGAAATGGTTGCAGAAATCTTACAGTATGCCGGCGAAGAAATCCGGCTCAAGGCAGTGGAGGCAGATGCCCTTTACTCAGGTATTATGGTTGACACGAACAATTTTATGAACAAACCGGGTGTACGTACCTTTGAAGCAGTTGCCTACCTCCGGCGTTCCGGAGCAGATATTCTCCGCATCCGTAAAATGTTCCGCTCGGATATCGCAGAATATAAGGTTCGTGCAGAAGCAATACAGAATATGGAGATTTTCATGAATTCCTATGCAATTGCACCATGTAATGCGGATAATTGTATTTCACCTACCATTGTGGGTGCCAAAATTGCTGATGATTTACTAGATATTAATGGAATTAAAGCTACCTTTATCTTAACTGCTTATGAAGGTAAAATTTATATCAGTGCCCGTTCGATTGACGAGTTAAATGTACAGGTCGTCATGGAAAAGCTTGGTGGCGGCGGTCATATCAGCAGTGCGGGTGCCCAATTAGCTGACTGCTCTCTTGAAGAGGCAACAAATATTGTAAAAGAAATATTACAGAAAATGAAAGAAGAAGGTGACATAGAATGAAGGTAATTTTATTAGAAGATGTCAAGTCAATTGGCAAAAAGAATGAAATCGTAAATGTAAGTGACGGTTATGCAAGAAATGTTATTTTAAAGAAAAATCTCGGTTTGGAAGCAACATCTAAAAACTTGAACGATTTAAAACTCCGTCAAAAAAATGATGAAAAGGTAGCTGCGGAAAATCTTGCTGCCGCTGAAAAATTTTCAAAGGAGTTATCTGAAAAATCGGTTGAAATTTCTATTAAAGTCGGACAGGACGGCAGGGTATTCGGTTCGGTCTCTACGAAGGAAATCGCTTCCGCTGCAAAGGAACAATTGAACTATGACTTGGACAAAAAGAAAATGCAGCTGCAGGAGCCGATTAAAAATGTCGGCACTTACATGGTTCCTATTCGTTTGCATCCTAAAGTTACTGCCGAGCTGAAAGTAATCGTGAAAGGGAAATAATCATGGACGAAACCATCAAAAGAATTATGCCTAGCAATCAGGAAGCAGAACAGTCTGTTATTGGTTCTATGCTGATGGATCAGGAAGCAATTCTGGTTGCTTCTGAAAAATTGAACGAAGATGATTTTTATAATCCAAGATATAAAGTATTATTTTCTGCCATTAATTCTCTCTATCAATCCGGCAGTGCTGTTGACCTTATTACTCTTACCGAAAAACTGAAAGAGCGTAAGGTTTCTGAGGAAATCAGCAGTATTGAATTTATAAGCAATATTATATCCTCTGTCCCTACCTCTGCCAATGTAAAATACTATGCAGATATTGTGGCACAGAAGGCTTTATTACGTCGGCTGATCCGTATAACAGAGGATATCACGAACCGGGGATATCAGGATTCTTCCGATATTAATGAATTGCTGGAGGATACGGAGCGGGAAGTATTTCAAATTGTAAACAGCCGCACTACTTCAGAAGATTTTACACCGATTAACGAAGTTGCCTTAGAAACACTGGAAAATATTCAAAGTGCCGCTATGAGTACCGGTTCTGTCACTGGTCTCTCTACCGGGTTTCGTGACCTTGACTACAGGACCGCAGGATTACAGCCTTCTGACCTTATTTTGATTGCTGCCAGACCTTCTATGGGTAAGACTGCTTTTGCCTTAAATATAGCTGAATACGTGGCTATGAATAATCATGTTCCCACCGCTATTTTCAGTTTGGAAATGTCTAAGGTTCAATTAGCCAAACGCCTCATTTCTATGAACTCAAAGGTCGATTCCCAGCACATCCGCACGGGTACACTGGAAGATGACGAATGGGCAAAAATCACTGAAAGTTCCATTATTCTCGGAGAATCCTCACTCGTCATTGATGATACTCCCGGTATTTCCATTCATGAGCTTCGCAGTAAATGCCGAAAGTTAAAAATGGAACGAGGACTTGGACTTATTATAATTGACTATTTGCAATTGATGTCCGGCAACAGCGGCAACAAAAACATTTCACGCCAACAGGAAATATCCGATATATCCCGTTCCCTGAAAGCACTTGCCCGTGAAGTAAATTGTCCGGTCATTGCTCTCTCACAGCTCAGCCGTGAAGTAGAAAAGCGTGAGGACAAGCGCCCTATTCTATCAGACTTACGCGAATCCGGTGCGATCGAACAGGATGCGGATGTCGTCATGTTCTTATACCGGGATGAGTATTATACAAAAGATGCATCCACTAAAAAAGGGATTACCGAAGTAATTATTGGCAAACAGCGTAACGGTCCTACCTGTACCGTTGAACTTAAATGGCTCGCACAATATACTAAATTTGCGAATCTTGAATATGTAAAAGAAAATTAGACAGGTATTTTTTGTCAGTTCCTCTTGTTTTTTGTAACACGAATTATTCCCCGAACAGGCATATCCTATATTTCGCTATTTTTCTCATGCTATAATAGAAGAAACAAGCTTTAGGAGGTGCTTAATGGAATGAAAACAATTACAACAACAGGGAACTCTAATATGGACAAGCCGTATTACATAATTTCAGATGCAGCAAAGGAGCTTCATGTAGAATCTCATGTTCTCCGCTATTGGGAAGAAGAGCTTGGCCTCAAAATCCCCCGCAACAAGATGGGACACCGAATTTACGGAAAAAAGGAGATGGAACTTTTTCATCAAATTATCCGATGGAAAGAAGAGGGACTTTCCCTAAAAGATATTCATGATAAATGTAATCCGTCTGACAAGAGTCCTTCATCGCATAAAGAGGGCTCTATATCCCATCATCAGGTAATTCCCTATCCGGTCGATTCTTCTGCTGCGGAAACATCTGTTGTAAATGTTGCCGGAGAAGCCGAAGACAATTTGAAAATGGTTCAATTCAAACAGATTCTTGGCCGCATTGTCACGGATGCCATCCGGGATAATTCAGATGAACTTACAACAGACATTGCAAATAATGTTTCTGAACATGTCAACAAAGAGCTGGATTTTTTATTTCGTGAAAAAGAAGATGCAGACGAAAAACGGTACCGTCAATTAGACGAAACAATCCGCAATTTTCAACGGGCACGTCAGGAAGCAGCAGCTTCAGAAATTAATGAGTATAAATCCAAACGCATATCCCGCCGAAAAAATCGTAAAGCAAAGAAAAATCCTGTATGATGCTCATACAGGATTTTTTAAGGCGACTAACGGATTTGAACCGATGATCAGGGAGTTGCAGTCCCATGCCTTACCACTTGGCTAAGTCGCCATATTATATTATATGAAACTTTTTTATTTTTATGAACACAAATCCACTGCTGAACCTTCTATTCATAAAAATGAATGACCTCTACGGGAATATAGCGAATCAAAGATTCGCATAGAAGTTTGTTTCACAAACTTCGCGGGTTCGATTCCCGAACCAGCTCTCCCATGAAAGTCTATGACCCCTACGGGAATCGAACCCGTGTTACCGCCGTGAAAGGGCGATGTCTTAACCGCTTGACCAAGGGGCCTTTAACCTGACAACAAAAAATATATTACCATACTTCTATTCTTTTTGCAAGCAGTTTTTTCAAAAACATTGAAAGACACAAAATAAGTTTGTATCTGTTATTTATTCGTGGTATACTTTAAGTAATTCTAGAACGTGAACACATAACATAAGAAAGTGAGACAGTGGAAGGGATAACATGGAGATAATTAATGCAAAACAAAATCAGATCATAGCAAGAAAAAATGACAAGGTAAAATACTGGTATCTGATACAGGAAGGCAGTGTTTTACAGAAGTTTGGCTTTTCCGAGGTAAGATTGGAAAAAAATGCCATTATTGGAATTTTGGAAAAAGATATATTTTTGTGTGATTATATAGCGGGAGAAGATACGGTTCTGGCTGGATTTATTTGTGAAAATTCCGAAGATTTAAAAAATCTGCTGACAGGACAGGAGAAAATCCGCAACATTTTTTTAAAAGCATCCATGGAACAGCGGCATCAAATGTTATGCCTTTACTCGGATTTGTATAATAAGGCACGTCAGTTCCATATATTTGTGGAAAACATTTATAATGATTATAAAACATTTTGCGGCAAGTATAAGATTGAAGAGCAGCATTTTTTAAGAATCGAGCATTTCAATTCTTTGAAGATGCAGCATAAAGCAGAATCATGGGAAATCAACAATAGCAATAGTATTATAAATAACTATATGCAGGAATATCTGCAGTTAATGGAAAAGGATGACAGCCTTACGGTCGGTGCTATTATGGAAGCCGCCGCACAGATGCGAAGGTTTACTTTGGGAATCGGCGAAATCGAGTCATATCTATCTTATAACAAGGATATTTTAGTTAGTGATTCATCAAATGACCTTTTAGAACTTTTCTTTGAGTTATCGGTGAAAACTTATGCCAAAAAATATGATATTGCCCCCATTACTAAGGATATGCATTTAATTATAAAGGTTGCTGAAAAATTGAATGTGTATAATAAAAGAATGCTTAACAGACGTTTTGCTGAATTTAAAAATTATGATTACAGCAGTGATACGTCTCAGGGTATAAATGGAGCCGGTGACAGCGAAACTGTCAGAAGAGAAATTGATATCATGGAAGAGGATTGTATTGCGCATATACTAGAATATGCAGGCTTCAATGACGAGGACATAGAATCCATCTATAACATGATCGAACAATATAGAGACCTTCCGGACAGGATGTCTATCGATAATGAGATCTATGCTCTTAGGAAGAAATTGACATCTGTTTTTTATGATATTTATTATAAGGTGTTTATGCGTGCAGTAAAGGATGAAAAGACCCTTACACCTATCTTGGAAATGTTTTTAAATTTTGGATTTATGGATGTATCATTCGTTGGGGAGGAGCATGCGAAGGACCTTTATGAGTTGACCGCTCATTTAGATATCTGTCATTCTGAGCATATTTATACAATTTATGAGTGGCTTAAATGCATTTACAGAGGAGAAAAGTCTCCGTCTAAAAATGAATTTGATATGGACTTCCCTGCATATCTTGCCGATTTGTGCAAAAAAGGTAAAATCTCGTCAGAGCAGGCTGCTTCCTATCAGCACAACAGGGAAATGAAAGTTGATTTTGAGATAAAGAATATGTTTCCTTCTGTCAACAAAATTACTTACGGCAATATTTCAAAATTCTGTCCGATTCTATGTAAAAATGATTTGATTAATGCCATAGAAAAAATGCTGGTGACATCGGAAAAACTTGAAAATGCCTTGAATGAAATAAGAAAAATCGACTATTCTGCATTTTATCGTGAAATATTGTTTTCAGATCCAGATAAAGGAATCAATTGTGAAAGAATTATGAAAGAAGTTCTACCAGATTTTATCCTGATGCCAAATGCCGGAACCCGTGTGATTATGTGGCAGGAAACTTCCGGACCAAAGAGCGATACACCAGGACGTTTTATGTTCCCCATTTTTACAGCATTGGATGTAGATGACCTGATGTTAGGAGTGGTAGGATATTTCCGATGGGAAATGTGCCGGAGATTACAAGGTGTCCACTGGAATGATATCCGTGATAATTCTTTGACAGCAGAATATTGTTCCTATCTGCAGTTTTACCGGAAAAATCATGATTTATCGGCAGATGCCAAAGAAAGAATCAAGAATGCACTTATGCGTGTACAAAATAATTACCGGGAAGTATTTATAAAAGACTATGTGAACTGGATAAAATTTGAATCAAAGGGAAGCTTCCGTCTGAATAAGGTATCAAGGGGTATTTTGGTTCGTTATTGTCCTTTTGCAAAGGCGTTGCGCAATGAATTAAAAACAAATCCTATGTACCAGTTTTTGATTTCCAAATTTGAAGCGGACACCGCAAAGAAATTGCAACGGTATAACAGCGTATATACTAGATATGTAAAAGCAGGCGGTGAGATTACAGAGGATTTAAAAGAGAATCTGCTATTTTATCAGATGTAGGATGTCAGCGGCACGATTATACCTGTGCGAAAACGGCTGTAACGCTCATAATATCGCCACTTTTTTCCGCAAAAATTTCCCCGTTCATTTTACGCATAAGCTGTCTGCAGATGTACAGACCAAGCCCGCTGCCGGCTTTGTTTCCCGCATTAGAGCCACGCCAGAAGCTGTCGAAAATATGTGCAAGCTCGCTCTCCGAAAGCGCAGAGCCGCTGTTGCTTACGGTAATCAGCCGGCAGTTTTCCTCGTCTGAAAACGTGATTTTCACCCAAGCTCCATCGCCATACTTCATTGCATTTTCAAGAAGATTCTGCAGCACCTCAACGGAGCGGTCAAGATCGCCCCTGAGCAAGCAGTCGTCGTATTTTTCAATGAAAAGGTCCGTTTGCACAAACGCCAGCTTTTCTTTGTAATACGAGGAAATTCCCGCCATCAGATCCGATAGATAAAACTCGCCGTTTTGAACGTCAAACTCTAAAAAATTGTTTGTTGAAGCGGTCATTATCTGCGATATAAATCTCTCGATTTCGTCTGCTTTTTCATTGATATGATCGGCGATTTCAAGCTGCTTTTCCTTTTCGGGATACAATCCCCTCGACAGCGCTTTAGCGTACAATTTGATTGCGGAAAGCGGGGTTTTTATATCGTGCGAGAGCGACAAAAGCAGAGTCTTTTTCTCCCTTATCAATGAAAGCTCGCGGGATTTTTGCTGCTCCAGATTTTCCCGCAGCAGATTCACCCCCCATAAAAACGGTCCGAAAAAACGGCTTTTGTTCTCCTTTATCGGCGCGGTAAGATTTCCTTTTGACAGCTCGAAAGGCAGCTCCTTGAGCTTATCAAACGGCGCTAAAATGTTTTGGCGAATGAAAATCATCATCGTGACAATAACCGCCGCCATTGCCGCTAAAATCAGATTGACCGCGAGTATTAATCCGGATTTGTCCGACTGCGAAACTGCGTAATCAAATCTGTACAATTTGCCGCCGATTTCACGAATCGTGTAATCGCTCTCGGTGTCGTAAAAATCCCTGCCGTATTGTTCAACATGAGTAACATAACTGCATACGGATAAATCAATTTTTTCAAAACCGTTTTCTTCGATTTCACGCGCAAGTCTGCTTACTTCAACGCGATACGGACGGTCTTTATCATTATTTTCTCGTAAAAGAAACATATTCGCCACAGCAAAAATCAGCAAAATCAACGTGATGACCGCGGCAAAAATTCTGTCAAAGCTTTTCATACGAATTTATATCCCACTCCCCAGACTGTTTGGATTTTCTGCGGCTTTTTCGGGTCGTCCTCGATTTTTTGCCGCAGCCATTTTATGTGTACAGTAAGCGTTTGCTGCTCGGAAAAGCTGTCACTGCCCCATATCCTTTTGAACAGATAATCCTTGGTAAGCGTCTTGTTCTTATTTTCGATAAGCAGTACAAGCAAGTCAAATTCCTTAGCGGTAAGTTCAAGCGGCACGCCGTTTTTCGTCGCTCCGCGCGTGACCTTGTTCAAGCACAAATCGCCCTCGATAAGCTCGTCAAGCGAATATCGCCGTTTGAAAATCCCGCCGATTTTCGCAAGCATTATGTCTATGTCATATGGCTTTTCGATATAATCGTCCGCACCAAGATTCAGACCGTTCAGCTTGTCCTCTTTGCCAGTCCTCGCGCTGACAATGAGGATAGGCGTATTGCTCTCCTCACGGATCTTAGAGCAGATCGCAAAGCCATCAATATCGGGCAGCATGATATCAAGCACAACAAGCCTTGCGCCGTATTTTTCATACAGCAGCAAGGCTTTTTCTCCCGTGTCAGCGACGGATACTGTGTAATTTCCCGCACGCAGAAAATCACACAGCAGCGCCGCTAATTCTTTGTTATCTTCAATAATCAGTATATCGGTCATAGGCTTCTCAAAATTATACAAAATCACCAGCCCATCTCCATCAGCCAGTTATTCAGCATCCTTTCGCGATCTCTCAGCTGTGAAGGAGAGGTGTACTTGTCTAAACTATACTCTCCTTTTATGTTCCCGTCAACTATAAATAGAACTTTTGTGCATTTTGCCGCAACTTTTGCGTCGTGAGTGACAAGCATTATTGTTGTGCCCTCCGCATTAAGCTTTGCGAGTTCGTCCATAACCTCTTCGGAGGAGGTGCGGTTGAGCGCACCTGTCGGCTCGTCTGCAAAAATGATCTTAGGCTTGTTTATCATACTGCGGCAGATGCAGGCGCGCTGGAGCTGACCACCCGAAATCTCGTTTATGTCGTTGTCGGCAATGTCGATAATACCGAGCTTCCTCATCAGCCCTTGTCCGCGTGAAACCGTTTCCTTGCGGCTCTCAGAGATTTTATCCGACTGGCACGCCGGAAGAATAATGTTATCCAGAACAGTGAGATTTTTCAGCATATACATCTGCTGGAAAATAAACCCCATTTCATTAAGCCTTAGATCCGCAAGCTCCTTTTCGCCCATTTTTGCAATATCCTTTCCGCAGAAGCGAACCTCGCCTGCAGTAATGCTGTCCATACCTGAAACGGAGTAGAGCAGCGTGGATTTTCCCGAGCCGGACGGTCCCATTATGGCAACCATCTGGCCATCCTCCACAGAAAAATTCACGTTTTTAAGGACGTTGTTCTGACGCTTGTTCGCGATATATGTCTTACACAAGTCTTTTACGATTAATACTGTACTCATAATTATTCTCCTTTATTTGATTATTCGATATTAGTAGCTTCCGAAGTCTTGATTGTTTTTGTGTAAAGCGAAGTTATCCACGCCGTGATTATGGTTACGGCAAAAATAACCGCAGGGTAAAGCAGGAATATCTGCACAGGGTCAATATTGAAATCAATATCTCTTGCACCCATCATTCCGAAAACAGGGGTAATGCAAAGCTTTGTCATGGGAATAGAGGCTATTGCCGCTAAAATTGCCGCCGCAAATGCGGCTATACCGAATCGCGTTGTGTGCCAGCTGATTATTGTACTGTTTCTGAAACCGATAGCCTTGAGGATTGCGACCTGACTGTTCTCGTCGGAAATGAAGGAGCGTTCCACCAGAATTGTCACTAGAATTACCACAATTACGGTTATTGCCAAAAGCAGGAACTGAACAGCCTCCATAGTGGGAACGACCGATACGCAGTCGATACAGTATTCGGTTGTATCCATAACGTCGGAATTATTGTAAAGCGCCTTGATCTTTTCCTTGCGGCTTTCAATCTCCTGTTCGGACGGACCATCGGTGAAATCGACCTGATGCTGTCTCATACTCGAAACAAAGCTCATATCGGTGGGCGCTTCATCGCTGAGTCTTATAATCTCGCCTATATTATTCATTGAATGGAAATATGCCGTCACAATGCAATCGATTTTTTCCGTGCCGAAATCAATCGTCACCGTGTCACCGATTTTTGCGTCCAGCATTTCGGAAACCTGCGGGGTGACTGCAATCTCATTTTTGCTCTGAGGCGGTGTGCCCTCAAAATATTCGTACTCGCCCGCGCCGATATTTACGCTCTGTGCACAGCTTAAAGAGAAGTCGCTGCCTTTGGAGGAAACCTTGTATTTATACTGAATATCAACACCGACATTACACGGCATATCCTCCGCCGAAATTTCATCGGCAATACGCTTTAATTCCTTTTCCACTCCTTTTTTGTCACTTGTGTTCATAAGCTCCATAGCGCTGTCAATGTCAGTTATGTAAAGGTCGCTTTCGGTACCGAAGGTGGTGATCAGATTGGGACTTTTCATTGTAGCGGTCGTATTCACCAGCATAAGGACAAAAAGCGTGCAGATAAAAAATGAAATAATAACCGTCAAAAAGCGTTTCGGTGAGCTTAAAATATCATTTAACGCCATATAAAGCGAGGGCCTTGCGTTTGTCTTTCCGAGGCGCAGAATACTCTTTTTGCCGAAGCGCTCGCCCGTCTGCCCCGAGCGGATCGCGTCAATGGGAGTAAGCCTTTTGACCTTTCGCGTACAGCCGTAAGCGAAGAGAAGAATTATGGTGATTGTGCCGATTGCGCTTATGACATTAATCAGCAGACCCGCGTTGTTGCCCAATACCATATTTTCGCTCACCGACATAAGCAGCATATTTCCGAAGGGAATACTTGCGAAAAAGCCGATAACGCCGCCGATTACCGAAAGAATCAGATATTTTACTATGTAAAGTCCCCTGATTTTGCGGTTTCTAAGTCCTATTGCCTTCATAACGCCGATTTCTCTGTACTCCTCGGCGATGGTAAAACCGATCGAGAAGCGGAGTACAACGAATGATACGACAATAAGGCATACGCTTAAAATAAGCACAATAATCGCCACAAGCATATCCATTACATAGCACATCTTAAGGGTGCTTCTTGCTCCCGAAAAGGCGATTCCGGGAATGTCGGTAACAGCAGACAGCGTTGCTGTTGTATCATCGGTTTCGATATAGGCAATCTCTCCCTGATAGTGTGCTTTTATCATTTCATCGGACAAAAACTCATCATAATCCGACTGATTAAGCAAGAATCTTGTGTTGCCCATAAAATCTGAGCCTAAAAAAGCGTCCTTTGCCTTGCCCGCGATCTTCAGATCCATCTGAACGCCGCCAAGCTTAATGCGGATATAATCTCCGGTTTCCAGTCCGTTTTTCTGAATGAACTTGCCTGTAACAAAAATCTCGCCCTGTTTTACTTCTGTGACAGGCTCGTTATTCACATCAAAGAATTTCAGCTTTGCGTCCGATATGGATTGAAACAGTGTGATGTTCTTGGTTTCTGCGTCTGTTCCGTCAGCTTTTTTTACGCTTTCCTGCGAACCGTAAATACAGCTTTCGATCTTATAGCTTTTTACGCATGGGGCGTTGTCAAGCACGGGCGCGGCGTTTCCCGTGGCGTTGTCGCCCATTGTAATAAACGCAAAATCTCCTATTTCCGCTTTGTCAAGATAATAGTCCGTGCCGTTCAGCACCGTAAATACGTTGTTAAAACCACTTGAAACGAACATTGCAGCCAGAGTGATAAACAGCAGCAATATCACATTCATGGTCTTCTTGCGTTTTAGGTCTTTTTTCAGTATGTTAAGATACATTTTTTTCTCCCCTTTCCTATATTATGATTTTATTCTAGCATGAATTTATTAAATAGTCCTTAAATCCTTTTGCGTACTTTGCCGTTGAATAATTGTGCACCGCACTGTTAGACTTACCACCTTTCTCCCAGCTTCCTGTATGCCGGAAGGCTCAGAGCAATCAAACATAAAAACCCTCCGGTCAGATTTTATTTTGAAAATAAAATCTGACCGGAGGGCTACGACATCTATTAAAATAAAAGAAAGCATTTTTAGTCCAAATACATATTATTAGCAATTAATTCATAATGAATCTCATATGCTAGTCCATCTTTTGTAGAAACTCCATATGTTCCCAACAATTTAGGTTCTCGTTCAAGAGTTCTCCCATATTCATCAACATACCCCTTCCCAATTCTATAAAATCCATAATCCAACCCGGATGGAATCGCTATTTTCCCAACATTAAAAAATACACCACTAGTCCAAAACATTTTCCCTACCATTGCAGGCTCAATTAGTAAATTTTCTATGTCTAATTCAGGTATATTAGTTGGTATGTTCCTCACTTTATCTTTTAAAATGAATACAAGCCAAAAGCTTTCATTTTCCATATGATAAACTTTTTCCTGAACAACCACACCCCAAAAATAACAATTGTTATCGGGCGAAACCAAAAAAACATCCCCTTTTTTAGGTATAATCCTTGTTCTCTTTATTATATTAAGTCTATAATCTTTCCATGACATATTATTTAGCATTTCAATCTGTCTCTTTTGTTTTTTTGAAAAAGAAGCATATCTTCTTTCTGCTCGTTTTGATAAGGGATTGTTATTTATATCTAACTGCATATTTGTTTATTCCTCCTTAATTCCAATTTCTTCCACGGTTCCATCCTTTGCACTTTTTCTTCTATCCAGTCTTTTTTATCTTTTCTTCCATCAAAAGATTGATTTTTTCAATAGACCATGAATAGTATACAATTTATATAATTCCAGATGCAATGAGTTCATAATTCATCTCATACGCAATGCCTTGACCAGTCTTTGCTCCATATACACCTACTAACTCAGGCACCCTTTCTATCGTATTTTCATACTCATCTACATACTGTCTTCCCATAATATCATAAAATCCATAATCTACATCATCAGGAATTTCTATATCTATGCCCACATTATAGAAAAAACCTTTATTCCAATACCAGCGCCTCACGATAGCAGAATCTATCAGCAAATTAAATCTCTCATCCGTTTTTGTGCAAGTGGATTATTATTATAATATTCATCAAAATCTTCCATTATTTTCATTATTATTCTCCTTTTCTGCGCTACTTTTTATGTGTTACAATTAAATGATGTATTATTTTATGTAGATATATTTATTCTTCAGCCCAATCTATAGCAAGATAATCTTTTTCTAACTCTTCCAAGAAATCATATAGTAAAGACTCTGTCGTTACTATATGAAATACCTTGTCTTTCATATCGACTGAGTTGATATGATCAAGCACACGAAAGGAAAACTTAATAGATACACTACGATCTTTATAATCAGCAATAAGCCGAAATTCTCCTTCATCTACAGGTGTAAAAGTATAATGATGTATTTTTTTATACTACTTAAATTATTAAGAAGATCTTCCACTTCTTTCTCATAATATGCATTATGAAAAAATAATTCTTCATTATCCAGCCTAAACAGTTCAAATTTTTTATTATTACAAAATCTCCCTCCATACAACTTATATGTCAGCCATTCTGGATCAGCAAGGGAAAATAACTGTATTTCAATATATTTACTTCTTTCCTTATCAAATAATATCGCCATTATGAACCTCCCTTATTATGTTTTTTCTTTGCATGGCTCAAACCATGAGAAAATTTTACCTTTCTTACTTTTTCTCCTTTGTTGCTCATCACAAACGCATTTTTTGTTCGTGTGGCTAACTTTCCCCCTTTTAACTTTAATTCATTCAAAAAAAAGCGTCGTGAAAGACCGACGCTCCAGCTCCGCAAATGCCGGACTTTCCTATACAGTAAAATAAAAATCCGTAAATATCTCTATCTACGGATTTTAACATGAGCTCCCCGAGTAGGGCTCGAACCTACAACAACTCGGTTAACAGCCGAGTGCTCTACCATTGAGCTATCGAGGATCA
>CANRLR010000011.1 GCA_947631505.1 uncultured Lachnospiraceae bacterium | reverse complement strand
TCCTCCTTAAGGTTATTATAACAAAGGTTGTGAGGAATGTCTCATTTTAATTTGTGCTAATTATATGCTAACACTATTCTGACAGATTAAGTGATATGATTGCTGCTATTCTTCTTCTTTTAGATATAGAAGCTTATACAAAAGAATATATTTAATAGCAGAATCGTGGACGTATTTTAAGCAATGGGTTGAGAATAAAGCTGCGTGATATAGGGGATAAGTCAGTATATTCAAAAAGCATATATTATTTGTTGTTTGCAAATTATATATGCTTTTTTGTGTATACAAATACGAGATATACTTTGTTAAGAAAATGCGGTATGATATTTTTGGAAGGAGTGATAGAAATGTCTTATCAAATTAATAATAAGAAAATAGGAGATTATATTTCGGGATTAATTGAACGAGAATTTGAATCTGCACGGCAGTTTTGTAGGGCATATCTTCAAACACGTGATGGAGATGAACCCACTAGAGAAGCTATACAAAACATGGCAAACCGTTTATCCCAAATAAAAAATGGTGGAAAGGCAATTCAAATTGATGATTTACCAATCTTTTCAAAATTGCTTTATGTTTCTTTTGAACAGATATTAAGTGCCGGGGAATGTGGCGAACCTATAAACAATAGAATGACAAATTACACCATTGCCCAATCACATAACAAGTCTGAATGGATTGCCTACATTGAGGAGAAAGACAAGCCTATTTTTAATTCAGATGAATATGGAAAAACTGTACTGGATTATGCAATCATGTTTGGCAATTATGACTTCTTAAAATTTTTGATAAACAAAAATTACATATGGTTTGACAGCCGAAAAGATACGGATTATGTTATGACATTTGGGGCGGGAACGAATATTCAGCGTATTAAATTTGAGGAGCGTGATAATGGTGTTTTAATACGCAAGCCTGATATGGATGATTTACAATATAAGCTTGCAACAGAGGATCAGTTGAGAATGTATATTATCTCGTTGGCAGCAGACCACAATGATTTATCTATGCTGGAAAAATTGAGGGCAAGGGAAATCCCTGAATTATATTATAAAGCACATTATTTGTCCTGCGCATGCCCGGATTTTGACGTTCATTATGACAAACACATGGTAAGCAATATTGCAAAATCCAGTGATGTTGTGCTGGATTATTTCACAGATCCGTTTGAAATCCGAGATCTAATCCGATATAAGGACGGCAGCAACCGTAAGCATATATTTATGTTTCCGTATATCTCCCAACTGTTAGATATGCTAATTGAAAATAATAGTCCTTTTTTGAAAACGGCATTGGAAAAATCTATTGAGCATAATGAGAATACAAGGGAAAAGCTGAAAGCATTAATTAAGGAATCTGTTAATAATGGATGTTATTATGGAGACGATTGGAAACAAGAAGTTGATTTCCATGAAAAGGGAAATATTGTTCAATTTCGAGATTCGCTTGCCGTTACTGGAATTATCACGAATATAGCCAAAACAACAAAGAAATCTGCAGACAGCCAGATAAACCAGCTTATCAAAAAATTGAATGATTCATACAATGGGATAAAAAATATTAAAGAAGAGGAGATAGTATGAGGAAAGTTTTCTATATATTATTGTTTCTATTGCTTTTCCTTATGTTGTGCGGATGTTCCGCTTCCATGATTACTCCATATGAAGACAATGATGTCGAATCCTTAAAAAGCTGGTCTTTTCAATTTAATGAGGAAACAAATGATTATAGCATTTTCTTTGGCTTGCTCAATAAAAATAAGGAATATATATCGGCAGATGTTGACGTTGATATCCGAATTGTAAATGAAAAAGATGAGGAAGTTTATAAAGGTACGAAATCCGTTTTAAAAAGCGATTTTAGCTATTATACAAGCCAAGCCGCGGATGAACAATATCTCGCAGAATTGAAAATACCTGCTGTGGATATCACCTTTGGAAAATCATCAAATGGAACAGTCTATCTGACGGTATATAAAAGTGATACAGTACGCTTTGACGAAGTAAATTGCAGTGTATATAATTGTTTGCCGATTTCAGATGTGGAGCTTACATCTGATACACTTCCATTTAACATAGATGTGAAAGGATATGACGGAAGCGTTGAGTCAACAATACAAATAAATGATATTACATATTCATTTGAAAAAGATTATATCCAACAGGTAAAAATTACAGTTTCCGGGACTAAACTTTATGGGAAGACGGATTCAATGTCTAGATATGATAGGATAAGTTACAAACTATATGGCAGCGGAGAATATGTGATAACCTCAGGAGACATATATTTGGATTCTCTTGACCAAGGCGATAAGTTTAAGGATGCTTCGATAGTAATTTATGATATCGCACCGGGAGAAACTTACAGGTTAGTTTTATGTGAATATGATTGGTAAAAAGCAGGTGCGAAAAAGCAGTTTTTTGTTGAATGTTTCAAGAAAAGATGTTATAATGTGCTTAACAAGAGAGCCGATGACTAGATGAAGCCTAGCCGCCGGTAAGTATAATTTACTACATTAAGTAGCGCCTTAGTTTACCAGACCGAGGGCGCTACTTTTTGCGTGATATGTAAACAACAAGAGTTATCACAGCGCAAAGCATTATTACAAATTGGATTAACACCGAAAATGTAACCATTAGCACCAGCCCCTTTCATTTGTATTCCATCGGCTGGCATAATCGCCCCATCAGCTCCCTGATTAAGCACATTATATAAAGTTTTCATTCTGTTGCCTAGTTTGGGACTGGCAGCAGTTTTTTTTATATCCTCCATAGTTAAAGTAATGGATTGTCCATCTGAGGCTTTAAATTGGATTTCCCATGTTAATGAATCACTAATTTTTATTAAGTCACTTACTGAAAAACTGTCACGACTAAATTTATTACGGACGGCCTGCATGATATACCAAGGCATTGTTCGGGGTCTAATGGTTTTTTTCAGTAATATTGAGCATTGCCCGAACTTTGTTAGTAACTGAAATATTGCATTCCCCCCTTTGTTTGTTATTTTGTTAAATAGTTTTTATTGATTCAGTATTTTGTTGATAATTTCTATGTAATTACAATAAAAATAATACTTCTGTCTATTGTGATTAATTTTGCTAGTCATATAGGAAAAGATTAAAAAACCTAACAATATTAACATGGAAATTCCGAAAAGATACAGTTTCATGTCAGAGTAAAGAGTTTCTGCTAATAAATCAGCAAAAAAATTTTCGTTGTATAATTGCTCTTGGAGATTCCCGGCATATATTGTAGTTATGTTGATATTAAAATTATCAATAATGCTCACTAATGAAAAAATGAAAGTCATTATCATACTAAGGGCAACAGATATTAAAGGTAGTAGGCTATTGTTCCTGCTATCTCTTTGTATTTCTACAGAATTGCGTAGTCTGATTATCTAGTTGATATTTCCGCCTATATTTTGCGAAGGTCATGAGCAGAGTTCAAACGCTCTCTTATTCTGTTTTAGATGCTAAATCGGAAACAACCTGAATCCCATTTACCTCTACTAAATCATTGAGCTGAATCATTAGATAGGGTACACCGTCAATTACCTTTGTTTCAACGAGGTCCGTGCGTTCCGGATTAACATTTACTGTAATGTCCGGTGTTTTGACTTCAAATTTGCGGGTGTTGGTAATGTTGGCTGCCATCAGGCTTTCCTTTTCCCCAACGGTCTCATCAAAGCGGTTTTCAAACACTTCGATTTTTTCTTCCTCTACTCCGCTCTTTTGAAGAAGCTTTGCCATATCTGTCTTATCCAATGCTAATGGTTCAGGATTTTCTTCATTTTCAACAATCATTTCATTGAGGTTTTCATGAATTAATTTTACTACTTCATAATCACAATCTAATCCCAAGGATTCTTCTATGATATTGTTGAAGGTTTCTTTCTGACTTTTGGGCGGCAGCGGAAGCTGGCATCCGAGTACATTTTCCGTTATTGCTAAGTCCAGCTCGTCCGAATTTTTGGAATAGTATAACAGGCTGTGAATATCCATATTGCGGTCATTAAATGCCGGGAACAAAAACCCGAGCTCTGGAGGCTGAACCAGCCAGTCACGTACCCGGTCCTGTATGTGATTGGTCTCGGCATTATAGCAAAGACCAGGCTTTGTCAGCTTTACCGGACAAATACTGCAAAGGATATAGTCGTATACATATTCCGATGCATCAAAGTTCTCTATGCCATCGGTTGTAATCTTTGGAATGTCATAGGCATCATGTACAAGAATGATAAAATAATTTTCTGCGAAGCCATAATTCTCTATAATTTTATCATAGAACTGATTTAACAGATCGTCATCCTGCAGTTTGCTCTCCAGCAGCTTCATAAGGAAACGCTGTGTTCCTTCTTCTTCTGTTTCCTGCTTCGTGGGAAATTCCATATTGATCATAGTTCTTCCAACGGAGCCGGATAATGTTTTACGGAAGATGTCGATGTACTTAAACATTTCCTCCTCTGGTAATCCTAAAAAAGCTTCTTTCAAGGTCAGACGTTTTTCCTTATCGGCATCCACATAACAGCCGCAAAGTCTTGTGAAACTGCATTTTGTTTTGGTGAACCGTTTCTTTATTTCAGATATTTCCTTTTTGTTCATTTTAAGTTTTCTCCTTCCGTACATAAAAGTTCGTGATATTTATTGTAACACAGGACAGCATTTTTTGAAATGAAAAAAAATTTTTTGTGTGTTATAATGAGAAATAGGATAGATCTTGGTTTCATTGTCTGATGTTATGGAACCAATTGTAATGGAGGTTTATTGTGAGTTTAATAACAGTGGAAAATCTTACTCATTCCTATACCGATAGGAAGCTTTTTGATAAAGCAGCATTTCATCTCAGCGAGGGAGAAAAAGTAGGTATTATCGGTGTCAACGGAACAGGGAAATCTACATTCCTAAAAATTGTTGCCGGAGAAGAAGTGCCGGACGAAGGAGAAATTGTTGTGCGGAGAAATTTGAAAATTTCGTATCTTCCGCAGAATCCTGTTTTTGACCAAGAAGAGACGGTGCTTCAGGCTGCTCTGCCAAGACAGGAACAGATTTCTGTGAAACCGGCAGAGTATGAGCCGGAGGCGAAGAATTATCTGATTAAACTTGGATTTGCAGACTGGAATCAGCAAGTGGGAGAATTATCCGGCGGACAGCGGAAGCGGGTGGCATTGGTCCGGGTACTGCTGACGCCCTGTGATGTGCTTATCTTAGATGAACCTACCAACCATCTCGACAGTGCAATGGCAGAATGGCTGGAGAATTATTTGAGGGGGACCAGAAAAAGTCTGATTATGATTACCCATGACCGATATTTCCTCGATTGTGTGGTAAACCGGATCATAGAAATTGCTCAGGGCAATTTGTACAGCTATAGCTGCAGTTATGAGGGATATTTAGAGAGAAAAGCAGAGCGTGAGGAAATTGCCCTTGCTACAGAGCGGAAACGTCAAAGTATTCTGAAAAAGGAAATAGCATGGATTCAGAGAGGAGCAAGGGCACGTTCAACAAAGCAGAAAGCACATATTGCGAGATATGAAAAGCTTCGGGACATGGAGGCACCGGAACCGGAGAAAACAGTGGAGCTTGTGTCTGGTTCCTCACGATTGGGGAAAACAACGGTAGAGCTAAAGAACATTGTGAAAAGTTATGGTGCTAACTGTGTAATCAGGGATTTTACTTATACGTTCTTGCGGACAGACCGTGTAGGAATTGTCGGGGCAAATGGATGCGGCAAATCTACTCTGCTAAAGATGATAGTAGGAGAAGTACCACTTGACAGCGGATTCATTACAGTTGGTCAAACGGTGAAAATCGGATATTTTTCTCAGGAGAGCGAGAGTATGGACGGCAGCCTCCGGGTTATTGATTATGTGAGGGAAGGAGGGGAGGTGATACATACCAGTGAAGGAGATATAACGGCAGCTATTATGCTGGAACGATTTCTCTTTTCCTCTGATATGCAGTATTCCCTTATTTCCAAATTATCTGGCGGAGAGAAAAGACGATTGTATCTGTTGCGGATTTTGATGGAATCACCAAATGTATTGTTTTTAGATGAGCCAACCAACGATTTGGACATTGCCACCCTTACAATTTTAGAAGATTATTTAGACAGCTTTGATGGGATTGTAGTTGCTGTTTCCCATGACCGGTATTTTTTAGACCGGATTGCTACACGGATTTTGGCTTTTGAGGGAAATGGCATTATCCGACAGTACGAAGGTGGATATACGGATTACCAGCAGAAAACAATCCATGTCATATCTGTAAAGGATGCAGGGATTGATTTATTGGAGACAGGAGTAGAAAAAGAAAAAAAGGTGAATCGCAGCAACTGGAAGGAAAACGCACCAAAGAAATTGAAGATGTCCTATAAAGAACAAAGGGAGTATGAGACCATTGAGGCAGATATCGCAGCAATTGAGGAAGCGATTCAAAAATGTGAGGAAGAAATTATAACTTATGCAAAAGATTTTGTGAGGTTAAATGAAGTGACTGTGAAAAAGGAGGAGTTGGAAACGGAGCTTCTTGAAAAAATGGAGCGGTGGGAATATCTGGAAGAACTGGCAGAAAAGATTGCAAGGAAATAGCGGAAATGGCAATTTATTATTGAAGCAATCGTTTATTCCTGTTATGATATACTAAAATCCAAAAATATGGAATGGATACCCATTTTGGAGAACTGAATAAATAGGAAAAGTCGTTGGTCAGGAAGGAGAAAGTAAAAATGAAACGATGGATGGTTAAGAGCAGGCGGATATTTGCCCTGCTGATGGCAGTAATGATAATTCCGTTTTTTGATGTAACAGATGTGAGGGCAAATGTTACTTTGCCGACAGCACAGGTGGATGATACGGAAAGTGATGGGCTGGTAGCCAGTGGCAGCTGCGGGGACAGTGCAACTTGGGAGTTTTATAGTGATGGGAAGCTTCAGATTACCGGAACGGGAGAGATGAGTTTCGAATCTGCACCATGGAAAGACTATAGAAAGAGAATAACCAGTGTAGTCATTGCGGATGGGATAACAACTTTAGGGACTGCTGATTGTGATGGAGCATTTGAGGACTGCTCAAATCTTACAGATGTCGAAATTCCAGACAGTGTGACCGGGTTAGGGAATTATACTTTTTCAGGGTGCACAAGCCT
Organism: uncultured Lachnospiraceae bacterium; assembly: GCA_947631505.1. Lineage (GTDB taxonomy): Bacteria > Bacillota > Clostridia > Lachnospirales > Lachnospiraceae > Eubacterium_F. The sequence goes on along the minus strand of CANRLR010000011.1, from coordinate 76,272 downwards.
TACAAGTATCAACATCCCGGCTGGTGTGACGGCCACAGGGGATCATACTTTTGGCAGCTGCCGCAGCCTTACAAGCATCGAAATTCCGGCTGGTGTGACGGACATAGGTGATTATGCTTTTGTGGGCTGTGCAAGCCTTACAAGTATCGAAATCCCTGACAGTGTGACGAATATAGGGGGGTATGCCTTTTACATGTGCAGCAGCCTGACAGGTATCAAAATTCCAGCCGGTGTGACGAACATCGGGGACTTGACTGGGAAGGGAAATGCCTTTGCAGACTGCAGTAGTTTGGAGAGTATAGAAGTTGCAGAAGGAAACAGTAAATATGACAGCCGTGAAAATTGTAATGCCATTATAGAAACATCAAGCAATGAATTGAAAACAGGCTGTAAAAATACGAAAATCCCAAACGGTGTGACGAGTATAGGGGAGAGTGCTTTTTGGAGATGCACAAGCCTTACAGATATTGAAATTCCTGACAGTGTGACGGCCATAGGGCTGCAGGCTTTTTCTGAATGCACAAGCCTTACAGGTGTTTACATCCCGAAAAGTATGAAGAGCATAGATACGAGTGCCTTTGCAGACTGCAGCAGTTTGGAGAGAGTAGAAGTTGCAGAAGAAAACACCGTATATGACAGCCGTGAAAATTGTAATGCCATTATAGAAACATCGAGTAATAGTTTGATAACAGGCTGTAAAAATACTAAAATTCCTGACAGTGTGACGACCATAGAGCGATTAGCTTTTAATGGATGCAGCAGTCTTACAAGTCTCGAAATTCCGGCTGGCGTGACGAGTATAGGGAATTTTGCCTTTTATGGCTGCACAAGCCTTAAAAGTATCAACATCCCGGCCGGTGTGACGAGTATAGGGAATCAGGTCTTTAACGGCTGCAGCAGCCTTAAAAGTATCAACATCCCGGCCGGTGTGACGAGTATAGGGAATCAGGCCTTTAAAAACTGTAGCAGCCTTACAAGTATCGAAATTCCAAACAGTGTGACGAGTATAGGATCTCATGTTTTTTCGGGCTGCAGCGGTTTGGAGAAAATAGAAGTTGCAGAAGGAAACAGTAAATATGACAGCCGTGAAAATTGTAATGGAATTATAGAAACATCAAGCAATACATTGATAACAGGCTGCAAAAATACAATCATCCCGGCCAGTGTGACCGGCATAGGGAAGAGTGCCTTTGCATACAACAGTGGTCTTACAAGCCTCGAAATTCCGGCTGGTGTGACGAGCATAGAGGCGGGAAGTTTTGGAGCCTTTGTTGGATGCAGCGGTTTGGAAAGAATAGAAGTTGCAGAAGGAAACACTGTATATGACAGCCGTGAAAATTGTAATGCCATTATAGAAACATCGAGTAATAAATTGTTAGCAGGCTGCAAAGCGACTGTCATTCCGGATAGTGTGACAGATATAGGAGAGTCTGCCTTTTACTACTGCAGCGGTCTTTCAGGAATCGAAATTCCAGCGGGTGTGACAACCATAGGGAACTATGCCTTTTCGGGCTGCAGCAGCCTTACAGACATTGAAATCCCGGCCAGTGTGACGAGCATAAGCGATACAGCCTTTTATGATCTTACAAGCCTTACAATATGGGGTCTGCCGGGTTCCTATGCCGAGGACTATGCTGGGATAGAGGGGATTCCTTTTAAAACTATAAGGTATGATGTCCAATTTGTAAGTGATGGGCAAATCATAGAGACCCAGTCTGTAGAATATGGAAAGGACGCAACACCTCCTGCCAATGTAGTAAAAGAGGGCTATACCTTTAGCAGCTGGGATAAAGATTTTACGGAAATCAAAGCAGATACCACGGTCAATGCGGTATGGACGATAAATCAATATCAGGTAACCTTTAAAGATGGCGATACCGTGCTGGATACCCAGTCTGTAGAGTATGGAAAAGCCGCAGCAGCACCGGCCGTTGCACCAAAAGAAGGATATACCTTTAGCTGGGATAAAGACTTTACGGAAATCAAAGCAGATACCACGGTCAATGCGGTATGGACGATTAATAAGTATCAGGTAACCTTTCAGGATGGCGATACGGTACTGGATACCCAAGAGGTAGAGTACGGAAAAGCCGCAGCAGCGCCGACCGTCGCACCGAAGGAAGGTTATACATTAAGCTGGGACAAAGACTTTGCAGAAATCAAAGCAGATACCACGGTCAATGCGGTATGGACGATTAATAAGTATCAAGTAACCTTTCAGGATAGCGATACGGTACTGGATACCCAAGAGGTAGAGTACGGAAAAGCCGCAGCAGCGCCGACTGTCGCACCAAGAGAAGGATATACCTTTCGCTGGGACAAAGACTTTACGGAAATCAAAGAAGATACCACGGTCAATGCGGTATGGACAGCGAATGAAGTAAAGAAGTACCAAGTCATCTTTAAAGACGGCGATAAGGTACTGGATACCCAAGAGGTAGAGTATGGAAAGGCCGCTGCAGCCCCTCAATTGTCAAAAACAGGATATAAGCTGGACTGGGATAAAGACTTTACGAATATTAAGGAAAATATTACTGTAAATGCAAAATGGTCAGCGGAACAATATACGGTGCAGTTCAATAAAAATCGTGGTCTGAAGGTATCAAAATCATCCATAAAAGTTACCTACAACGGTAAATACGGAACCCTTCCTACAGCGGTGAGAAAGAAATATATCTTTTTGGGATGGTACACAGCAAAAAGCGGAGGTAACAAAATAACCTCCTCTACCAAGGTATCTGCTGCGAAGAACCATACTTTATATGCACGCTGGACCAAGGTAAAAACAAGGAAAGTTTCCATAAAAAAAGTAAAAGCAAGAAAGAAGAAGATGACCGTTACATTTGGTAAAGTATCTGGTGCAAAAGGATACGAGGTAAAATATTCTGCGAATAAAAAGTTTAAGTCAGCCAGAAAAGTCAAGGTTACCTCTACTAAGGCTGTGATTAAGAAGTTAAAGAGCAAACGGACCATATATGTGAAGGTAAGGGCTTATAAGATGGATTCAGCAGGCAGTAAAGTATATGGTGCATTCAGTTCTGTTAAGCGTGTAAAAATTAAATAGTACTGACGTTTCATTCTCCGGCAAGGCGACAGCCATTGCAAAATAAGCCTTTTCTATTTCCGGTGTTTCACATTCCGGGAAAAGAAATCTTTCCAAATCCCCGGATGGATTAATATTAAAAGCGGGAACAGTTCCAGTCGCCCTGCCAGCATATCAAACATCAGCACGTATTTTGAAAATGGTGTGAAAATTCCAAAATTGCTTGTAGGACCAACCAGTTCCAGTCCCGGCCCGATATTATTAATTGTGGCGGCTACAGCAGTAAAATTCGTAACTAGATCCCGTCCTTCAAATGAAATGGCAAAAACGGAGGCGGAAAACAGTATCATAAACGTGATAAAATATACATTGATAGAGCGGACAACTTCATGTTCTACCGGCTTGTGTTCAATATTGATTTTCTTAATGCTTTTCGGGTGAATATAGGAGTTTAATTCCTTAGTAACAGTCTTGACTAAGACAATAAAGCGGGATACCTTAATACCGCCTCCGGTACTTCCGGCACAGGCACCGATGAACATTAAGAGGACAAGTATAGATTTGCATGCCTGCGACCACTGGTTAAAATCAATGGTAGAATAACCGGTGGTAGTGATGATGGATGCCACCTGAAAAGCGGAGTGTGTCAGAGCATGGAAAGCATTAGCGGAGGTGTTAAGAGTCTCCACAAATATAATACCAATGGCAATCAAAATGATGAGCAGGTAGTATCTTATTTCTTCCATATGGAATGCTTTCTTAAACTTGCGGAAAAGCAGCAGATAAAAGAAATTGAAGTTAATACCGAATAAAATCATAAATATTGTGACAACCCATTGGATATAGGAGGTATAACTGGCGATACTGTCATTTTTGATTCCGAATCCACCCGTGCCGGCCGTTCCGAAGCTGGTAGTAAGGGATTCAAAAAGTGACATGCCGCCTGCCATTAATAAGAGGACTTCAAGCAATGTCATTGCCATATAAATCAAGTACAGAATCCGTGCGGTAGATCTCACCTTGGGAACTAATTTTCCGACAGAAGGACCGGGACTTTCTGCCCGCATCAGATTGATGTGGGAGCCGCCGCTCAATGGTATAATGGCAAGAAGAAAGACCAGTACACCCATACCGCCGATCCAGTGGGTAAAACTACGCCAAAATAGGGAGCAGTAGGATAGAGCCTCAACATTGTCTAAAATACTGGCACCGGTAGTCGTAAAACCAGATATTGTCTCGAAAAGGGCATTCGTAAAGGAAGGAATCTCTCCGGTAAGAATAAAAGGAATACAGCCAAAAAGACTAAGAAATATCCAGCTCAGAGAAGTGGCAATACAGCCTTCCTTCAAATAAAATACATGATTTTCAGGTTTGCGTAATGTCATAAGAATGCCGAGAACACCGCAAAGCACAGCAACAATCAGATAGGAAAAGCCTTCCTTTTCCTGATAAATGGCTGCTACGATGCAGGGTAAGAGCATAAAAAGAGATTCGATTTTCAAAATATATCCCAATATATAACAAATGATTGAAGTGTTCATTTTTTGATGCTGACTCCTTATTTCAAAATATCTTTTATATTGTCAAAACCAGTATGGGTAGTAACAATCATAACGGTATCTCCTACCTCAATGGTATCCTGACCGCTTGGAATGCGAACAGAACCATTCCGGTAAATAAAGGATACTAAGAGGTCTTTTTTCAATGTCAAATCCTTTAACGGGATTCCGGTTACTTCCGATTCTTCATCTACCCGGAATTCAATGGCTTCTGCGCGGTTATCAAACATATGATAGAGAGTTTCAATGTTGCTGTTCATAGAATTTTTCTTTGCGCGCACATAGGCAATAATTGCTTCACAGGTTATGTAGCGGGGATAAATTACACTGCCTAAATCCAATCTGCTGATGACATCTTTGAACGTACTCCGGTTAATTTTCGTAATTACCTTAGCGTCCGATACTTGTCTGGCATGGAGTGTCAGCATAATATTTTCCTCATCAATACCAGTAAGGGGAATAAAGGATTCGACATATTCTATTCCCTCTTCTTTTAATAACTCCTGATCGGTACCATCTCCATTTATAATAATTGCCTCCGGCAGAAGAATACTCAGTTCTTCGCACCGTTGACGGTTCTGTTCAATAATTTTTACATCAATACCCATTGTAAGCAGATGCTTGGCAAGATAGTAGGTCGCTTTTCCGCCGCCAATAATCATCGTATTTTTTACCTGTTTTGTCTTGAAACCGATTTTTTTCAAAAAAGAACGTATAAAACGGCGAGATGCAACAAAAGATATAATGTCATCCTGCTCCAGCTGGAAATCACCATCGGGAATATATACTTCACCTTTTCTCTCAATCGCACATATTAAAATCTCATTTGTAATGTCCCTGCCTAAATTGGCAATTGTCATGCCACTAAGAATGTTTCCCTCTGGAATTTTGAATTTAATAATTTCGGCCTGTCCATGGGCAAAAGAATTGACTTCCAAAGCAGTTGGCACATATAAGATCCGGGCAATCTCTCTAGAGGCTTCCAGCTCGGGATTGATTATCATGGTAAGGCCCAGTTTTTCTCTCAGATAGCCGGCTTCTTTACTGTAATCGGGTGTGCGCACCCGGGCAATCGCACCGCAGTCACCTACCTGCTTGGCAACCGTACAGCAGAGCAGATTCAGTTCATCGGAATCCGTTACGGCAATAATTAAGTCTGCTTTTTCAATACCTGCTTCCATCTGCACACTGTAACTGGCGCCATTTCCGGCCAGTCCCATAACATCGAAAACACTGGATATTTCCTGGACCTTTGCTGCGTTCTTATCAATAATAGTAATATCGTGTCCTTCCCTGCTTAATTGTTCGATCAGGGTTGTACCTACCTTGCCACAGCCTACAATAATAATGTTAAGACCCTGACGAATAGGACTTTTTGATTTGTTCATGGTTCTTTACCTCCATTTATCTCTACTATAACACCTTATTTATAAAAAATCACTAAGAAGATGATAAAATACATATTTTTATTCTTCCATGGCAATACTAAATGCCGGAGAGAATGTTATGAATCAAAATAATGTATTAGCTCAGTTAGAGCCAAAAGAAGTTTTTCAATATTTCAGAGAGATTTGCTCAATTCCGCATGGTTCGGGAAATACCGGAGCGATTGCGGAGTATTGTCTTGATTTTGCAGTGAGCCATGGATACGAATCTTATCAGGATGCCGCTGGCAATATTATTCTGTATGCGGAGGCGTCAAAGGGCTATGAGAATTGTGAACCGATTGCCCTGCAGGCACATTTGGATATGGTCTGTGATAAAACACGAGACTGTACAAAGGATATGAAAGAGGAAGGAATTGATATTTTAGTACGGGGAAATTATCTTATGGCAGACGGCACAACACTTGGTGCAGATGATGGTATCGGGGTTGCCTATATTTTGGCACTTCTTTCTATGGATGTGCCACATCCGCCCATTGATGCAGTCTTTACGGCAGATGAGGAAATCGGAATGCTGGGTGCGGGTGCTCTGGATATGGCAAGGCTCCGTGCGAAGAGATTAATTAATCTTGATTCTGAGGAAGAGGGAATACTTACCGTAAGCTGTGCCGGCGGAGTGCGGGCAGAATGCAGGGTCAGACTTAGCTGTTGTAAAAAAGACAGAACCGGAACACATCCAGACATCCGTGTTGTGGTTCATGGACTTCCGGGCGGACATTCGGGAGTTGAAATGCATAAAAAAATTCCAAATGCAATAAAGGTGTTATCCGAAGTTCTTCAGCCTGTGAATAGAAGAAACCGGCTCTTCCTATGTGACATTCAGGGCGGAAACCGGGATAATTCAATTCCGAATGAGGCTTCTGCTTCATTTCAGATAGAGGAAGCAGAGAAACCGTATATCTTGAAAGAAATAGAGAAATCAGCAAGCGCAGTGAAAAAAAAATATAAAAAATTTACCGCTTTGTCTATTGATGTAGAATTACTTTATCAGGATATGGCAGAGCCGGATGAGAATAGGATGAGACTTATCCGGCCCAAAGATTGCGATAAAATAATTCATTTGCTGGGGCAGGCACCGGATGGCATAGCGAGGATGAGCGATGATATGAAAGGGATGGTCGAAAGTTCGTTAAATCTGGGAGTCTGTCGAATCGAGAATACGGATCTTGTAATGAAGTATCTGATTCGCAGTAATGCTGCGGGGGGAAAGGAAGCTCTGTGTCAAAAATTATCGGAATTCATGAACCGTCTGGACGGAACGGTAAAATATTCTGCGGATTATCCAGTATGGGAGTTCAGAAAGGATTCTCCGCTCTTAGCACTTATGGTTCGGACATTTGAGGAGGAGTATAAGAAAATGCCGGTTGTTTCAGGAATTCATGCAGGTCTTGAATGCGGTATGTTCTGCGGGAATACTCCAGAACTTGACATGGTTTCTTTTGGCCCAACACTTCTTCATGTTCATACACCGGAGGAAAAGATGGAGCTTGCCTCAGTGAGAAGAACTTGGAACTATCTTCTTAAAATACTTTCAAATATAAAGGAATGAAAGGAGATTTTTTATGATAACAGAAGGATTTCTGTATATTGCTACATTATTTTTTATAGCGGCGTTTTTGGTTTGCCTGCCTCAAATAATGAAAGGAAAGAAGGCACAGACCTTTTTTAAATTTGTACCGCCCATCGTCTTGATCTATTTGGGACTTATGCTTCTATGTACAGTGAAGCTGTGGAATCTGGAAACAACACAGGGTGTTTATACTGCGATAAAAAATCCATTGCTCTATGCTATGCTGTTTATTATGCTGCTTCGTTGTGATATGAAAAAAATTGTAAAATTAGGCCCGAAAATGCTGCTGGGATTTTTTTCAGCAACGATATCAATTGGAATTGGATTTGTTGTGGCGTATGCTGTGTTTCGTGGCGGCCTTGGGGCGGAGGCATGGAAATCTCTCGGTGCATTATGTGGAAGCTGGATGGGGGGAGGCGGCAATATGCTGGCGATCCAGTCAGCCCTGTCTGTGGATGAGGCTTCTATGGCATATGCATTGGTGATAGATTCGATTTGTGCAACGCTTTATGTCATGTTCCTTCTCTGGGCAATCGGATTTTCACATAAATTCAACCAGTGGGCGAAGGCAGACACTAAAATCATTGATGAGGTGGGGGCTTCTCTTGAAAAGGAAGCTGCTGCCAGCACGAAGCCTCTCATGTGGTATAATATTGCAATTCTTGTTGGGTCAGGCTTATTGGTCTCGGCGATATCACAAAAATTGGGTGTGCTTATAAATAATCAGCTTCCGTTTTTTGATGCGGCTACATGGACGGTATTGGTTGTAACGGCTGTCAGTGTATTACTCGCTATGACACCTTTTGGGAAAATTAAGGGAACGGAGGAAATTTCAAATGTTTTTCTGTATTTTGTCATAGCATTGATTGCATCACGTGCCGATTTGAGCAGTGTGGGAAATGCACCGGTATGGCTTCTTACCGGCATTGTTATTCTTGTAATTCACGTTGTTATTATGCTTGTACTTGCCAAAATGTTCAAGCTGGATATTTTTACTTGTGCCGTGGCTTCTTTAGCCAATATCGGTGGGACAGCAACGGCACCGGTACTTGCCGGTTCTTATAGCTCTGCTTTAGTACCGGTCGGTATTATTATGGCATTGCTTGGCTATGTTGTAGGTACAGGCGGTGGTCTCATTGTTGCACAAATTATGAGCTTGTTTGGTTAGTGTCCATGCACTTATGGACAAAAAAACACATACACTAAAGTAATGTAAATCATTCGAGGTGTATGATGCAGTCATTTCCACAACCATTAAGTGTAGAAGAAGAAAATGAATACCTCGAGAGGTGGGAGAAGGGGGACAAGGAAGCCAGACGGAAGTTAATTGAGTGCAATCTTCGTCTGGTTGCTTATTTGGTAAAGAAATATAGTAACTTTGACCACAGTGTGGATGATTTGATATCCATTGGAACTATCGGACTTATTAAGGCAGTGGATACTTACCGGCCGGGAAAGGGTGTAAGACTGGCAACTTATGCGTCCCGATGTATTGATAATGAACTTCTCATGACTTTTCGCAGTGATAAGAAGCAATCGAAAGAAGTGTTTTTATATGAACCATTGGGCGGTGATGATGGGGAAGGGAATTCCTTGAGCTTTTTGGATGTGTTGGAGAGTGTGGATGAAGATATCCTGCAGCGGATGGAAAAGGATGAGAACATATCCAAGCTGTATGGTTTCATTGAAGACAATTTGAATGAGAGGGAAAAGTTAATTATCCGTCTCCGATATGGCATTGCAAATGAACCGAACCAGCTGGAAAAGCCGGAGGTGACACAACGGGAAATAGCAAGGCAGCTTGGTATTTCCCGCAGTTATGTCAGCCGGATTGAAAAAAAGGCATTATTAAAGCTCAGAAAAGCTTATGAAAAAACACAAAAATGAAAAAAAACTTGATATTTCCATAATTTAGTATTAAAATTGTGTCGAAATTGTGGTAGAATAGGTACGATAATGAAATTAACATAAAGATTAAAAAGGAGAGATTACATGATGAAAGCCTATATGGATATGAGCCGCGATGATCTCTTGGCCCTAAAAGCAAGTTTAGAGGAAGAATTTAAGACACAAGAAGCAAAGGGGCTTTCCCTTAATATGGCAAGAGGCAAGCCGGGAGTTTCCCAATTAGCACTGTCGATGCCGATGCTGGATGTCATTAACAGCCAATCAGACATGAGAACCGAGTTAGGAAATGATACGAGAAATTATGGAGATCTGGATGGTATTGGCGAGTGCAGAAGATTAATGGCTGATATGATGGAAGTGAAAAAGGATAATGTAATTGTATGTGGTAATTCCAGTTTGAATATTATGTATGATACTGTATCCCGTTCCATGCTTTGTGGTGTAAATGGCTCCACTCCGTGGTGTAAGTTAGACAAGGTGAAGTTTCTCTGTCCGGTTCCGGGCTATGACAGACATTTTAAGATTACAGAATTATTTGGGATCGAGATGATTAATATCCCGTTGCTGGAAGATGGACCGGATATGGATCTGGTAGAAGAATATGTCAACAATGATGAAGCTGTAAAAGGAATCTGGTGTGTGCCAAAGTATTCAAATCCGACAGGGATTACCTATTCGGATGAAGTAGTCAGACGATTTGCCAATTTGAAACCGAAGGCGGAGGATTTTCGCATTTACTGGGATAATGCGTACTGCATCCATCATATTTACGAGGATGTTCAGGATGAACTTCTGAATATTCTGGAAGAGTGTGAAAAGGCCGGCAATCCCAATATGGTATATATATTTGCTTCCACGTCGAAAGTGACATTTTCAGGCTCCGGTGTATCTGCGATTGCAACGTCACTTGAAAATATAGAGTACATTAAAAAAAATATGACAGTACAGATCATTGGACATGATAAAATTAATCAGCTTCGTCATGCGAGATTTTTTAAGAATATTGACGGAATGAAAGCACATATGAAGAAACATGCACAACTGCTGCGTCCGAAATTTGATGCGGTGCTGGAAACATTGGATTCAGAATTGACAGGACTTGATATTGGAAGCTGGATTAAGCCAAGAGGAGGATATTTTATTTCTTTTAATTCCATGCCGGGCTGTGCGAAAGCAATTGTTGAGAAATGTAAGGAATTGGGTGTCGTTCTTACAGATGCCGGTGCGACCTATCCGTATGGAAAGGATCCGGAGGATTCCAATATCCGTATTGCACCATCGTTCCCGACACCGGAAGAAATGAGGGAAGCAACAAAAATTTTTGTTCTTTGTGTAAAATTGGTTTCTGTGGAGAAGCTGCTCGGTGAATGAGTCAGCATAGATCTGCAGATATCTCATCATGAAAGCATGAAAAATTATTACAGGAGCGACGGAATTTTCCGCCGCTCTTTTCGTATAATAAGGTAAGAACGAAATTGAGGCGGGAACTATTGAATCAAAAATTAGATAATTTGCTTGAACTTTCGTTAGATCTTCCAGAAAATACAAGAGAGAAAAGTGAAAATTTATCTGTTGGTTATAACACAGAAGAAGATTTATGGCAGGTCATTATACGGTATTCGGGTGACTGGCTGAGTATTTGGGAAGAAATGGAGGAAAAAATTTCGGAGAACCGTTATGCCGTTTTATATGGCGGTTATGTAATTGCGGAGTTGACACAACAGCAGCTACAGCGGTTGTCTGACAATCCAAGAGTAGAATTCATTGAAAAACCAAAAGCCCTTTCTTTTGCCGTCTATGAGGGGAAATTAGCTTCCTGCATTCCTCCGGTACAAAGGGCTCCTTATAATCTGAGCGGGCGTGGCATAATGGTGGCGGTAGTGGACTCGGGAATTGATATATTTCATCCGGATTTTCGGAATGAGGATGGTACGACAAGAATCGTTGGACTTTGGGACCAGACTACAGGTGTAGGCTCTCCCCCTGCCGGATATGCGGTGGGCACTTTTTTTTCAGAGGAGGAGTTAAATGCCATTTTGCAAGGAGGTGAAACTTCTCCGTCACTGGACCGGAGCGGACATGGAACTCATGTTACAGGTATAGCAGCGGGGAATGGAAGGGCGAGCCGTGGAGAGAACCGTGGAGTAGCTTATGAAGCGGATTTACTGATTGTGAAATTAGGAACCGGAACAAAAAACGGATTTCCTCAAACAGCAGAATTGATGATGGCAGTGGATTTCTGTGTGAAAACGGCAGTAGAACGCAATCAGCCGATTGCATTGAATGTAAGCTTTGGTAATAGCTACGGAGCTCATAATGGCAGCTCCTTGCTGGAAACTTATCTTGATGCGGTGGCGGGAATCGGAAGAACAACGATTTGTATCGGCAGTGGAAATGAAGGAAATAAATCCAGACATGAAGAAGTAAATCTGGCAATGGGGCAGGATTATCTGTTAGAATTTCAGGTGGCACCGGGGGAGTTTAGTCTGAGTATTCAGATTTGGAAACGGTACCGTGATGAAGTTCGGATTCTTTTGCAATCACCATCCGGCAGCCAGATTGTCCTGTCAGAAAATTCACAGGGAACATACCGGTATGTTTTGGATGGGAACGAGATTATCTGGTATTTTGGTGAACCTGCCCCTTATCGTACCTCACAGGAGATTTATGTAGAAATGGTACCGGAGGGCGTTCAGGAAACCATTCGGAGCGGAATATGGAAGATTATTTTTCAGCCGGTCCAAATAACACAGGGAACGTTACAGCTGTGGATGCCATCCGGAAGTGCCATCAGCAGTGAAACCGGATTTTTGGTTTCCAGTACAGAGGATACGCTCACCATTCCGTCAACGGCATTGAAGCCGATAGCTGTAGCAGCCTACAACAGTAGAACAAACAGCTTTGCCCCCTTTAGTGGTCGTGGATTTGTCTGTTGTGATCTGATAAAACCGGATATAGCCGCACCCGGAGTAGATATTCTTTCTTGTGCACCGGGCGGAGGATATACGGTAAAAACAGGTACGTCGATGGCTTGTCCTTTCGTGACAGGAAGTGCAGCACTTCTCATGCAGTTCGGTATTGTAGACGGACAGGACAGGTATTTGTATGGACAAAAAGTAAAGGCGTATCTGACGGGAGGAGCGAAAGCTCTGCCGGCTTTTTCGGAATATCCCAATGACAGTATTGGCTGGGGAGTGCTGTGCCTGAGGGATAGTCTGCCGGGATAACAGAATAGATTGACGTAAATGATAAAAAAATGGTATGATAAAGGTAACATTTTTTTGTCAGAAAGGAAATATGCTATGAAAAGTAAAAAGGTGAGAGCGGTAACATGGTTGTGGGGGATTTTTTCTATTGTTCTACTGCTTGGTATCTGTTCTGGAACAGTAATGGCGGTAGAAGCAGCCGGAACAGAGCAGGAGAACAAGGATAAGCTGACTGCCTATACAAAAACAGAAGACGGTTGCACAGAAATGAGTGGTATTACTGTAAAGACTACAGCGAATGAGGAGTCTTATCGAAGTGGTGATAAGGCAGTACTTACGATGGAGGTAACAAATACCAATGACTTTGATGTGAATGAAGTAGAACTTTCCTATAAGCTCCCTTCCAATTTTGAGGCAGAGGGCGGGAAGAAATCACAATCCATTGAGACGCTGAAGGCCGGTGAGACACAGAAATTTTCAATCAATGCCATTGTTACAGAGGATTCCTCTGCACCGATGACGACCGGTTTTCTTGCCACAATTGTGATTGGGGCTTCTGTGCTGGTAATTGCCGTGATTGCCGTAATTGTTTTTTTGGTGAAAAAGAAAAAAGGGAAAAAAGCGGCGGCCATGTTTCTTGTATTTGTTTTGGCCGTAAATGGAGCAGCAGGAGCATCTCCGGCAATAATAAAAGCAGAGGGTGCACCAACAACAGAAACAGGTAATTATGATGTGGATGATGAGCTTTTGATGTCTCATGTTTCTGTTCATGACCCATCTGTGGTGAAAGACCCAAAAACAGGAATGTACTATATATTCGGTTCACATTTGGCGTTTGCCAGATCGAAGGACCTGATACAGTGGGAGAGGTTTACGAATAATATTAATGCGGACTATGAAACACTGTTCAAAGAGCCTTGGGACGGGTGGGCGAAAACGGCTACAAAAGAAAGTGACCTCAGTGGTATGATGTGGGCACCGGATGTGATTTGGAATGAAACGATGCAGAAGTGGTGCATGTATATGAGCATCAACGGCGATAACTGGGTTTCTTCCATTTGCCTTTTGACAGCAGATGATATTGAGGGACCATATGAGTATAAAGGTATCGTTGTGTATTCTGGTATGAATAATGCTAAAATGAAAGTGGATGAAACAAAGACGGATGTGTACAAAGTTCTCGGTGAAGGTGCGGATTTGTCCCGCTATCATTCCACCAATGATTCCTGCATCAATGCTATTGATCCAAATGTACAGTACGATGACAAGGGTGACTTGTATATGACATACGGTTCATGGTCAGCCGGCATCTATCAGTTGAAACTGGATACAACGACCGGGCTGCGTGATTATAAGGCATCATATGAAACAAAGAAGGATGTATCAGACGCATATTTTGGGGTAAAAATTGCCGGTGGTTACTATTGTTCCGGTGAGGGAGCATATCTGTTAAAAACAAAGGATTATTATTATCTGTTCCTGTCTTATGCCGGATTAGAGGCACAGAAAGGTTATCAGATGCGTATATACCGTTCAAAGGAAATTACCGGACCATATGTGGATGCAAATGGTGTATCGGCAATCCGAACGAAGGGGGAAGATGTTAAACTGAAAAATTATGGATATCGTATTTTTGGCAGCTATGATATGTATGGCCTGACCACCGTTCAGGTGGCACAGGGACATAATTCAGCCTTTATAGATGACGATGGAAAAATGTATCTGGTTTATCATACCCGCTTTCAGTCATTTTCCGGTACACAGGAAAATCATTCTGTGCGTGTCCACCAGTTATTTATAAATCAAGATGGATGGCCGGTAGCAGCACCGTATGAATACACAGGCGAAACGATTTCCGAGGATGGATATGCCATGGAGGATATGGCAGGTACATATGAATTTATTTATCATGAACCGACCAGTTATTACAAAGTCACAGGGCAGAAGCAGCTTGGTATTGTGGGAAGAGCCCGTAAGTTAAAAGAAATCGAGGGAACAAAGGATATTACGGTCGGACACCATATTTCTACTGTTGAAGTGAATGTAAAATATGTTCAGGAAGCAGCAAATTCCATTACTCTTCATAAAGATGGGACGGTGACTGGTGAATATAAGGGAACTTGGGCTTATGAAAAAAATAAGATGACGATAAAGCTCGGGAATAAAGTATATAAGGGCGTTTTCTTAAAACAGGCAAATGAAGATTTAGAAAATCATGATATGACGATGACTTTTACTGCGGAAGGTGATAATGTGGCTGTATGGGGAATCAAAAATCTTGTGCCAGAGAGAGGGCCAGATCAGGAAGAATAGGTTGAAAAAAAGAAGAAACTCCGGCAAGGAGATTTGTTCAAGACATTAGAATAAAAAGATGGGAAAGGATGCACAATTATGAATCAATCAGTAAATAAATATAAAAATCCATTTATCGTGGAAAGAGCAGATCCATATGTGATTAAGGCAGATGACGGATTTTACTATTTCACGGCAACATATCCAATGAAAGGAGAAAGGGATACGGAGGGGTGTGACCGTGTTATCCTTCGTCGTTCCAGAACCCTTGCGGGATTATCCGAGGCAGAAGAAATTACAATCTGGAAATCCGGACCGGATTCTTTGAGCCATCGGTTTATTTGGGCACCGGAACTGCATAAAATAGCAGGCAAGTGGTATGTGTTCTACAGTGGTAGTGTGAATCCGAATGGCAGATGGTGGATTGACTGCCATGTTCTTGCCTGTGATTCCGATAATCCATATACAGGAAACTGGACGGAAAAAGGGAAATTTCAGACGGCGGAGGGAGATACATTTTCTTTTACCGGATTTTCTCTTGATATGACATATTTTGAGGCAGCAGGAAGATCCTATGTGATATGGGCCCAGCATAATCCAGAGAGAATTTCCTGTCTATATCTTGCTGAAATAGATCCAAAGGAGCCATGGAAATTGATTTCGATGCCAATGCTTCTTACAGAGCCGGAATACGATTGGGAAAAGGTGAGATACTCTGTTAATGAAGGACCGGCAGTATTAAAGCACGGTAAAGATATTTTTGTATGTTTTTCTGCTTCCGGAACAGGGCCGGAATATTGTGTCGGTGTCTTGAAGACCGAAGAGGGAAAGAATCTTCTTGATAAGTCTTCCTGGGAGAAAATGGACAAGCCATTGCTTACTTCGGAGGATTTGGTAGAGGAATATGGTCCGGGACATAATTCCTTTACCAAAGATGAAGAGGGAAATGACGTGTTTGTGTATCATGCCAGAAGCAAGGAATGTTTTGAGGGAAAATGTGGTTATAGTGGTGAAGATCCGCTTTATGATCCGTGCCGTCATGCAAGAATTCATACTGTACGCTGGGGAGAAGATGGCATGCCGATATTGAAATAAAAATTACGAGGCTGAACGCATCTGCCGTCCCTCTGTATTGATCTCATAATTATTTTTCCAGATCAGTTCGGAAATCGGAACGAGCTGATATCCTTTTTGTTTTAATGTGGCTAAAAGTTCATCTAATGCTTCAGCTGTGTGTTTGGCTCCATTATGGCAGAGAATAATGGAGCCATTGCCTAAATGCTTGTGTTCTGTCACTCGGCGGATAATGGTGGCAGCATCATAATCTTTCCAATCCAGACTGTCTACATCCCATTGAATCGGATAATAATTACATTCCCGGGCAGTCTGGATCAGATTATCATTATAATCCCCATAGGGCGGGCGGAAGAGAATCATATCTTTACCCGTCAGTTTTTTTACCTTTTCATGTGGTTTCATAATTTCTTCTTTGCACTGTGCTGCCGAAAGTTTGGACATTTGTTTGTGGTTCTCACTGTGATTTCCCAAATCATGTCCGCCGGCAGCAATGGCTTTTACATCATCCGGGTATTTCTCTATCCACCCACCAGTCATAAAAAAAGTCGCACGGACATTGTGCTTTTTGAGAACTTCCAGTATTTTACCGGTGTCATCATTTCCCCACGCAGCATCGAAACTAATGGAAATGAGAGGTTTTTCCTGTTCGACACAGTAAATGGGAAGTTCTTTGCTGTTGATGAGAGAACTGCTAATCGTTTCGCTTGATTCCGGGTAGAAGAAAAAGCTTGTAGCAAGAAGTGCAAGTGAAGTAAGAACAATGGCTCCTACTTTTGTAAAAAGAACTAATTTTTCACGCTCGATTTCAATATTCATAAATAGACCACAGAACATTTTTTTATATTTTATGTTAAAAAAATAGAATTATTACTTGACATTTGGTCAAAATAACATATAATGAACATATGAACATTCATTCATATGAATTCAGAAAGGAGGCAGAAAAATAATATGGCTTTACATGATGCAGAACATTGTGATGATTTATGTGTTCATGAGGATTTATTAATGGCAGTGAATGAAAAAATGCCAGATGAAGATATACTTTATGATTTGGCAGAACTATTCAAAATATTTGGGGATTCCACACGAATCCGGATTTTGTTCGTGCTATTCGAAGCGGAAGTGTGCGTATGTGATTTGGCAGAAGCGTTGAATATGACACAGTCGGCTATTTCGCATCAGTTGAAGATTTTAAAACAATCAAAGCTTGTCAAGAGCAGAAGAGAAGGGAAATCGGTGTTTTATTCTTTGGCGGATGGACATGTGAGAACGATAATTGCTCAGGGAATTGAGCATATTGAAGAATAAGAAAAGAAAGGATGATGGATATGAAAAAGAAATTCAAATTACAGGATCTTGACTGTGCGAACTGTGCAGCAAAAATGGAGAATGCGATTAAGAAAATTGATGGGGTGAAAGATGCGAATGTTAGTTTTATGACACAAAAGATGATGGTAGATGCGGAGGATGACCGCTTTGAAGAGATTATGCAGGAAGTGGTAAAGGTGTGTGCCAAGGTCGAGCCGGATTGCCGGATTCTGTTGTAGTCTACAAAAGTAGAAAACAGAATGGAGGGATTTTGTGACAAAGAAACAAAAAAGCATGTTGTTCAGAATTATTTTTACATTTATTGTATTTATTGCCTTGATGATAACAGAGCATATGGGAATATTCAATGCACTGGAGGGGACAGGATGGCTCTTTGGCATCTATGTCATTCCTTATCTTATAATCGGCTATGATATTGTATATAAAGCAGCAAGAAATATTTGCCATGGACAGATTTTCGATGAAAACTTTTTGATGATGATTGCTACCTTTGGTGCATTTGGGGTAGGGGAGTATTCGGAAGCGGTAGCAGTCATGTTATTTTATCAGATCGGAGAATTGTTTCAGGGATATGCCGTTGGTAAGTCCCGACAGTCCATTACACAGATGATGGATATTTGCCCGGAATACGCTAACATTGAAAGGGACGGTGAACTGATTGAAGTAGAGCCGGATGATGTGGAAGTCGGAAATGTTATAGTTATTAAGCCGGGAGAAAGAATTCCGTTGGATGGTGTCGTATTGGAGGGGGAATCTCTCATTGATACAGCTGCACTGACAGGGGAATCCGTTCCAAGGAAGGCTGCTGCCGGAGATGAAATTATTAGCGGATGTGTCAATGGGGGCGGGACACTGAAGGTCCGTGTTACAAAAGAATTTGATGATTCAACGGTGGCCAAAATTCTGGAACTGGTGGAGAATGCCAGCAGTAAAAAAGCGAAGGTGGAGAATTTTATTACGCGCTTTGCCAAGTATTATACCCCGGTCGTGACAATCGGTGCTGCCCTGTTAGCCGTTATACCGCCGCTGATTCTTGGCGGGGGCTGGGCAGATTGGATTCAGAGAGCTTGTATTTTCCTTGTTATCTCCTGTCCTTGTGCCCTTGTAATTTCTGTGCCGCTCGGATTTTTTGGCGGAATCGGAGCGGCATCAAAGCTCGGCGTGCTGGTGAAGGGAAGTAATTTTTTAGAAGCGGTGGCAGAGATGGATACCATTGTTTTTGATAAGACAGGAACGCTGACAAAAGGTGAATTTAAGGTGACCAAGGTCTCGCCGGTTCTTATGACGGAAGAGGGGCTGTTGAGATTGGCGGCGTATGCAGAAAGTTATTCCACTCATCCGATTGCAAACTCTATTAAGGAGTCATACGGCAAGAGTATTGACATGACAAAAGTGTCAGAGGCAGAAGAAATTGCCGGGCAAGGAATCGAAATTTCCGTAGAGGGAAAGAAAGTATATATTGGCAATGAGAAATTGATGAAATCAAAGAATATTTCTTATGTGCCATGCGGGGAAATGGGAACCACTGTTTATGTGGCTGTTGAAAATAACTTTGCCGGTTCGATTCTCATCTCGGACCGCATAAAAGAAGGAGCCAAGGAAGCCATTTCGCAGATGAAGGAAGTGGGGGTAAAAAAATGTGTTATGCTGACCGGAGACCGAAAGGAAGCAGCAGAGTATGTGGCAAAAGAATTAATGCTGGATGAAGTCTATGCGGAGCTTTTACCGGGGGATAAAGTGTCACAGGTAGAGCGGCTGCTAGAGGCCCAAAAGGATGGGAAGCGTCTTGGATTTGCCGGAGATGGCATCAACGATGCACCGGTACTTACGAGAGCAGATGTGGGGATCGCTATGGGAAGTCTTGGCTCAGATGCTGCCATAGAAGCGGCGGATGTTGTGCTGATGGATGATGATATCCGAAAGATTTCTTCTGTTGTACGAATTTCCCGCAAAACACTTCGTATTGTAAAGCAAAATATTATATTCGCCTTAGGAGTAAAAGCGATTGTTTTACTCATGGGTGCATTTGGTGTGGCAAACATGTGGGAAGCAGTTTTTGCGGATGTAGGAGTTTCTGTTATTGCTATTTTAAATTCCATGCGTGCGTTAAAAACAAAATAGAAAGGGATTTTGTAGTATGTCCCTGATTGCCCGAATTTGCATTTTGCATAAAAGTGTTGTATAATGAATAATCAAATGTCAGAGAGGACGGAACCGGACAAAGGTTCTATCCTCTTTTGAATTAGTGCCTAAGAAAATGGAACAGGAAAGGAGAAATTGGAATGAACAATCAATCCATGATGGAACTGGGAGAGGTTTTAAATGGAAAATTTGATGAACTTGTAAACAGCTGCCTGACTTCCAGTGTCATTGACCTGAATTTATATACAGAATATGACGTAAAAAGAGGACTTCGTGATGCCAGTGGAAAGGGTGTATTAGCAGGACTTACGGAGATATCCGATGTGGTAGGGTATAAGACCAAAGAAGGGAAGAAGGTGCCCTGTGATGGGGAATTGTACTATCAGGGGAACAATGTGATGGACCTGGTAGCAAGTTATGAGAAGCGTCGTTTTGCCTTTGAGGAAACTACATATTTGTTGTTGTTCGGTCAGCTGCCAAATCGTGGGCAGCTTGCAAATTTTGAGGAGATACTTACTAGTCTGCAGGAATTGTCCGGTCAGTTCGTCCGGGATGTTATCATGAAAGCACCGAGTGAAAACATTATGAATGCGCTGCAAAAGAGTGTGCTGACCTTGTATTCCTATGATGAAAATCCAGATGATACCTCGGTGTCCAATGTGCTGCGCCAGTCCCTGCAGTTAATTGGAAAACTGCCAATGATTGCTGTGTATGCCTATCTCTCATACCGTCATTTTAAATTTGATGAGAATCTATACATTCGGACTCCTGACTCGTCTTTATCTATTGCAGAAAATATTTTGCAGATGGTAAGACAGAATGGGGAGTTTACAGAGTTAGAGGCAAAGGTATTAGATATTGCACTTGTCATTCATGCCGAGCATGGTGGCGGCAATAACTCGACCTTTACCAATCATGTTGTAACTTCTTCGGGAACAGATACCTATTCTGCCACATCAGCAGCCATTGCCTCTCTAAAAGGACCTCGCCATGGCGGAGCAAACCTGAAGGTCTTACAGATGTTTGATGATATAAAGGAACATTGTAAAAACTGGGAAGACAGAGAACAGATTGAAGCATATTTGGAAAAGATTCTTGACCGGGAAGCCTTTGATGGCGCAGGACTTATCTATGGAATGGGGCATGCCGTTTATACGATATCCGACCCGAGGGAAGTGATTTTGAAAAAATATGCGAGAAAACTTTCAGAAGAGAAAGGGCTGATGGAGGAGTTTCGTTTATATGAAACGGTAGAAGAACTGTCAAAGGATTTAATTATGAAAAAACACCTTCGTTTTAAGCCGGTTTGTGCCAATGTAGATTTTTACAGCGGTTTTGTGTACAGTATGCTCGGTATTCCAAGGGAGCTGCTCACACCGATTTTTGCGATTGCACGTATTTCCGGCTGGAGTGCTCATCGTTTGGAAGAGCTCGTTAACAAAGGGAAAATAATTCGTCCGGCATATAAATATGTGGGACAACATACAGAATTTAAAGATATAGAGGACAGGGATTAAAATTGGAACAATATATGATTTTTTTTGATATTGATGGCACACTGCTCGATAATGACAGCGGCATTGTTCCTGCAAGTACCGTTCGTGCATTGCAGGAAGCAAAAGAAAAGGGACATATGATTTTTCTTTGCACGGGACGCTGTAAAGCAATCTGGCCAAAGGAAATTGTTGATATCGGATTTGACGGTATGGTGGCCGGTTGTGGAACTTCCGTTTATTACAAGGGAGAAAAGATTCTTCATGCCAAATTAGAACAGAATCTTCAGCGTCAGATTGCTGAGGATATGGTAAAGTACCATGTAGACGGCGTGCTGGAAGGTGATGAATACTGCTATTTCAGCAAAGACCGGTTCCTTCCGGTGATACATCAAATATATGAGGATAATGGAAAGTTCTTTGGAGGGGACTGCCAGCGTATTTTTCAGGAAGAAAAAGAGCTGGCCTATGACAAGTTTACCCTGTGGTTCGATGAGACCGGAGATGTAGATGGCTTTAAGGCAAAGTACGAAAAGGATTTTGAATTTATCCGCAGAGCTCCTGATTTTTATGAGATTGTTCCAAAGGAGTATTCTAAGGCAACCGGAATCGAACTGCTCTGCCGAACGACCGGAATTGACAGAGCCCATACAATAGGCGTGGGAGACAGCACGAATGATTTGGCAATGTTACAGTACACCGGAATCAGTATTGCAATGGGAAATGGGGATCCGGCACTTTTTTCACAGGTTGATTATGTGACGACCGGAGTGTCGGAAGACGGTATAGAACATGCATTAAAGAAATATAATATAATCTAATATGGAGGTGTGAGGTATGGCGGCAGTAAAACTGAAAAAATTATTGGAAAAGCTGGATTATGAGCTGGTACAGGGAAGTTTGGATACTGAGGTGACAGATATTGCCTATGATTCCAGAAAAGTGACCGAAGGTATGCTTTTTATGGCGATTGCGGGAACGGTGGTGGATGGTCACAAATTCATCCCGGATGTCATTGAAAGAGGAGCCTCTGTTGTAGTGGTGGAAAAGGAGGTTGAAATTGCGAATCAAGAGGTGACCGTTGTGAAGGTGGACAATGGTCGTGCGGCATTAAGCAGAATGTCGGCAGCTTATTTTGATTATCCGGCAGCAAAAATGATATCCATTGGAATTACGGGAACAAAGGGAAAATCGACCACGACTTACATGGTCCGTGACATTATTGAAAAATCCGGCAGAACTTGTGGCATTGTCGGAACGATCGGGGTAGCGATTAAGGGAAAGGTAACACCGACAGAGCATACCACGCCGGAATCCTATGATCTACAGAAGTATTTTCACGATATGGTAGAGGCCGGTTGTGAATATATGGTGATGGAAGTAAGTTCCCAAGGTGTGAAAATGGACCGTGTAGCAGGGCTGGAATTTGATTATGGTGTATTTACCAATATTTCTCCTGACCACATCGGACCGAATGAGCACAAAGATTTTGACGAATATTTGATGTGTAAAAGTAAATTGTTTCAAATGTGTAAAGTCGGTATTGTTAATGCAGATGATGAACACTGGACGGATATTGTGAAAGAGGCTACCTGTGAGATAAAAACCTTTGGAACAGCAGAGGCAGATATGGTGGCAACCAATATAGAACATATAAATCGTGACGGGGATCTGTCCATGAAATTTCATGCTTCTGGAATTTTGGATGGGGATGTTATTGTTGGTTTACCGGGGAAGTTCAACATTTATAATGGAATGTGTGCGGCCTGCGTAGGTGCCCTGCTGGGTATGCCGCGAGAGGTCATTCTTCATGCGTTAGAGCATGTTGAGGTTCGTGGCCGTGTGGAAAATGTACCGACAGGAAGAGGTTTTTCTGTACTGATTGATTTTGCTCATAACGGGGTAAGCACGGAAAGTGTGTTAAAGACTTTAAGAGGATATAATCCGGGACGTATTATTGCGATTTTTGGATGTGGTGGAAACAGAAGTAAGCTCCGCCGTTATGAAATGGGGGAAGCAGTTGGGAAATTGGCAGACCTCGCGATTGTGACCAGTGATAATCCAAGAACGGAAGATGTGATGAACATTATTGAAGATATTAAGGTCGGACTGGCAAAGACAAAGGGAGAATATGTGGTAATTCCAGACCGTCAGGAGGCGGTGAACTATGCGGTAGAACATGCTGAGGATGGAGATATGATTATTCTTCTCGGAAAGGGTCATGAGGAGTATCAGGAGATTCAAGGGGTGAAACATCATTATAGCGAGCGGGAAGCAGTAGCCAATGCTCTGGCAAGGCTGGCATAAAGAATGATGTGAGAAGCGTAATTTTCTTTGTAAAAAAAGTATATATTCATTTTTGAATAAAAAAAGTGCGTTTTATGCATATTAATCTATATATGTGTATTCGCACTTTTTGTGTCGTTTACAAAGAATGGAGGCTTATGATGAAAGATGGAATCTTTGGCGTTCTCCAAAGGGTAGGACGTTCGTTTATGTTACCGATTGCCATTTTACCGGTAGCGGGATTGTTACTGGGGATTGGCGGTTCGTTTACCAATGAAACCATGTTGAAGACGTATGGGTTATTGAATGTTATGGGACCGGGAACGGTTCTATACGTTGTGTTTGAAGTAATGCGGGAAGCAGGAAATATTGTTTTTGCGAATCTTCCTATTATTTTTGCAATTGGAGTTGCAATAGGAATGGCAAAAAGGGAAAAGGAAGTTGCGGCATTGGCTGCTGCCATTGCCTTTTTTATCATGCATGCAGCCATCAACGCTATGATTACCGTAAATGGCGGCTCAGATGCCATGCTGGAGGGGGCAGTGACAGATGTCTGTGGAATTACCTCGTTGCAAATGGGCGTTTTTGGCGGTATTATTGTAGGTCTAGGCGTGGCGGCTCTGCACAATCGATTCTATAAAATCGAATTGCCGCAGGTGCTTTCTTTCTTCGGAGGAAGCCGGTTCGTGCCGATTGTATCAGCGTTGGTGTTTACCGGAGTAGGAATTCTGATGTTTTTTATCTGGCCGCCAATTCAGAGAGGAATCTATGCAGTGGGAAATATTGTCTTGAATTCGGGATATGCCGGTACTTGGGTGTATGGCTTTATGGAACGTCTGTTGATTCCGTTCGGACTTCACCATGTGTTCTATCTGCCGTTCTGGCAGACCGGAGTCGGTGGAAGTATGGAAGTGGCAGGACAGATGATAGAAGGTGCACAGAATATCTTTTTTGCCCAGCTGGCAGACCCGAATACAAAAGTATTTGCGGTATCGGCAACAAGATTTATGTCTGGTAAATTCCCATTGATGATTTTCGGATTGCCGGGAGCAGCACTGGCAATGTATCGTATGGCAGATACGAAAAAGAAAAAGGCAGCAGGTGGTCTGCTTTTATCAGCAGCATTGACTTCTATGCTCACGGGTATAACAGAGCCGCTTGAGTTTACGTTCCTTTTCGTTGCACCGCTGCTCTATGGAGTGCACTGTGTATTTGCAGGACTTGCCTATATGCTTATGCACGTATTTAACGTAGGTGTAGGCATGACCTTCTCCGGTGGGTTTATTGATATGTTCCTGTTTGGAATTTTACAGGGAAATGCTAAGACGAATTGGATTTGGATTGTGATTGTTGGAATTGTATACTTTGTTGTATACTATTTCCTCTTTAGTTTCCTGATTCGGCGATTTGACTTGAAAACACCGGGACGGGGAGATGCAGATGAAGTAAAATTGTACCGGAGAAGTGATGTCGATGCCAAAGGGAAAAAATCCGGCAGTGGAAAACAGGGAACCGTGGATGAAATGTCTGTTGAAATTACAATGGGACTTGGCGGTAAGAAAAATATTTCCGATGTGGACTGCTGTGCCACAAGGCTTCGCTGTACAGTTTTTGATTCTGCACTTGTAAAGGAAGATGTGCTGCGGGCGACAGGAGCGAGTGGTGTCATTCAAAAGGGAAAAGGAATTCAGATTATTTATGGACCGAGAGTGTCGGTGATCAAATCAAATCTCGAAGATTATTTAGACAGCGCGGAAGAGGAGATGCTGGAAGAAATTGAGAAAAGAGAACAGGATGTACCATCCGAAGTGAAAAAGCAGCCGGCGGTGACAATCGGCAGCCCGATTACGGGAAAGGCAGCACCATTATCAGAGGCACCGGATGAAGGCTTTGCAGAGGGAATGATGGGAGATGGAGTTGTAGTGACCCCGGAAGATTCGCTCATTAAAGCTCCGGCAGACGGTACAGTTACCTTTATTTTTGATACAAAACATGCGATTGGATTTGAGACAAAAGAAGGTGTGAATCTTTTGATTCATATTGGAATTGACACAGTAAATCTGAAAGGAAAAGGTTTTGATGTGCTTGTAGCAGAGGGGCAGAGAGTCAAGAAGGGACAGAATCTGATGCGTCTTGATTTGAAGTATTTGAAAAAAAATGCTCCGTCCTTAGTTTCTCCTGTTCTGTGTCCGGAACTAACAGAGTACCAAAGTGTACGTCTGTTAAAAGAAGGGAGTGTAAAAGCAGGAGATGACCTGTTTATCATTGAAGAAAATGAGTAAGGTTATATTCTTAGATATTGACGGAACATTAGTAGATTTTCACCAGAATATAACGGAGATAACTAAAGATGCACTGAACCGGGCGGGAGCAAATGGACACAAGCTGGTTCTTTGCACCGGACGGACCTACAGTAATATTTATTCCTGGCTGCTACAGCTGCCATGGGACGGAATCGTTGCCTCTGCGGGAGCGTATGTCCGCTGCGGAGAAAAAGTGATTTCCCATAAGACGCTGGATAATGAAAAGGTGAAAAAGCTGATTCAGTTTTTGGAACGGCATCAGGCATTTACCCTGACTCAGGGGATATATAATCGTTATGCCAAGAGCCGGGACGGCGGTAAAATAATGGACTTTTTTGCAAAGCAGGGGTTTGACGGTGAAAAAGTATTAAACGGTATTACTTTAGTGGAACAGCCTGCCATGCAGGACGCACTGGAGAGCGTGATGTATTTTGATGCTGATCTTGCGGTTCCTGTTCTGGAAGAAAAAATCCGGCGGAAGTTTGGTGATTACTTTTCCGTGCAGGGGGCGAGCTTTGGCTATGACAGAACGTATACGGGTGAGATATACCGGGGCGGAGTGACAAAGGCCACCGGAATGGAAACACTATTAACCTATTGGCAGATGGGACAGAAGGACTCCATTGCTATTGGGGACGGACCAAATGATTGGGATATGATTCAATATGCCGGAACGGGAATTGTAATGGAAAATGGGACCGAGGAACTGAAAGAAATAGCAGATATTGTTACCAGATCCGTAGAAGAAGATGGGGTGGCATATGCTTTTTCACAGATGAACTTGATATAAAGCATAGAGTACAAAAAATATTTGCGGCTGCAGCAGGATGGGCAGCCGCTTATTATTTTTAACGAAAAAAGGTTTTAATTGAAAAATAGTCGTATTACAACTATAATAAAATTAGATTATGGGAATCTTAGTGACTCGGGCAATAAACCATAAGGAGGAGTGGAATATGTGGAAAATCAGTTAAAAGAAAGTTTACGGAAAATGGAAAAAGGCTTCCCGAAAAACAAAGTAGTAAAGGAGATATGATTGTGAAACATTGGTTAGAACAGAGCATTTTTTATGAAATTTATCCACAGAGTTTTCATGATAGCAATGGTGATGGTATTGGGGATATTGCCGGTATTATTGCTAAATTAGATTATATTTGTGATCTGGGCTGTAATGCCCTTTGGCTCAATCCCTGTTATCTGTCACCTTTTGGGGATGCCGGATATGATGTGGCAGATTACTGTCTGGTCGCACCAAGGTACGGAACCAATGAAGATTTAGTGCATCTGTTTGAAGAAGCACATGCACGTGATATGCATGTTATTCTTGATCTGGTTCCGGGACATACCTCAATCGAACATCCTTGGTTTCAGGAATCATGCAAGGATACGAAAAATGAATATAGCGGGAGATACATATGGACCGATTCCATTTGGACGGATGCAGCACAGTTTGATGGAATCACTGGTTCCCTGCGTGGACTTTATCCGCGTGACGGCAGTGTTGCCGTAAATTTTTTCTCGAATCAGCCGGCATTGAACTATGGTTTTGCCAACCCGACAGAAGCATGGCAGAGCAGTGTAGATTCGGAAGAGGCACTTGCTACCCGTCAGGCAATGAAGGAAATTATGGCATTTTGGCTTTCTAAAGGATGTGATGGGTTCCGGGTAGATATGGCAGCTTCCTTAGTAAAAAATGATTCTGAAAGTATAGAAACAATTAGACTTTGGCAGGATATTCGTAAATTTTTGGATGAATCCTACCCTCAGTCCGTACTGATTTCGGAGTGGGGCGAACCGAATAAATCTTTAATGGCAGGTTTTCACATGGACTTTTTATTACATTTTGGCCCATCGCATTACATGGATTTGTTTCGCTGTGAGAATCCATACTTTTGTAAAGAGGGGAAAGGAAATGCCTATGAGTTTGTAAAAACCTATCGGGAGAATTATGAATTGACCAACGGAAAAGGTTTGATCTGCATTCCTTCCGGTAATCATGATATGGAGAGAATCCGTCAATATCTTGACGAGGAAGAATTAAAGCTGGTGTTTGCGTTTTTACTTACTATGCCGGGAGCACCTTTTATCTATTACGGTGATGAAATCGGAATGCGGCATTTAGACCTCCCGTCAGTGGAAGGAGGATATAACCGTACCGGTGCCAGAACACCTATGCAGTGGAACAATGAGAAGAATTATGGTTTTTCTACAGCAGATACGGAAAAATTGTATACACCGCAGGATTTATCGGAAGATGCACCGACTGTATCTGCAAAAATGAGAGATGAAAATTCGCTTTGGAAAGAAATACAAAAGCTTTGCCGGCTGCGCAAAGGATTTTCTGCATTGTCTGCTTTTGGAACAGTTCGTTTTGTATATTGTGAGCCGGAAAGTTATCCTCTTGTTTATTTGCGAACAGATGGAACTGAAAAAATTCTGATAGCACTTAACCCGTCTGAAAAAGAGGTGGAATGTATTTGTCCGTATCAGCCAAAAGAGGTTATCTACACACTGGGAGAGCCATTCAAAATGTCAGATGGAAAATTGTTCATGTCAGGACAGAGTGCCGGTATGATTCAAGTGGATGAATAGGGAAAGAGATTTTCATAGCATAGTGGTAAGTTTTATAATGAAGTTGTGAAAAGCAAATAGCACTTTACAACTTCTTAGATAATAAGGAAAAGAATTAGAAGTTATGAAGAGTTATTAAGACTTTTCGTAACTTCTTTTTTTATTGGATAGAAAGATGATAAAGGAGCGTGAAATAAATGAGTAGAGTATTACCAATATTATTTAACACGGACATGGTCCGGGTGATACTGGACGGAAGAAAGACTGTTACAAGGCGGTTAGTGAAGTTTCCTGTAAACAAATATACAAATAAAATACCTGATGCAGATAGTGTTTCTGTCTATTCAAACACAATATACGAGGAATAAAAAATTATGTAAAAACTAACCTCTATATATTTTATAGGGGAGTTTTATATATTTTTATAGCATTTTCCTCCAAAAGAGTTTTGTGATACCCTTTCGTCTTTTGGGCGAAGGGGCAAGACTTGGAGGGAAAAGAAAAGGGGGTGATATCCATGGCTACACCTAGCAAATCCAAACAGATTACCTATAAGGATCGAGTAATTATGGAACACATGATACAAGATGGTTGTAAATCAGAGGGAATTGCTTGTATTCTTAATCGTCATAAAAATACAATCGCAATTGAGTTTTCACGTAGCGGAATGTCAAGGGAAGAATACAAAGCCATTAAAGCACAATTATTAGTTTAGTCTGAAAGGAGAAAGATAATGTACTATGTAAAAGCTGCTGAGATTTTTGTCCCATTGAAATATTTTTATGGCATTGATGAAAAATGTTCGATTGAAGGAACAAAGCTAAAAGTAAATTACCTAATTAAACCAGCAGAGAATTTTATGGTATTAGATTTTGAAGAGCAAAGAATCGATTTGGAAGCTGACCTACTGGAACGGACAAATGTAATCCGGCAAGATGATAACGGATATTATTTAACGGAATATTTTATCATGGAAGATGAAGAGATAATTGATTACGTTACAGATTACCGATTAGTAACGGAACGGACAACTTATGAGCCAAATGAAGTGAAAGCAATGAAAAAGCTATTAGAAAGCCTAGGTTACTATGTAAAACTTTCGTCTATCCTTGTTTATGAAAGATACGGATTTCTGAAAAAAATAGAAAATGGCAATGAGTGTAAAATCCGTTATGAGGATGAAAGACAAACAATTTTCATTGACACAAAAACTTTTGGGATTGAAATAACAAGAAAGATTGGAGGATAACAACATGAACATGATTATTTTATTGGGAAATATAACACGTACGCCGGAAATCCGGTATACACAGGGAGATACTTCTTATGCAATTGCATATTTTGATATGGCGGTTAATCGTCCCTATGCAAGAGAGGGAGAGCCGGACGCAGATTTCTTCCACTGTGTGGCTTTTCGGAAACAGGCGGAGGTGGTGGAAAAATACTTTAGAAAAGGTTCCCGGCTGTCACTGGTTGGAAGAGTCCAAAACAATAATTATACTAATAAAAATGGGGAAAAAGTTTATGGAGTACAAGTAATTATAGAAAAAATTGAATTTGCGGAAAGAAAATCGGTGGCAGAAAAGAATTCCGGAAATTCATTACCCCCTGATAACGAAAATGATAATAGGGGTAGGGAAGAAGATTTTAGCACGATTCCGGACGGATTAGAAAATAATTTGCCGTTTATGTAAATAAAAAGTGAGGTTTTAACATGGAAGGTATTGCGACTAAGGAAGTCCGGTATTATACCAGTCTTGAAAATGTTATATATTATATAAGCCATCCAGCTTGTACCAAAGAGCTGTATGAACAAATGTTGGAAGTACGAAGAGATATCTTAGAATTAAATAACCAAAACAGTGCTGTCGTGAGAGATATTATAACGACAATACAAGTTGGTATTCATTATGACGATACCAGTGGTTCCGGCTCCGGGAAAAAGAAAGACCTCGGTGATTTATTATCGGTAACGCAAAAAATGATACAAGAACATAGGGAAGAATTGTCTATAAAATACCAGCTTCTGCTTGAAAAATCCGAGCATTATCATCGGTTGGAATTGGTTTATGATACCCTTGATTCTACCAGTAAAGAGATATTGAACCGTTTGTATGTAAAAAAGGAAAAGTGGGAGTGTATCGAATATGACCTTGACCTTTCCCATCGTAAGGTATTGGGAATCCGGAAACAGGCATTGTTAGATATGTTAAACCGATACAACTCGGATTTGACCAATTACCAGCTTGCTTTGCAGTCAACTGTTGATGTCGTGGCAAAGGAACCAAAAAAGCGGGAGAAACTAAAAGATAATCCAGTTTTAAGCGGGCAAATGGAACTAATACTGGATGGAAAGGATATAAAGTTATGAAGAAATTAGGAGAATATACGATAATTGGCATTGACCATGGTTATGGCTACATAAAAAGTGCTAACAGTATTATAAAAAGCGGTATTGAAGAAGTTCCGATACGTCCCCCTTTTGATGAAGACATTTTGGAGTTGAACCACCGGACTTATGTTGTGGGGCAGATTCGTTCCGAGCAACTTGCCGATAAGACATTGACCGAGGATTACTACAATCTGACATTGGCAGCAATGGCAAAGGAACTGAAGCATAACCAAATAAAGAGTGCAAAGAATGTAGTGCTTTCGGTGGGATTGCCTTATTCGTTCTTTTCGGCACAAAAGGAGAATTTCCATGACTACCTGTTAAAGAAGAAGAACCTGACCTTTTGTTTTGAGGGAATAAAGTACCAAATTGAACTGAAAGACGTATATGTATATCCGCAGGGGCTTCCAGTAATGGCCACGGAGATGGGAAAATACAAGGGTAAGACCTTATCGGTGGCAGATATCGGTTCCCGGACAATCGATGTTATCACTTACCGGAGAGGAAAACCGTTCTATGATTTATGCTTTTCCATAGACAAGAAAGGAACACTGGACTGGATTGACAGTATAACCAAATATTATTTAACTAAATATCAGGAAGCTGTTGATGAAGAGGATATCCAGTGTATTTTTCAAAAGGAAAAGGTGTCCATAGAGGAAAAGAAAGTCCAATTTATTAAGGATATGATAAAGCACCATGTACAAGAGGTAATGAAGTTGCTAAATGCTAAAATTGACAGCGGAAACCTGATTCTGTGTGGTGGCGGTGCTACAGTAGTAAAAAATTACTATAGCAGACAAAAGCAAATGACAATTATTGATGATATTTTCTGCAATGCGAACGGTTATGAAGTTTTAACTTATAACAGATTGAAAAAATAGGAGCGTGAAAAATGGGACAGTTATCGACTGGCAATAAGATCGTGGATGAAGTTTCCAAAATAAATTTTAGTGGGAACATTACTCCTCGGACATGGCGAAAGACAATTACAAAGGAAAATGGAAAACCGTATCCACTGGCAAGAGACCTATTAGCAGAGTTTGTTTACTGGTACCGGGCAAAGGAAGAGGTAGATGAAGATACGCATGAAATTACAATGGAA
The DNA here is from genome assembly GCA_947631505.1 of uncultured Lachnospiraceae bacterium. Taxonomy (GTDB): domain Bacteria; phylum Bacillota; class Clostridia; order Lachnospirales; family Lachnospiraceae; genus Eubacterium_F. Next base: position 44,548 of record CANRLR010000011.1, on the reverse strand, counting down.
AAGAAATTCCGTGATGATTTACTCTTTATGTCCTATAAGAAATTAAGTCAGGAGTTTGGAGAGAGTAAGAGAGTTCTCCGAGACGCTCTGAATCGGCTGGAGGATATTGGTGTAATTAAAAGATACTATAGAACTATTACTTATACAGACGGGACAACGGTAAATAATGTAATGTATATCGAACTGATTCCGGATGTACTTGTTACATTGACCTATGGAACAGGAGTTGAAGACAAAAAAGATTGTCTTGTGCTGAAAAAGGAAAAAGAACCAGCAGAGCAGGAAAACAGAACTTCGTTACCCCCTAGTAACAAAAATGATACTAGGGAAATAACAGAAACGGAGCATATGACACCCCCTAGTGACAAAAATGTTAATAGGGTGGTAACAAAATTGTACCCATATACAGAGAATACTTCTAAGAATACAAAAAATTATAATAATTCTAATCTATCTATCCAATCCCAAAATGATTGGAAGGCACAGGGCGAAGTCTGCCCTGTGGATGGGATAGATGGGACGGAGACTTTCGTAAATACCTTTCTGCAGAAGACAGCTGTTTGGGAAGAAGAGAAAAAAAAGAATGGTGAGTCATCTGCAGCTGAAATCTGCTTTTTCCAGCAAAAACGTAAATTGAAACAGGAACTTTTGAAGAAACTTCCGGAAAATAGCAAAGAAACCTATCCGCTTTCTTTTGTGAACAGTTGGTATGATTACGAGGATTTGATAAAAATGACCAGTTCGGACAGGAAACGGATAAATTTAGTAATGAATATCCTATATGATACACTGAATTCGACCAAAAGGACTATCCGGATTTCCGGTGAGGATAAACCAGCTTCGGTAGTAAAAGGCAGGTTGTTAAAGTTAAATTGTGGTGATATTCTATATGCTCTTGAAAAATATGATGAGCAGACAACAAAGATCCGGAATCACCGGGCATATCTTTTAACGGTTTTGTATTTGGCAAAAGAGCAGCAGGAACTGGATATACAAAATCAAGTTCAGCACGATATGTATGGAAAAAAGGAGGAATAGAAAATGGCAATGGCAAAGGATAACGAGAGAACAAAACGCATACAACTTGTGTTAAACCTTGATAACAAAGTAGATAAAGAGGTTTATGAAATACTGGCAAGAAAGGGAAATATGAGCTGGTACATAAAGCAAGCGGTTTTATTTTTTAAAAAGGGCAACCGCCTGGATTTGCAGACGGCAGAAGACCTACGAAATGTGATTATGGAAACGATTCAGGAAACTCTTGGTTCGATGACGTTACCAGTGTCTACAGAGCAGCCACAAAGAGAAGTGGGAAAAAAGGTGCGGAATCCGGAACAAAAGCCGGATGAAACAGTAGAAGGAAAATCGGAGGAAGATAACATTGATAAAGATGTTATGGAGGCTATGGAAATGATGTTTTAAAATAGATAAGTCTTAAAAGCGTACCTGAAATGTCGTTGCAAGTCGTTCCTAAATGTAGTAAACTATAATTGTAAAGGAATGGAAATTCATCCAACTTTTACAATTGCTTGTCGGAAGAACCGGATCAGTTCAGTTCTTCCTTGTCCCCAAAGGAGGCTGATGTTATATGAAAAAGAAGATAAATAGAATGTTTGTATTCGTGCTGGCTATGGCACTGGTGGCAGTACCGGCACCCAAAGAAGCACTGGCAAAAAAAGCTAAAGTGATAACCAAAAAAGTAACATTGATTAAAGACAAGGAATCTGGAACGAACAACCGTTGCTTTTTCTTCCGTTATAAAATCAAAAAAATAAAGGTAAAATACAGTAAAAAGGGGATTGCCACGGCAAAACTGAAAAAAGATAAACAGATGGGGCAATATATCCAAATAACTAGAAAGAAAAAAGGCAAGACAACAATAACGGTTAAAGTCTACCGGACAAAAAAGAAGTACAAAACATATAAGTACAAAGTGACAGTTACTACATATTTGGATATTGCAAAAAGTGCCAGTGCAAAAAAGAAAGCAAAGAAAGCGTTCGCTCTGCAGAACAAGTATCGCAAAAATGCTGGAGTTGAACCACTTCAGTGGTCGGATGAGTTATATGAGGTAGGTCTATATCGTTTGAAGACACATGGTTTTGATAAACACGCATATATGTTTGGAGACTATTCTGATTATTTTGGAGATTTCTATGATAAATTGGAAATTAATGATATTTCAGAAAATTTAGATCATGCGACGAAAGCAACAGAGGCGGTTAATGATTGGAAAGAAAGTGCAGGGCATTATAGAAACATGATAGATGAAAATTGGCAGAGTGGTGCTATTGTAATATATAAAAGCGTTGGTATTGCCATGTTTTCATCGCTTTCGGCAAAGGAAATGGATAACTGGAAAAGTTACAAAACAACATCAGCAAAAGTTGTTGTAAAGCGTCAGGATAGAATAACAGGTAAGTTTTTAACGGGTTCCAGTTTTATAATTTATGATATGGCAGACAGGGAACAGTCCTCTTGGTGTTATGATATTCCAAAGAAAGGAGAGCGTACTATACTAAAAGGGTTGATTCCGGGGCATACGTACAAAATTTATGAAACGAAAGCTCCCACCGGTTATGAAAAGGCAAATTCGGTAACATTTACTGCAAAAGCCATGAGTGAGGGAGTGAATTATATTACTTTGACTAATTAAAAAAGTGTACCTGAAATGTCGTTGCAAGTCATAGAACAGTGTAGTAAACTATAATTGTAAAGAAATGTAGAAGTCTTTCGGCAGTTGCCGGAGGACTTTTTTTGTACCCAAATTAGAAAAGGAAGTGATGAAAGATGAAAAAAGTGCGGTCACCGCCAAAGGAAAACTTTATCAGGGTAACTGTTGTCAGGGATATGTTCAAGGGACATATCCCTTTGTTATGCAGAGATTTCCGGTAAGGAAGTCTTTGTACATGGAAAGGAAAAGAAAATGAAATTAACAAAGAAACAAATTGTAGCTGTTCTTTTAATGCTGGCACTGGTCATTGGCATGGTCCCACGAATGGGCAGTCCGGTAACCGTGGAAGCAGCTTCCAGTAGTGTAACACTGGATAACTTAGGAAACAAAGGCAGCGTGTCAATTGGCAGCAAGACCAAATCCGGCAGCTGGTGGCAGATGCATATTAACGGTAAAGATGCTTTTTGTATGAACTTAGGCTATACGTGCCACAGTGGGGATTCCTATACCTCCAGCTCCGATACCTATTACTCGACCGACAGTGGGAAAAAGGGCCTCCTAGCCTGTATCGGCTACTGGTATGATGAAGTAAAGAAACAGAGTAACAAAGCGTTTGTGTACGCACAAGCTCTTGTGTGGGCAGTACAGGAGGGGGAAACCTCGGAAGCAAAACTGAAAGCAGTTATAAGCAAGGTAAGAAGCAACACTGGATACTATGATAGTAGAAGTGCGGCGGAACTGTATTCGGATATCTTTGAACCATCTAATACGGTATCAGCAGAAGTAACCTTATGGAAACCGGCCGGTTCCGGAACCCACCGGCAGGAACTTCTTGTCATGAAATCAGGTCCAGAGAAGCCGAAGCCATCTTCTATGAATCAGGGTTTTTATCTTTATCAGGAAATTGACATTGTAAAAAAAGATGAGGCGGGAAATCCGTTACCAGGTGTTCAGTTCCAGCTGACAGCAGAGGATATTGATACCCTGTATTACTACTCTGTTAATGGTGAGGCAGAAAAGGAGTTTGATTCCCCGACCATCAATGGAATGACTGATTCCGAAGGTAAAGTTGCTTTTAAGCTGAAATACCGGATTCAGACCCATACTTATTATTATCTCATGCAGGCTGAAAGCATGTCCTCAGCCGAGATTAAAGCTACAAAAGAGGATTGGGATGAACAGGATTACCGTTATGGTAAAAATTTGACTCATGATGAAGCAGTCACCCTGATGGAAAAAGATTTAGATTCCCAGTATCAGGACATTGCCAACAAACACACTGTGAGAGAGATTTCCACGGGCAATGCCAACATTGTTGTATCTCCGGTGTATGCCAAAGGGGTGGATATTACGTTAAAACGTGCCAATACATGGACGGCGGATTCGGACAGTGCCGGGGACGCTGTACGGAAACCCTATACGGTCAATGTCGTAAATAACTTTAAAAAGGTAAGTGTAAAAGTCAACAAGACAGACAGTTCCAGTGCAGATAAGAAAGCCCATGGAAGTGCCACCTTAGAGGGGGCACAGTTTAAACTTTATGCGGATTCTGCCTGTACCAAAGCAGCTACAGTATACAATGCAGATGGAACAACGAAAATGGCGGGAACGTACACAATAAAAAACGGAACATTCACAACCGATTATCTGAAAGCCGGAAGCACCTATTATCTAAAAGAAGTAAAAGCTCCGTCCGGATATTGTTTAAATACTAAGGTTACCACGATAACCGTGAATGGAAGTGATTATGCTGCAAATGAGTATATCTTAAATGGAAAGACACTGGAAATTGCAAATGAACCGGTGAAAATGTCGTTAGATATTCACAAATTTTACTCCGAGGGAAAGACCGGGGTATTAGAACCGGAAAAAGGAGCGGTATTCCAAGTTTATCTGAAAGAAAAAGGAAGCTATAGTGCCTGTTCGGATTATGACCGGGATACGGTTACGACGGATGAAAATGGTTCTGCTGAATCCAAAGAACTGTACAAAGGGGTCTATACGGTCCATCAGGTGTCTACTGGGGATGCCGACACTGAAAAAGTAGCTGACTTTGATATCGAGGTCGGAAAAAATGGTGAAACTGACAACCATAAGAAACTTACTTACTATCTAAATAATAACATTTTTAAAGCCTATCTCTGGATCGTAAAAAAAGACGGACATACAAAGAAGACCGTATTGAAGCCGGGAACCACCTATCAGATTTATCGGGTTGCAGATGGGAAAGAGAATCTTGTTACACAGTCCTACAGTAACGGTTCCAAAATGGAAACAGCGGACCGCTTTGCCAGTGATGAATCTGGGCAGATCATGACGTATCAAGCATTAAAATCAGGAACGTACAAAATTTATGAGATTAATACGGCAACCGGATATCATATTTCTACTCCGAGCATTACAGTAGAAATTGGCAGCAAAAAGGATAACTACACCACAGAGACTGATTCTGACGGTACAACCTATTCTGTTGTCGAACTGGAATACACCAATTACGAGACAGCTGGCGAACTGTCTATTTTAAAAAAGGGAGAGCAGCTGACCGGATTTTCTGATGCCGATGGACAATTTACCTATGAGGAAACCTACTTAAATGGTGTTACTTTTGAAATTTATGCTGCGGAAGATATTGCCACGCAGGATAACCAAAAGACAAACTGGTTTGAGAAAGGAGAGCTGGTCGGAACGGTGGTAACCGGAGAAGGAGCTTCTTTTGAATCCGAATGTAATGGCATTACCGGATTTACCATGGATAAAAATGGCACCGTAACCGTAAACCTCCCATTAGGTAAATACACTGTTAAGGAGAAACAGACACTTTATGGTTATCTTCTTCCGGAAAAGGAATGGAGTGTGGAATTTACATGGAGCAACAAGGATGAAACTGTGGTATTAAATGCTACGGACACCACGGATTCAAGAGGTGTTCTGACTGTCTTAAACGAGAGAGCAAAAGCAAAGCTGAACCTGAAAAAGACGGACAGCGATTCCGGAGAAGCGGTTCCAAACGTTACCTTTGGTGTCTACAGCAAAGACGACATTTTTAATGCTGCCGGGGAGAAGATTGTTTCTGCCGGAGACAAATTAGGAACAATGTGTACGGATGAAAAGGGAGAAGCAGAATCTGACCTTGACCTCCCATTGATGTCCGAGGGATATCCGGAAGCGGTGTCCGCTGCTGCGGTAACTGCCAGTGGTGCAGCTGTGACTGGAAGTGCCGTAACCTTAAATTCCGGGGATTACTATATCAGGGAGGAATCGGTAAGCGAAAGCTATTATCTCGACAACACTGAAATTCCTTTGCACTTGGAATACAAAGATGAAAAAACAGCATTTATTGAAAAAACAGTGGAACGTACCAATCAGCAGACTTCGGTTGAAATTGATAAAACTTCCGTTACTGGCAGTGAAGAAATACCGGGCTGTCAGCTGCAGATTACAGATGCTGCCGGGGAGAAGATTGTTTCTTGGATATCCGGCGATAAGGATTCCATAAAATTTACTAATAAGGACTTGGAAACCTGTAACTTAAAATACAGCATGACCGATAGCAATCATCTTGTGATTGGCGGTTTAAAGCATGATACAGAGTATACGCTGACGGAAACAAGACCGGCGGACGGCTATGTGACAGCAGACAGTATTTCTTTTAGACTGCAGGAAAGCACCACGGAAAAAGGGAAAACACTGGTGGCATTAAAAAATGAAGATGGTACATTTGTGCTTAGTAATTCCAACGTGGTGAAAATGGTCGATGAAACGACCAAAATAGATGTCTCTAAGACAGATATTGCGGGTTCGGAGGAGATACCGGGCTGTGAACTGGAGATAAAGGAAAAGGATTCCGGCAAGGTAATTGAAAAATGGACATCCACCAAAGAAAAACACCGGATTGAGCAGAAGCTTGTGGCTGGCAAGACCTACATTTTGACCGAAACAAGACCGGCAGATGGATATGTGACAGCAGATAATGTTGAGTTTACTGTCAAAGACACTGGAGAGGTACAAGGTGTCCATATGGTAGATGAAATGACAAAAATCCGCCTGATAAAGCTGGCTGGAGACACCGGACAGGGGTTGTCCGACGCTAAGTTTGAAGTCTATGACAGTCAAGGTAAAAAGGTCATGAGCTTTACCAGTAAGGGAGAGGGAACTGACATTACCGGGAAGCTGGCAGTGGGAGAAACCTATACCTTTAAGGAAGTGGAAGCACCAAAGGGTTACAAGCTGGCAAAGGCTGTGAAATACACGGTGAAAGACACTGGAAAGGTGCAGAAAATAAGTATCACGGATGAGAGACTTCCTGCACCAAAAGTACCACAGACCGGTGGGGTGACACCTACCTTGCTTGCTGCTTTTATCTTTGCAGCAGTGGCAGGGACACTGACTTTGGTTATCCAAAGCCGGAAAAGAGTGAAAATAAATGATAAGTAGGGAAAAGAAAGTGTTTAGAAAAGGGAGAACGTGGATTCTCCTTTTTCTAATACTGGCTGTTTTGGTATCAGGAAGCTATCTATTGGGAAATTATTGTTTGGAACAAAAGGCAGAAGAATTGTTTTTGGAACTATCGGAACAGGAACATACGGGGGACGTTTTAGCGGAATCATTAATAAAAAGAAACACGAATTGTATAGGATGGATTTCCATTCCGGGAACGTCCTTTTCTTATCCAGTTATGGGAAGCTCTTCGGAGAACCCGGAATATTATCTTCACCGGGATTTTGACAAAAAATATAGTTTCTACGGAACGCCATTTTTAGATTACCGCTGCCGGCTGCAGAGTGACAATCTGATTATTTATGGTCATAACATTAACGGTGGACGTCTTTTTGGTGCTTTGCAAAAGTACCGGGAAGAATTTTATGGAAAGGAACACGACACGATTGAATTTACGACGAAAACAGGAAAAGAAACATATCATTTGGTATCCGTTTTAGAAACTGACATATCCAGTGAATGGTATGGGTTTACAGATGTTTATAACAGTAGCGACTATGTAAAGATGGTAACGTATTTACTGAACCATGGTAAATATTTAACAGAAAGGTCCGTAAAGGTTAAGAAAGAACTGGCCCGGGGAATCGATATTTCTCACAAGTACCAGTTCTTTTCTTTATCGACCTGCCGGACAATGGATGGTAAGGACAAACGGCTGCTTGTAATTTTTATGAGAGAAAGGGGGGAAGATGTGTGGAATCCATTTTGACAAACAGAATTGAAGAAGCTTTTATAAACAAGATGAATTTTTCCTTTGGAGTTCCGAAAGAATTTCAAGCGGAGCAGACAGAACAAACAATAATTTACAATTGGAATGGGGGTATATTAAGTGAACAAAATGCGTGAAGAAATGGCAAATCGCTTTCTTGCAGCCTTGAAAGAAGATGTTATTCCATGGCATAAAGAATGGTCTTCGCTGTCGGCAAGACCTTATAATGCAGTCAGTCAATCCAGCTATCATGGTATGAATTCTTTTTGGCTTGCCTATTGTCAGGCAGAATCCGGCTATCAGGACCCGAGATGGTGTACGTTTAAACAAGCAAGCGAAAAAGGATGGCAAATACGAAAAGGTGAAAAAGGAACAAAAATAGAATTTTGGTCTCTATATGATACGGAGACAAAAAAGACGCTGGTCCGGGATCAGGAGGAACAGTTAAGAAATACGTTAGGCATGGAAGAGTTTTATAAGAGAGTGAGACCGACCGTTTCCGTCTATACTGTATTTAATGGAGAACAGATAGAGGGAATCCCGGAAATTGAAATCGAACGTCATATGCTAGATGAAAAAATGCTGCTGGAAATGCGAAACGCTCTTCTGAAGAATATGGCAGTTGGTTTTCAAGAGGGAAAGGAAGAAGCATTTTACCGACCAGACGAAGATTGTATTTATATGCCGGATATCGAGCGGTTTGAAAATGAATACGCTTATATGTCAATTCTTCTCCATGAAGCTGGTCATGCGACCGGACATGAAAGCCGGATGAATCGGGAGATAAGAAATACCTTTGGTTCTGCGGAGTATGCAAAAGAGGAATTGCGGGCTGAAATTGCTTCAGCATTTACCGCACAGGCATTGAATCTGCCGGATATAGATTCTGCACCGATGGAGAATCACAAAGCTTATGTACAAAACTGGATTGAAATACTGGAAAATAATCCAGACGAACTGTTCCATGCTATCCGGGACGCTGAAAAGATATCAGATTATCTGATAGAAGAGGGCGGATTTAAACGGACCGAGATTCAAGTTCGGGAAAAGAAAACAGAACATAGCAAAACAGAGGCAGTAGCGGAAAAAGACAGGGTTACTATTTTGGGATATTATACTAGAGGGGACGGAACACAATTTATTCATTATACGGAGGCGGGTAAAGAATTCCTGACATCTGGTGTTCATCGCTGGTCTACTGGTATCGAAAATACAATTTCCACACTGAAACAAGTAGCCCATCTTCCGGACAGGGATAACATGCTAATGTACTTAGAGAGAGAGCAGGCGGATAGTGCAATAACCCAATATATGAATCAAATGGTGGGAGAAATTTCTTTTATTCAGAATGGCAGGATAGGGGAAATGATACCATACACATCATCTGCAGATTATATAAAAGCGGTGAAAGAAGAGATAGAATACCGTTCCAGTTCCGGATTCCAATATAAAACATTTACGCATGATCCGGAGGTGAAAAAAAACATTGATGATATTGTTTATGACCTGTATGGTGAGGAAAATCCACACGACTTGAACTACTATCAGCAGAAGCAGAGGGAAGAAGAATTAAAAAGGCAGCATGAAACAAGAAAACATTCCGGAAGAGTCCGGTAAAGGAGGAAAAAATAAGATGATTAAAAAAATGATAACATTTCTAAGAAAGCAAAAAGGTAAGCTGGCAGTAGCACTTACTCCGGCTGTCTGTTTGAGTAACACGGTGGTAGCATTTGCAGCTGACAGTGGAGATAAAGCAGTAAAGGAAATAACTAATGGTATTGACCTAATACAGAAAATTGCGTTGGCAGTAGTTGCCGGGGTAGGAACTATATTTCTTGCGTGGGGAGTTCTCGATTTTGCTACATCGTATTCTTCGCATGATACGACACAACAGGCGATAGCAATAAAGAAAGTAATCGGTGGTTTGATCGCGATGGCAACTCCATTAATTGTAGTAGCATTTAGCTGAGAAAGAGGTGAATACCTTGTTAGATTTTTTTAGTGGAGAAACTTTCTATGAACTGGCTGGATATGCATGGAATGACATGATGAAATTTGCTAGTGGTGTTATGCTGAAAAATCCAACCAATGGAGTTTATGCCGACACATGGACAGATGTTACTAATGTGTATAAGACTATGAATCTATTGGCGGGAGTTCTGACTACTTTGTTTTTTCTTTATGGTTTTTGTAAAGAATGCACTGATTTGCATACAGAAATGACATTAGACCGGACAATTAAACTTTTTATTCGTTTGGTCCTTGTAGTTAATGTAGTGACCTTTGTGTTTAGTTGGCTTCCGGATTTTCTGAAATGGGCGAGAGATTTAAGCAGTGCCATTTTAGGAACAAAAAAATTCGGTTTTTACATTGATGGAGCAAAAATATATGAAAATATTCAAAGTACACCTTGGGGAAATATTACAGTTTTTCTGACTTCCTTTTTGTTCTTTCTGTTCGCAGCGGTGTGTGGATTCCTGATTGTCATGGCGGTTTTGAAACGTTTCTTGAAAATTTTTATGATAGCCCCATTTTGCAGCGTGGCACTTTCTACACTGGCAGCCGGAGGACAACTGTCACAGGTAGGATATTCTTATATTAAAACATTTTTCGGCTATGCACTGGAAATTCTGCTCGTTGCAATGGCTATCATTCTTAGCACAACCTTTATCCAGACGGTTTCAATTGAAAGTGAAAGTTCCATTGTTATACTAGTGCAATACTGTATAAAAATGGCGTCTATTACGAGTGCCGTTAAAGGGGTAGAAGCCGTTATGCAAAAGGCATTTAACTTATAGGAGGTGAAAAAAACATGAATAAAGAGATTAATCAGGATATTGGAGCGATAAAAGATGATTTTTTTAAGGGATTAACACTCCGAGAATGTATTTATGGGCTATCTGCTTTTATCCTTGGTGCCGGAAGTGTATTTGTTATGGTTTTTGTTTGTGGTGTAAATGTTAATATTGCAATTACTTTGTGTATTCCAGTCATTGCCGTAATTGGTTTATGTGGATTTTATTCGCAGAATGGAATGACACTTCTTGCCATTATCCGAAAGAAAATGAAACTTTGCCGACAGAAACCGCTTATGTTCTGTAGCAGGCAGGGAGAAAAAGAAATGGCGGTAACAGAAACACAGGCAAAAGGAATTGAAAGAATTCTAATCCGAATCGAAGAAAGGAGAACGCAAAATGAAAGAAAATAAATTAGAAAAGATAATAGCAGAGTATGAAGAGTTTGACAAGAAGAGGAATAGGAAACGGATAATATCTTATGAAGAAGCAATCAGGAAAAGAAAAAGAGAGGAGGAAGAATCATGAGTTACGAAGAGTTTATTTTATCCTTAAAGGGAAATTTGAACCAATATTTTACGAATGAGAAAGAGAGTTATAAGATGGATACCGTTACTTCCTATGGTATTAATGATACGAATAATGACCGTATAAGTATTTGGAGAGGGGAAGAGAGAACCGGAATCAGCGTTGGTTTGCAGTCTCTTTATGAACAATATATGGAAAATGGACTGGATATGAATTCGGTCGTTCGCTATGTTGCAGATGTGGTAAGAAATTCAGGTGTTATGGATATTAAAGAAGCAGAAGGTATCTTGTCAATGGTATCAGATTGGAATATGGTAAAGAATCGGGTCACCTGCCGATTAATTAATAAAGAAAGAAACAAAGACTATCTGCAGGATAAGCCGTACACAGATTATCAGGATTTGGCAGTTATGTATAAAATTATTTTGGAAAGAAACAGCGAGGGAGTGAGTGCCATTACCATAACTAATAAAATGCTTTCTGCTTATGGAATATCTAAAGAACAACTTCATGATACGGCTATTGCCAATATGATACAGGAGAACAGGGCTACACTAATACCGTTATGGGAATCACTCAAATTGTTTTTTCCGGAAAAAGAATGGAGCTTATATGAGGATGATATGCTGGATGTGGAATCTGATTCCTTGCTGGTAGTATCGAATCCGGAATTTGTAGACGGAGCAGCTGAAATCATAAATCCTGAACTGCAAAAAAGGATAGCAGAAAAAGTAGGTGGCGATTACTTTGTTTTGCCGTCTTCCGTTCATGAAGTAATTATTGTTGTCAAAGCATTTACGGATATGGACTATATGGAATTACAGGAAAATGTAAAAATGATTAATAAGGATAATGTTCTCCCGGAGCAATGGTTATCAGACCATGTTTATGAATATAATGCTAAAATGCAGACATTAACCATTTGCGGCCAAGAACATATCAGAGAACAGGAACATCAGGAACATCAACTGTCCGAAGCAGAGCGGGACGTTCTCGAATTGGCACTTGACTATGGTTTGACAGACGATTTGGAATTGGAACGCAGGCAGGAAATAGAGCGGGAGAATAGACAGCAGGAAAGGAGTATCCAGCATGGCAAGAGATAAAACCGATAAGCAGCTAACAGAGCCAATTTGTAAAGTTCCCTATTGTATTCAAGATACGATTCCAATATATCGAATAGCAGAGAATGGAATTTTTGAACTGGAGAAGAAAAAAGGCAGACATCTTTTTGATAAAGCATATCTATTTGAAGACATTAACTTTTCTACACAGGATGAAGAAGAAAAGGAGGTAACGGCTAAGAAATTCAAAAAACTGCTTAATTCTATGAATGTAAGTTATAAAATTATTGTATGTAATCACTATGTAAATAATGAGAACCTGAGAAAATCTATTTTACATAAGGCTTCCTGCAATGAGTTAGAGCCATTAGCAAAAGAATACCATGAATTGATTGAAGAACGGCTTCATGCGGGAAGAAATGGTATTGAACAATCGAAATATTACATTATTACCTGTAGGGAAAATGATTTTGATTCCGCAAGAAATTATTTTAATACGATAGAGTTCTCTCTTATGCAGTTTTTCCGGAGCTTTGGAAGTGGCTTGATACCACTGGATTCTTCCTTGCGGTTACGTTCTCTGCATGACTTTTACCGAATGGGGGAAGAGGAAAACTTTACATTTGACTGGGATGAATACATTACCCTAAGACGTGACTGGCGGAATGACATTATTAATGTTTCCTTGAAAGAGCATAAAGAATATCTTGAATTTGAGGAGGGTAAAGTAGCTTGTGCAATGTTTGTAAGAAAGTTTGCCAGTGGATTATCCGACAGGTTCATGAATGAGCTTACTAATGTTTCTTTTCCTGTTATGATAACACTTGACATTGAACCGTTAGATAATGCCAGTGCTTATAACTTGACAATGAAAAAGTATATGAATAATGAGCGGAGTATCATAAAACAGCAGGAAGCAAAGAACGAAGCCGGAGATTACTCCAGTAACATATCGTATGAAAAAAGGATACAGCAAAAAGAGCTGGAAGAAATGTTAGATGATATTCACTCGTTTGATGAACGTCTTTTTTATGTAGGAATCACGATTTTGATTCGTGCGGATTCTATGCAGGAACTGGAATCACGAAAAGAAACCATTAAGATTATCGGTCAGACTTATAATATGGATATTGTACCGCATTCGTATAATCAGTTAGACGCAATGAACACTACCCTTCCCACCGGGGCAAGATTTGTCGAAACTATGCGGATTCTGAAAACGGATTCCCTTTCCATCTTTGCACCCTTTAATGTACAGGAGATACAAGATAAGGGTGGTTTTTATTATGGTGTCAATGAAGTTACAAAAAATTTGATTCTTGGTAATCGAAAAGAATTAAAAAATGGGAATGGAATGGTTTTTGGTGTTCCGGGAAGTGGAAAATCTTTCAATGAGAAGACGGAAATGGGTCAGGTACTTGCCTTTACGGAAGATGATATTGAAATTATTGACCCTATGGGAGAATATCGGAATATTACACAGGAATGGGAAGGAGCTTATTATAATCTTTCTCAAAGTGAGGAAAATGTTTATTATTCTAATCCCTTTCATGTGCCAGACAGAGTTCCGGATAAAGACAAGTTCATTGCAGAAAAAGCAGAGTTCGCCTATGCGATATGTGAACAGGCATTAAAGCCGACACCGCTATCCAGTAAACACATCGCTGTCATTGACCGGGCAGTGAGAACTATGTATCAACAGTATTTTGAGCAATACAACCGGACAAAGAAGAAAGAAAGGGAGACCTTTGCCTATACTACCAGTCCTACGATTTCCACTATGAGAGACCTCATAAAAGAAGAGATTTGTAATCCGGAGGCACAGGATATTTATTTCCAACTGGAAGTATTCTCAGAGGGAACACTTGACATCTTTTCCAGACAGCAGTCGGTTTCTTCGGGGAATCGTCTTACCGTATATGGTTTTTCGGAATTAGGAAAACGAATGCGTTCCATGGCAATGCTCGTTATGATTGAGAGCATTACCAGTAAAATAAAATATAATCAGATGCAGGGTGTTGCTACATGGGTATATGTGGATGAGATTCATGAGCTGTGGGAAGACGAATATTCACTTTCCGCAGTAAAAAAGTTGTGGCGTGAAGTCCGAAAACGCGGTGGTCTTTGTACCGGAATGACGCAGAACATCACAGAAGCTATTGATAATAAAGAAATTATGACAATGATATCGAACAGTGAGTTTACATTACTTCTTGATCAGGGAGTAATGGATAAAGAAGATGTAAGTGGTATCTTTGAATTGTCGGATAAACAAGCTGAATATGTCAATGGTGCAAAAAAAGGCTGCGGACTGATTCGTTTTGGGAAAAAGATCGTACCCTTTGATAATACGGTAAACAAAGAATCCAATTTGTATCAGTTATTTAATACAGACTTTCATGAGTTGGTCAATCAAAAGACAGGTGATGTTGGATGAAAAGGAAATTACGGCTTGGTAGATTTACGGAAAAAGAACTTGCTGTTATTGAAAAGTTGAGTGATGTTGCTAAGGAGAGATTTTTTTCTCTAGACAAAAGGACACAAAAGAAGTTGCTAGAACATGCTATGGAAATAGCAAAACAGCAACAGGCTAAGGAGAAAATGAAGAATTGCTCAAAGAAAAAAAAGATTTACTACCAAAAGCAAAAGAAGAGCCCGAAAACTTTTTCAAAAGGCGAACAAACGAATACCGGATTAAAACAAACGAAACAACAATCACAGGAATATATGGCAGCTGTTTTTAACGCCATGCTTTCCAGCACGGAGAGTGATGAATCCAAGGGAAAGATAGAACTTAACATACCAACGGAACAGGAACAATTGTTGAAATCTTTGCCACTTTCTTCCGTATCTCAAATGGTTTACAAACATTCTTATGGTAAAGAGAAGAAAGCAAAAAACAGGTTAAAGGTTTTTTTTATGAAAAAACAGCTTCACAAAAAAATGAATGAAGCGGCAACCAAAGCGGGGAAAACTTTGTTCGGGAATTTTTTGAGAAAGAGAAAGCTTATCAAAGGGGTAAAAAAGCAGATGAATCCGATTCGCTGGCTAATTGTCCTATTGGTTCTTCTTATTTTGGTAATTCTTTTTCTCATTGTTAGTATTGTAACGCAGGATAACAGTAACACTTATCAGTGTCAGGTTTCAGAGGAAACAGAAAACTACCGAGTAATGGTTTCTTATTATTGTGAAAAATATGACATTGAGGACTATGTGGATTTGTGTCTTGCTGTAATGGAACAGGAAAGCGGCGGCAAGGGAATTGATGTCATGCAGGCAGAACAATCTTATTATAATAAAGAACCTCCGATTGATACGACAGAGGAAAGTATTGACTGCGGCGTACATGAATTAAGTGATTGCCTGACAGAGAGCAGCGTAAAAAGTCCCAGTGATATTTCTTCGATATCCCTCGCCCTGCAGGGGTATAACTTTGGCAACGGTTATATTTCATGGGCAAAGACCAACTATGGCGGTTATTCAGAGGATAACGCCAAGATTTTTTCGGCGAAGATGTGCAGCAGTTTACATTTATCTTCCTATGGTGATGTGGAGTACGTCCCTCATGTGCTGCGGTATTATGTACAGAACGGTAAAACCGAGGTCACCAATGAAAAGGCGGCAGCTCTGATAAAAGAACTAAAAGAAAACAACAGAGCTTCTGCTTCTGTATGGAATTTAATTGAAAAGGGAGCTTCTCTGACCGGAGCGGTTACCTATGGAATGCTTGATCCGCCAAGGCAGGATGATGGAAGAGATTCTCCAACAGTCCTTGACTGTTCCTCTTTTGTGGCTTGGAGTTTTCACAAGAGCGGATATACTGGGATTCCCTATACTTCCACTACAAAAACTTTTATCGAATCCTCAAAATTTGAAACGATAGAAGCAAGTGATTTAACAGTCGGGGATATTGGACTGAAAAGTGCCACCGCTCCCACCGGGGGAGCAAACCACGTTGGTATCTATTGCGGAAAATTAAAAAACGGAACAAAGGTATGGCTTCACTGTACCTCGAGTAATAGGCAGTCTCTGACCGGAAATTCTTCCGGGGTGCTGATGAGCTCCTATACGAACTTTACCTATTTCCGCAGATTAAAAAATTGGGAAAAAGCGTCATGAAAAATCGAAAAAGGAGTGTGACAAATGTTAAAAAAGATTCGCTGTATTTATTGGAAACAAAGAGACAGGGGAAAAGGCAGACGGTGTCTTTTCCTTTTTGCTTTATTGGCAGTTCTTGTTTTATTGTTTTTTGTGAACCTGATACGTCTAGGAATCCCAAAGAAAGAAGAGCCAGCTGCCAGTGTTACTGGCGGAGCAGTCAGCGGTAGTGCAGTCAGTGGTTCTTCTGTCAGCGGGGAAGCAGTTTCCAGAGAAGCAATGGAAGAGTTAAATGATTCAGAAGAACAAAAAACTGGCCAGCCGGAGGAGGAAGAAAACCGATATGAATTGGATACGACAGGTATTTCTTCCCTGCTCAGCTTTATGACAGATGAGGCATTTGAAAAACTAGTGACCAATTTGAAAGAGGAATGCAGGAAGACAAAAGCGGCTTCCATTCATACACTGGATTACCAAAAGACAAGTAATACTTATCAGGTCACAACATATCTGATTTCTTCAGATAAGTGTGTTTTTAAGCTTTCTTATCATTTAAAAAACAGTGCTGTATCGGTTTCCAAAACAGAACTTTCGCAAAATGATGTTGCAGCAATGAAAAAAGCAGACGTGAAAAAGGCTGCGGAGAAGTT
This sequence comes from uncultured Lachnospiraceae bacterium, assembly GCA_947631505.1. Lineage (GTDB taxonomy): Bacteria > Bacillota > Clostridia > Lachnospirales > Lachnospiraceae > Eubacterium_F. Next base: position 27,533 of record CANRLR010000011.1, on the reverse strand, counting down.
AAAAAAGGAAAGACAGGTAAAGAAGAAAAAATTGGCAAAGGCAAAAAAGAAAGCAAAGAAAAAAAAGAAAACAAAAAAAGATGTTGGTTAGGAGAGGTTTCAGATGAAAGAAAAACTAAAGGAAAAATTAAAATGGGAATGGAAAATGTTCCAATGTGACATGATGAGTTTGTCCAGAGAAAATCTTTTTGTCATGGCAGAGATGATTGCCACGAAAAAAAGAATTTATGATTTGCTAAAAGAAGAAGAGACTTTTACAAGAGAAGAAATTTGTTTGCTGTTAAGTATGGAATGTATGTTAGATTCCATCTTTATGCAACTTCCGAAAAAGGACAGCTGCATAGAGATGGATGATATCAGGCGGGCACTTAAGTAGTGTCTGCCTTGCTTACTGCCCTGCTGTATGACAGAGGGTCTTAGGGAAACTTCCCTAACAAGCTGCTTTTTGTGGACACAAAAAGCGTGTCTTGCCGGGTTAAAACCCGCATTTTTTTACACATTTCTTGAACAAAAATACACAAAAAATGTGCAAAATACAAAAAATGGTATTACACAAAAATGTGTAAATTTATGTAGAATTATTCATAATTGCACAAAAAATATGTAATTTGGAAAAAATACATTACACAAAATTTGCACAAAAATGAGTAAAAGTTGTGCAATGTTCGTAATCTCAAGTTGTGTAAAAAAGCACAAAAATGTGTAGAAATTGCACATAAATAAAAGTGCTTGATTGTACAAAAAATGTGTAATTTTGTGTAATTGTTGTGTAACCTTGTGCATTGAATACGCAAAATTACACATAAATTGCACAATCAAAAGGAGAGGTTTGGTGAAAGCAAGAACAAAAACAGAAGTTGTAAAGGTAAGACTGACCAAAAGAGAAAAGGAAAATCTCCGCCGTGCAGCAGCAAGAGAACATCTTACCATTAGTGAATATGTGAGAAGAAATATTGCTGTCCCACCGGAGGTAACAAGAACAGAATTTAACCAGTTACAACAAGAGTATATTTATCAGATTCGGAAAATCGGTGTAAATATCAATCAGATTGCAAAAAAGTATAATGAGTATCACTACACACAGCCAAGAAAAGATTTGATAGATAGGATGGATAGGATAAATAAACTATCCGAAACCGTTGTTTCTATTCTGCGAAAGAAAGGGGGATAAGAATGTCTATCATTATCCGATTCGATGAACCGATTGTAACAGAATCCCATTTAAAAAAGGCGATTGGGTATGTTATGCAGGAATACAAAACACAGGGAAGAACATTTAGTAATAGTGGAACAACGGTGGAACAGATTATGGATACTTTTTTCCTAACAAAAGAAATGAATCCAGTCCGCGGAAAAAGACAGGGGTATCATCTCAAATTTTCTTTTTCTGCGGATGAAAAAATTACCCATGACAATGCATTGGAATTTATAAAAGATTGGGCGGAGGAATATTTAGGAGATAGCTATGATTATGTGGTAGCGGAACACAGTGACCGGGAACTGACACATATGCACCTTGTTTTTAATTCCGTGAAACGGACTGGCGGGAAATACCATTACGACAACAGAGAATGGAAACAGAAGATTACACCACTTACGAACCGGATTTGTGAAAAATATGCAACCGGGAAATTAAAGGAAAAAGATAGAAAATTGGATTACTCTCCGGCTCACAATTGGAAAGAAACGGTGGAGAATGATATCGATCAGTGTATCGAACACAGCCAAAGCTATAAAGATTTCAAAATCCGGCTGCAACAGGAATTTGGTTACAACCTGCGGGAGGGTATTTCGGAAAAGCATGGGGTGTATCTTGCCTTAACTCCACCGGGCAAAGGAAAAGCGATTCGTTCTTATCATTTGAAAAGTGGTTACATTCCAGAAGCTATTGAAAAGAAAATTGGTGAGAGAATGGAAAAAGAATTGTATAAAGTCAGCAGAAAACACAGGGATGAAATTGAAATGTACCGAGTAGTCTTCCGCCGTTCCAGTGATTGGTTTATCAATCGTTACCGTAAATTTTCGTATCACTCGATGTCTCCCTATCAACAATATTTTGTCCGTCAGGTTTTGGCAGCAAGACGGCTTTATTCCCGGACGAATACAACCCTAAAATACCATGAGCAAAGCGTGAGAGCCATCAATCGTATGATGAAAGACATTTCCCTGTTATATCAGCATAATATTCGTTCGGAACGGGATTTATCGGAAACGATTTCTTGTTTGGAAAAAGAGGAAGCATTTAAACGAAACCGGATTTTAAAAAAACCGGATTTCGGAAAAGAAGAAAGACTGGATGAGCAGCATGAGGAAATAAAAGAATTAAAGAGATTCCGGCGGAATCAAGGAAAGGAAGTGACTGAATATGACAGAAGAACAAAACAGCAGAATAAAACAATTACAAAAGAAATATAACTTTGCAGCAACCTGTGATGAAGCTACGGTAAATTATATTCTTCTCCTTTTTGGAATTGGATATGATATGTCCGAAGAGGAAATTGAAGCCTACCTCTTTGACAAGACGAAGAAAAAATTAATTGATAAGGATTTGTGCCGGATTGCAATGCTTTTTAAACTTCCAGCACCGGGAGAAGAAATGGCACCAAAGGAATACATTCAAACGGTTGTCGCAGAACAGAAGAAAAGAGAAGAATTGTGTAATCGATATGAATCACTTTTTGCTAAACTTGGTGTTACTTTAGAGGAGCTGGAAAAAGAGGAACATATAAGAATTACCTTTGCCAAAGAGTCAGAGCAAAGCAGGTATGCGGAAATAAAGAAACTAATCTTGGAAGAAAATAATTTTACCGCTCCGCAATTAGATGAGATTACTAAGGCAATTAAGTTGCAGATACCGGAAAAAGAAATTCTGCACTTTGCCACACCGGATAAAACCCAGCTGCAGATGGCAAGATATATTCAATTTTATCAATTGGAGCAGGGGAAAAAGGAGCGAGAGCAGCAAATAAAACAGGGAACTTTTAAAAAATGGATAGAAAGGGTGAAAAAGCATGAGTGAAGAGATTTACGGAATGGTGCAGATACTAGAACTGTCCGGAAAAGCAGCGGGGGGATTGTTTAAGGGAATCCGGCTGTCTGCTAATGGAGCAAAAAAAGGTGCGGAATTAGCACAATTAAAAAGAATGCAGAAAAAAATGAAAGTTCATTACGCAAGTCAAGGGAAACATGAGACAATGAAGGTTACGGATTTAGAAAAAATAACAGGAGGCGAATATGGCATTTTAAACATTCCCTTTGAAAACGAAAAGGATTTAATTGGTTTTTATGACCGTCTTAAAAATATAAACGTATCTTTTGCGGAACTGCCAGATTTGAATATTGGGGATGGTTATACCCAGATTGCTTATAATCCACAGGAAGCAGGTAAAATAAAAGTGGTTGTCGAGTATTATAAGGAAAAAATGGAAATAGAAGCGGCTGAAATTTCTTTGGAAAAATATGAGCAAATGGGTGGGGAGAGAGGAAAAAAGCTATTGGATGAGCTGGCAGCAAAAGGATATGAAAAAGAAACCCATATGCAGCATTTACAGCGAATCCGTGACCGGAATAAGGATATGAATTACCGTCCAGTTTCGATAAATATAGATACTCTTTTGATTCAGGAAAGACCGGATTCCTACCTGTGTTATATACCACATACCGGGCGAAAAGAAAAAATAATACTATACAAAGAGGATTGTGTGCTGATTGATAAAGGTCAAACGATTTATACCCATCTGCGAAAAGACAATCCGGAACATCAGAAATTTTTTGGCAAATTTAACAAAGTCAAGCCCGAAAAAATAAAACAGTCAGAACGAATACGACTTTCGGATACGGATGCTATGCCAAATTTTAATATGGGACAGGAGAAAAAAGAAGCTCCTGTCCCAAAAGATTCTGTCCGTGAAAATCCAAAAGTGAATGATAAAAAACCAAATTTAGAACAACTTTTATTATCTAGGAATGTGGAACAAAACGTGGAAACCATTCAAAGTGCACTTTATTTGGAGGGTTTAAAGGAGAAAGTTTCTAATCCAGAGTATGTTCCAATAACGTTTGTTTTAGAAAACAGTTTGGTAGCAGAAACAAAAAATATTTATGTCGTAAAGCTGCCGGGCACCCAAGGTGAAAATACAGTGGAAATGCTTACGATTCCGAAAAAGGACGCTATTCTGTCAGAAGATAAAAAGAGTATTCAGACATTTATAAAAAAAGATGAGAAAACGGAAATAAGTCGGCATGATGTTCATACTGGGAAAGCTACTGCGAAATCCAAAATAGAAAATATTGATTTGATTGACAGAATGGAACTGACAAACAAGAAATCTCCAGTACAAGCAAAAGATTTTGCATTAAAAGAATTTCAAAGAAAATCTACCGATATACCAAAAATAAAAAGGGGATGATAATATGAAAAAAAGAGTAAGTAATGTTACGGATTCAAGGAAAATCCGTTTACGCAATTTCCTAATAATAAGTGTACTGGTTCTTCTTTTTCTATTGTATCTAGCACTTTGTATCAGCGGTTTGTTTGCCTTAGACGGTGTTACAATGGAAAATGTGGAAGAAAAACTGGTCTATTGTTTAAAAAACCCCCTTTCCTGTTGGAACGAAAAGACCAAACCATTTTTACTGCTGGTTGTATTGTTATGGTTTACTTTTACTGCAAATCAGTACATCAAAATGAATAACAACCGTATGCCGGGCAACGAGTTCGGTTCCGCAAAATGGGGAGATATAAGTAAATTTAACCAAAAGTATGCAGATACAAATAAGAAAAATAACCGGATTTTATCGGAGAATATACGATTCCGTTATGCTGCGTCCACCTTGCGAAATAACAATACCTTTGTGGTTGGTGGTTCCGGTGCTGGTAAAACCTCTTTCCTATTAACCCCCAACTTATTAAATGCTTACGGATCTAACGTGATAACGGATTCCAAAGGTTCTACGTTAGAGGAATTAGGAAATTATCTTCAAGAACAAGAAAATACAAGAGTATATACGCTCAACCTGATTGACTTTGAAAAGAGTATGCATATTAATCCGTTTCTTTTCCTGCGAAAACGTCAAGACATATCGAAGTTGGTTTCCAACTTGATACAAAATACAGATTCGGAGAAAATAAAAAATTCGACAGCAGACCCTTTTTGGGAAAAATCGGAACGAATGTTTTTGGAAGCTCTCTTTTTGTATGTATGGAGAGAGTGTCCGACGGTGTCTAAAAATTTAGAAACTGGAGAACTGACCATTTTAGAAAAGAATATGAAATCCATTATGTATCTGCTGGATGAAGCACAATTTGAAGAGCCGGATACTCCGACTAAACTAGATATCCGGATGAAACAGTTGGAAAAAAGTGAGCCGAATCATCCAGCAGTAAAAACATACCGCAGATATTTAAGCTCTCCGGAAGATACTAGACGAAGCGTACTAGCAACCGTGAATGGACGCATGCAGCCGTTCGATAATGAGGAATTGCTGGAAATCTTTACCAGTAATGATATTCCGTTGGATGAATTCGGTGTGGGAAAGGATGGAGATGAAACAACAAAAAGTTTTCTCTTTATGGTAATCCCGGACGAAGATATCACTTACAATTTTGTTCCCGGAATGGTTTATACACTGCTTTTTGACCAACTTTATTATCAATCTCGATTGTATAGTGGAAGACTTCCTATTGATGTTGGATTTTGGTTAGATGAGTTTGCCAATATTAAAATGCCAGCAAACTTTGATAAGATAATGGCAACCTGCCGAAGCCGGGGAATTTATTGTGTTCCTATGCTGCAATCCCTAGCACAGATGAAAACTCTGTTTGCAGATGGAGCATGGGAGGGAGTTGTCGGTAACTGTGATACGTTCCTATATTTGGGAGGAAATGAAGAAAGTACCTTTGAATACATAACAAAATTACTCGGAAAATGGACCGTAGATAAAAAAACGACAGGAGAAAGCACCGGCACGTCTGGTTCACATAGTGAAAACTTTGATGTATTAGGAAGAGAACTAATGATGGAGTATGAGGTTCGGCTTCTGCCGGATGATGAATGTATCCTGTTTGTCCGGGGGGAAGAACCGCTCCGGGATAAGAAATGGTTTCCATGGGAACATGAAATCTATAACAAAGCATTATCGTATGGTAAGTATAAAGTGCAGGAACACCGGAAAGCGGAAGAGGACAGTATTCGCCTTTTGAATTCCCAATCCATGGAATACTACAAAAAGATGTCGGAAAAGGATTCTTCAATCCGGCATTATACGATAAATGCATTTGATTTTATGAACATGGATTTAGATCGACTTGCCAAAAAAATAAATGATACTGACAAGGTAAATCTTTCGTTGGAACGTATGCAGGAACTGTACCATAAGGAACAGGAAGCGGAACGAGAAGAGAAACAACGGCTGTATCGGGAAAGTTATGAGCGGCTGCCACTTTTAGATATCTTTGCCTCTGACCAGTTGGACGATACAAGGAGAAGTGTGGTAAAGGAATTGAAGAAACTGCAAGTGCCGGAAGATGTTATTAAGAGCATTATACATCCGCTTTTGAGTGAAGAGGAAATGTTCCGGAAGAAAGAAGCCTATATGGCAATGAATTCTCTTTCTTAGTAAAGATAGAAAACAATCCGCCCCCAGCTTGAAAAACTTTGATATTAGAAGACAAAATAATAATATAATACTTGACATATCACTCAATGAGTGATATTGTGTGTGCATAAGATGAAAAAAAGGACGAAGATTCCGCAAAGATGAATATTGTCAAAATCTATAATTATAAAAAGGGGGAATAAAACAATGACAATAAAAGATTACAGAACGCAAGCAGGACTAACACAATTAGAAATGTCAAAAAGGTTTGAAATTCCAAAAAGAACCATTGAAAATTGGGAAACAGGGAAGAGAAAACCACCCCAATATGTAGAGAAATTAATAATAGAAAAATTAAAAAAAATAGCAGAGGAGAAAGAATAAGTAAGATGTTCTTTTCTAATTTCTTTAAATAATAAGCGAAATTAACAATATAACCAATGATGAGGGGGAGCAGTTGTGAAAGGATATCGACATTTACGATATGAAGATAGGCTTTTACTTGAAAACCTACTACGAAAAGGAATGAAAAAGGGTGAAATAGCAGTATGTTTGCATTGTCATCCAAATACTATTACGAATGAACTAAAAAGAGGAAAGTACCTGCACCGAAATAGTGACTATACGGAAGAATGGCGATATTCTCCGGATTTGGCAGAAGAAAAATATCAACAAAATGTGAGTACGAGGGGAACCGGTTTAAAAATTTCTAATGATTATGATTATGCAGAATATTTGGAAAAGAAAATTGTAGAAGAAGATTACTCTCCATCTGCTGTTTTGGGAGAATTAGAAAAAACTGGAAAGGGAAAGGAATTCAAAACAAAGATATGTGTAGCAACTTTATATAGTTACATCGATAAAGGGATCTTCTTTCGATTATCCAATAAAGATTTACCAGTTAAAAGAAAGAAGAAACGGAATTATAGACATATTAAAAGGCAAAAAAGAGCAAGTGCAGGTAAAAGCATAGCTAAACGTCCTAAAAAAATTGAAAACAGAAAAGAATTTGGGCACTGGGAAATGGATACGGTTGTTGGCAAACGTGGTGTAAGTAAAAATTCGCTGCTTGTTCTTACCGAGCGGAAGACTAGGAAAGAAATCCTATTTAAGTTGCCGAATCATTCAGCTTGTGAGGTTGTTAAGAAATTAGATGAATTGGAAAGACTATGGAAAGATGATTTCAAAAAGGTATTTAAAAGTATTACAGTAGATAATGGAACGGAATTCTCCTTTTCTGAAGAGATGGAGAAATCTGTGTATGGTGGGAACAGAACAGAAGTATATTACTGTCATGCGTATTCATCGTGGGAACGAGGAACAAATGAAAATCAGAATCGGCTTGTCAGGCGGAAGGTTCCCAAAGGAAGTAATTTTGACCACATGACGGATGAGGAAGTGAAGGCGGTTGAGAACTGGATGAATAATTATCCTAGAAAGTTATTTGGCTTTCGTACTGCAAATCAGGAGTTCCAAAAGGAACTTGCACTTGTAACATAGTAGATACGAACTATATGTTTTTCCGACTGGCGAACAGGCAGTTCTTTTGTTGTATCAAAAAATATCCAAAATGCACAAAAACGTCACAATTATATTGTGAAAAGTAACAAATTGTAAAGAACTAGAAAAATATCACAAAAAAAGGTTGACATTTTCATTTTCATAGCATAGTAGTGTTTTTACTTGCATATAATTATGAGTTGTAGTACAATAAAAAAATCAAAAATATGAATAGCAGTCTGAGAGACATTGAAACATATAAAATAAAAAAAGTTTGTTAATGAATAGAAACACAGGGTGTATATTTCTTTTTATATTTGCAAAAACCGATTCAATATACAATAAAAAAAGTATTGACAGATATTTACTTATGTATTATATTAAGTTAAAAAAAGAGAAGGATGGTGAAATTGTTGAATAAAAAAATAGTAAAGTGCAACGGGATGAAGAAAAAAGGAACGGTAGGTAAGTCTAAAGCCATTAATTGTAAAGAAAAAGATATAGGACACAATTCAATGCTAATTAGTATTGTTGGAACTGTGATTGCGGGAGTTATTTTGAAGTTTGATTTTTGGGAAATAATTGTGGATTGGATAGAAAAATTGCCTCTTTTGGTGAATTAGAACTCATTGACAATTACTTTGATGCTAGTTATATTAGACTTATCATTAAAATGAAAGAAAGGAGGAAATCATGCAGGATTTAAAAGTCTTTCAAATTGATACGAAAGTTTTTCTTCTGCGGGATATTCGTTGGGAGAATCTGCAGGAAAAATTATGTTCCTTTATGGATGAGGTAATGGGAAAAGTGCCTGAACTGTTGGAAATGCATAAAGGGAAAGGGTATAAGCCGTATACATTCAGTTGTCTGTATCCGGTGGAGAAGGAGGGAATATATAAGAGCGGACAGGTGTATTCCTTTTCGATTCGGACCATTGATGTCGGCTTGAAACATTTTTTTCAAGAAAGTTTCGTGAACGAATATAATGCTGATTTTAAATGTCTTACGAATTGTGTAAAAGTTATTCCCGAACATTTAATTGAGAAGTTATATTCGATTACTGCAGTAATTGTCAAGGCAGAAGGTGGCGGATATTGGAGGGATCATGTAGGAATTCAGGAGTATCAGAGGTATCTGACAGAAAATCTGATTAAAAAATATAACTATTTTATGGGAGGCAGGTTGAAGGAAGATTTTGATTTTATCCGCGAGATAAAGTTTTTGAATAAAGGCCCGATTGCCTCGAACTATAAGGAAATTAAACTTTTGGGGGATAAATTTGATCTGTATGTAGCGGAAAATGAAACAAGTCAGAAACTGGCATATCTTGCCCTTGGAGTTGGGATGGGAAACAATAATACCCGGGGAAGCGGATATGTAAACTGTAAATGGTATCGGAGGTGAGAATTTGCTTCAAGATTGTTTGGAAGTATTTGAGGCTTTTGAAAGAAAAAAAAGAGAGGAAGGCAGGGATCTTGTTCTTGACCGGTATGTGCCAAAGGATGGAACTTATATTTTAGTAGATGTAGAAAGTGGACAAGTGCTGGTAAAGGATGTTGAGATACATTACAATAAGCGTACAAAAGAGCTGGAGGGAAGAAATCAATTGTCCTTTCAGGCGATACAATATTATGATTATTATAGTTCACTGATTGACATGAACAAGCCGATAGATAGTAAAAAAATAATTCACAGCAATAATTTTCTGTCTTTTTTCATTAAGAAAGACAGTATTGATAATGGGAAATTGACAGAAGAGATTATTGACGGGTATTATCGCGTCCTTTTAAATCCAGCCCAGAAGTATCAGGGAAAAAAGAAGACGAGGGAATTATATGAGGCAGCCGAGGAGGAATTAGGAGCGGTTAATGCCGGATTATTGGGGAAGTGCCAAAAATGGATTACGGAACATATTTTTTCCCTTTCAGAACAGGGAATTGTGCCGGAGGGGAAAGACTATCTTAAAATCTTTTTTGTTTTGGGTGAAAAGAAAGAAGAGACAAAGCGGTTGTATGAAACAGAAGGATTACGCTATCTGTATCCCAATATTTTTAACAGCAATGATTATAATGTGATGTATCAGGGGTGCATTTGGGGAATGCCGAATAATAATATGGGATTAAATTCTAAAAAAGTGTATTTAGAGCACAAAACGCGGATGCAGACGATTCCGTACATGGTTTCCAGAGAAGATGTTCTGCGGCAGAAAAAATTATTTGATTATTTGACGGCATTGGCTGCAATGGGAGAGGTAAATGTCTATTTCGATTGTATTAGGAATGAGATTGATTCATATCAAAATGGTAAATTGCCAGACAGGGAAACTCATGGAATATATCTACGCCTTCAAAAGGAAAAAGAAGTAAAAATACAGGAAGTGGATTATGTTTCCCGATATCCGATAAAGTTAGTGCCGCCTTTTCGTTATCATGATTATATCAATCGGAGTGAGAAGTATCAGAAAGCAGAATATGGTCGTTATCACAAGCTGGAACAGATGGCGGGAGTAGTGGATGCGGTTCTGTTTTCCGGCTGGTTACAGAAAAATTTATTTACTGAGGCGAAGGATTTAAAAACTACGGACAGCACATTGAAAGAAAATATTTTATTAGCAAGAAAAAGTATGTTTCGCTGGATGCATTTAGGTGAGCTGAATGGATTACCGGAAATTTTGGACCGGGTATCGGAGAGAGCAGTTTTAAGTGCAGTCCGGGAAAATAGTCTGGATCTGGTATCCCAAAGATTAAATATGCGGTTGTCATTACAGAGCTATTTTAAGAGAAATAAGGAGGGCGTTATGGAAATAAGTGAAATCAGACAGTTAGTTGAGCAGAAGATTAATGGTAATGGGGAAGAGCAATTTGAAACGGAAGAAGAGTTTTTTTATGGGGTGGGACAACTCTTGTATTATCTCTTTTCAAGAAGTAAAGCTGCCAATAAAAAAATGTCGATGATAAATCCGTTTATTGCAGCAAAAACTGTTAAAACGATAAAAGAGAAGCTGCAGAGATTGTTTGTCAAATATGATTATGATATACAGCTGATTGGTTCGAAACGGGTAAAATATTTATTTGCGATGATTTGTAGTTACAACAAAGAGTGCGAGGTAAATCAGGATATGATGTGGGCGGGGTTTTGCAGTAACAATTTAATTTACAAGAAAGATGGAGAGGAGAAAGATTATGAATAAGAGAGTATATGGAGTAATCGGTGTATCGTCAATAATGGCGAATTGGAATGCAGACTTTACAGGATATCCAAAGACAACGTCAGATGGTATTACCTATGGCAGTGATAAAGCCTTAAAATATCCAATGAAAAAAATGTGGGATGAGGAAGGTAAACCGGTTTTATATATAAAATCAATGTGGTTCCCCAATAACAAAAAGGACAAGTCTATCGTGCTCAGCCCTAGAACATTGAAAGAAAGATATGAGTACATATTTGGAGAAGAACTATCGAAAGAATCGGATATGAAAAATATTCTTACGAAGCTGTTTCGTGCGATTGACGTAAAAAATTTTGGTGCTACTTTTGCAGAAGAAAAGAGTAATATTTCGATAACAGGGGCAGTCCAGTTTGGACAAGGGTTTAATAAATATGACGGGACGTGTCCGGATGAACAGCAGATATTGTCACCGTTTAAAGATGCAAAAGACGAGGATGCCAAAAATTCTTCCTTGGGGACCAAAATCGTCAGTAATGAAGCTCACTACTTTTATCCCTTTGTCATTAATCCGATGGCCTATAAAGAATTCGTTGAAATGGGAGTGACAGAAGGATATACCGAAGAGGATTACAAAATCTTTAAAAGGACAGCATTGTGTGCGGTCACTGCCTATGCAACCAATGCAAAGGAAGGATGTGAGAATGAATTTGCACTTTTTGTAGAAACGGATATGGATTTGTATCTTCCCAATTTATCCGAATACATTACCTTTCAAAAAGGAGAAGAAAAAAATGAGATTTCTCTGAACTGCGGAAATATTTTAAATGAGTTATCGGATAAAATAAAGAAAATAGAAATTTATTATAATCCGGCAAAAACCGTATTGACTACAGATGTAGAAAATGCGGACATGTTTCATATATTTACTGGCAAAGAGGTGTAGCCCATGAGAATACTTACCTTTCATTTAAGTGGCGTGACAGCATTTTTTAAGCGCCCGGATGTAAACAGTGATTGCTATTTTACATATGGTAACATTCACAGGGCGGCATTGCTTGGTCTGTTTGGTGCAGTCCTTGGGCTTTCCGGATATGGCTGGACGAAGAAGAAAAACGAAACCGCATTCCCAGAGTATTATAAAGTGCTAAACGGTTTGCAAATCGGAGTATTGCCCAAGCATGGAATCTGCCGGAAAAAGATACAGATATTTAACAATTCTGTCGGTTATGCGTCTTTTGAACAAGGGGGAAATTTGATTGTAAAGGAACAGTGGCTGGAACATCCATCATGGGATATATATGTCATAGCAGAGGATGAAATAAGTGAAAAACTTGCCTCAAATTTATTGAATCGAAAATGTGTCTATGTACCGTATCTTGGGAAAAATGAGCATCCGGCAGATATCTCAGACGTCAGGATTGTGGAAGGAGAGAGAATGCTTTCAGTTCTGTCCATCGACAGCCTTTTTGAAAGGGAAAAAGCCTCTTTCGCGGAACCGGGCGAAAGTTCTTTTTACTATGAAGAAAATCTTCCGTGGGGATTGATGGAAAATGGAATGTATGAGTTGAGGAAAATGGTTCAGACAGATTCGGAATTGGCGAATTATGAGGGGATGGTACTGCGGATTGAAGACAAGGCAATTGCCATACTGCAGCCGGAGGATGCAGAAAAATAGTATAACCGATACAGTAAGAATGATACAGCCGGATGGAATGACGTTCCCTCCGGCTGTAAGCTCAGGAGGAGAATATGATTGATTGGGATAATAACTTTGCTCATCGAACGAAAGAGCAACGGGAAACATTAAAAGAACATACGGAGAAAACAGAAGCATATTTTCAAAAAATATGTCAAAAGAAGGAGATAGAAAGAGGATATAGCCGTTTTTTGGAAGTTTATTTGAAGGGTGAAGAGGAAAAGCATCCTTTACTTTTGAGAGAAATATTTTTTTGTGTACCCCGTTATCATGATTATGGAAAGATTAATCCGGTTTTTCAGCGGGATAAAATGGGACAGAGAATATATGTGGATAGCGAGACGAAAGAGAGTTTGAGAAGTGGTCATTCGCTGTTTTCTGCCATATTGTATCTGGATTGCTTTCTTTCACAAATAAAAGGCATAGGAGATAAAACGGCTATGTGTAAAATTCGGCATCTGATTTTTGTAAATGCCTATGTGATTTCCCGGCATCATTCGGATTTTAATTGTTATCTTGACTTTCTAAGTTCCTTTGAAGGGGACAGAGCGGGAGATATTGTGGAGGTTTTAGAAGAGGATATACTGGGACTGGGAAAAATCAATTTAGAATCTGGAGAATTAGAAAAGGAAGTTATAAAGGAAAAACGTTGGGTACAGAGTGGGAAAATTCAGAAACAGGAATCACGGTATCTGTACTGCTATGAAAGATTATTGTATTCTTTGTTAGTTGCTTCGGATTATTATGCTACTTCGGAATTTATGTCTGGAGTGCAGATAGAAGAGTTTGGAGAGCTGGGCAGCATAAAGGATTTTCTCAAGGCATATAAAGGCGGAAAACTGTACCGGAAAATTAAAGCAGGAAAAGGCAAAAAGGGAGAAGAAGATATCAATCAGTTAAGAAATGAGATGTTCTGGGAAACAGAAGAAGTCCTTAAAGAGAATTACAAGAAGCCTGTTTTTTATCTAGAGGCACCTACCGGCAGTGGGAAGAGTAATACTGCCATGAATCTTAGTTTTCTGTTATCGGAGAAATGCGGTCTGCAGAAAATTTATTATGTATATCCGTTCAATACACTGGTGGAACAAAATATTCAGACATTAACCGACGCATTCGGAAAAGAAGAGAAATTGATGGAGCAGATAGCCGTGATAAATTCCATTACTCCGATGAAGCTGCCCGGGAAAAAAGAAAAAATAAAAGAAGAGGATAATCAGCATCTTTATGAAAAAGGACTGTTAAACCGGCAGTTCCTTAATTATCCTTTTATCCTGACGACCAGTGTCAGTCTCTTTGATACTATGTTTTCGGAAAAACAGGAAAAAATATTTGGCTTCCATCAGTTGATGAACAGCGTAATTGTGTTGGATGAGGTACAGAATCTGAATAATCAGATCTGGACGGAAATAATAGAATTTTTCCATGTGTTTGCGGATGTTCTGAATTTGAAAATTATTCTGATGTCAGCAACGCTGCCAGATCTGAATAAACTTTCTGAGGGTATAGAAGAACCCGTTCATTTGATAAAAGATAGAAATCATTATTTTCATCATTTCTTATTTCGAGAACGGGTAGTGCTGGATTTTCATTTGCTGGAAGAAAAGCCGGATAATCTTTTAGACTGCGTGCTGGAAGAATTGATTGCAAAGAGCGAAGTTAATAAAAAGATAGTAGTAGAATTTATCAAAAAAAAGACTGCCAGATTATTTTATAAGGAAGTTATCAGGGAAAAGGAGAACGGAAAGATTTCTGTTCCGGTCTATCTGCTGACAGGTGATGATAATATGTATGAAAGAAACTGTATTTTGCAAGAAGTAAAAAAGGAAGCGGAACCTTGCATACTGATAGCAACTCAGGTAGTGGAGGCTGGCGTGGATATTGATATGGATATTGGCTATAAGGACATCTCAATATTAGACAGTGAGGAACAATTTTTGGGAAGAATCAACCGTTCTAGTAAACGGAGCGGCATTGCTTACTTTTTTGACTATGATAAACCTCAGAAAATATATAAAAATGATTATCGGATCAGTGAAGAAATTCGACTTCCATCCAAACATATGCAAGAGATTTTAAATACAAAAGATTTCGGAGAATACTATGACCGGATTATTGAAACAATCCGAAGCTGCAACCAGCAATATACGAAAGAAAATATAGATGACTTTTATAAGAAGACGGTAGCCTGTCTGGAACATCCGGACATTGCAAAGCATATGAAATTAATTGATTTTAATCCATATGGAGTAGATGTGTTTTTTAACCGGACTATTCAGAAAGAAGATGGAAGCGAACTGGAAGGCTCACAGGTATGGGAAAGGTATAAATCAATATTGCAGAATTTAGAAATTGATTATAGTAAAAAACAGTATGAACTGTCTGTAATTCGTGCAGAAATGAGCCATTTTATCTATCAGATAAGCGATAAGGTGCAGCTTAAATGGAATGACCAGATTGGTGAGCTGTATTATGTAGAGGATTGTGAAAATTATTTTATCAATGGAAAACTTGATACAGAGAGATTAGAAACTTCGTCTGATCTGTTTGTGTGAGAGGAGGACCGGCTATGGAGATGAATGGAACACTAATGAATTATTATATTCACTGCAAAAGGCAGTGCTATCTGCATGGAAATCGTCTCAACCTCGAAGATAACAGCGAAAAAGTAAAGATTGGAAAGGCAATTCATGATGACCGTGCAAAGAAAAGTGAAAATACAGAAATATCAATTGACAATATCAAGTTGGATAAGCTTACTAGGGAATATCTGACAGAAGTGAAAAAATCAGACGGGGATGCAGAGGCAGCTAAATGGCAGTTGCTTTTTTATCTAAAGGTGTTGAAGGAGAAGGGAATTGAGAGAAAAGGAAAGTTGGAATTTATAGAAAAGAATAAGACACAGAAAAAGGTTGTGATTTTAGAATTGACAGAACAGGATGAGGAAAGACTTGTACATTATGAGAGAGAAATTACTGAATTACTGAATTCCGATTCCCTTCCACCGGTTTTAAATCAGCCGAAATGTAAAAAATGTGCTTATTATGAATACTGCTATATTTGAGGAGGAAATGCGTATGGGAAGTACAAAATACATAATGTCAGCAGGTGAACTGAAGCGAAAGGATAACTCCATTTGTTTTCGAAATGAAGGAAAGAATGTCTATCTTCCGATTGAAAATATTAAGGAATTATATTTGATGAATGAAGTTACGATTAATACTAAATTATTGGATTTTTTGGCTCAAAATTCGGTTGTTGTGCATTTTTTTAACTATTATCAGGGATATAGTGGAAGTTATTATCCAAAAGACCATTATTGCAGCGGCAGATTGCTTGTTAAACAGGTGCAATGTTTTGAGGAGAGACGGTTGCAGACAGCGAGAGCAATTGTAAGAGGAATTGCGGAAAATATATACGAAGTTCTATATCATTATTATAAGCATGACAAAAAAGAGGTGAAGGATACAATAGACTGGCTGCATAAAGATGTAATATTACGTATTAATGAAACTTCAGGTATAAAAGAACTCCTAGCTTGTGAAGGGGAGATCTGGGCAAGGTTCTATGGTGAATTTGTTCATTTTCTGCCGGAGGATTTTAGTATGAATAAGCGTGTGAAGAGACCACCGGATAATCCAATCAATGCCCTCATTTCATTTGGTAATACATTGTTGTATACAAAGACAATTAGTGCGATTTACCAAACTCATCTCGACCAAAGAATAAGTTTTCTGCATGAGCCTGCGGAACGGAGATTTTCACTCAGTCTTGATATCAGTGAGGTATTTAAACCAGTTATTGTTTACCGGACCATTTTTGAACTGGTAAACAATCGCAAATTGCAAGTGGAAAAACATTTTGAAAGAAAAGTAAATTATTGTATTTTAAATGAAGATGGCAGAAAAGTATTTATCGAGGCATTTGAAAATAGATTAGAGAGTGTATTTTATCATTCACGGCTGAAGAGAAAAGTAAGTTATCGAACAGCATTAAAATTGGATTGCTATAAATTGATAAAATGGATTCTTGAAGAGAAAGAATTTGTACCATTTTCGATAAAGGAGAATGTATAATGGCTAAAAAATATAATTACAATTATGCATTTGTATTTTATGATGTAAATGAAAAGCGGGTTCAAAAGGTATTTAAAATTTGTAAAAAGTATCTCAGTCATTTTCAGAAATCCGTCTTCCGTGGTGAGACGACTCCTTCCCAGTTAATTCGTTTAAGGAGTGAATTGTCGCAGGTGATTGATGAGGAAGAGGATTTTGTATGTATTATTAAATTAATGAATGATGCTGTCTATGAAGAAGAAACATTAGGCGGCAAGGACATGGTAAATGGTGAGAATATGTTTTTATAATATTTGAAAATTACCAGGCTATATTTTATTTTTAACGAAAAAACGTTTTATTTTCTTCTTTTTTTCAAAGTGCCTCTTAGCTGGTAAAATTTATGATTTTGTTGATAAAAAGGGGAATATGTAGTAGAGTAGGAATATAAAAAAAGCCGGAAATCGTTTGTTGAATAGTAACAAGGGTTGTATTGAAATGATTTCCCCCGGTACTTTTTCTCCATTTATTTGAGTTGAATAGTAACAAGGGTTGTATTGAAATATATCAACCCCCCACCTTGCATCACAAAAGAATAGGTTGAATAGTAACAAGGGTTGTATTGAAATTTTCCCTCTGTTATAGCAATATGACCGTCTTTCGTTGAATAGTAACAAGGGTTGTATTGAAATGATAATGCTGGCTGTCTGGCAGACCGATTTTCAGGGTTGAATAGTAACAAGGGTTGTATTGAAATTCCACACAATAATCTTGGTTTCCGCAATTGATATGTTGAATAGTAACAAGGGTTGTATTGAAATATGGGAAAAGAAAAAATATCGTTTTGTACTATGGGTTGAATAGTAACAAGGGTTGTATTGAAATATTAATGGATTCCTCCACCGCAGTACCAGCCGAAAGTTGAATAGTAACAAGGGTTGTATTGAAATATCTTTTTTGTAAATTAAATTAACTTTTTTGTTGACGTTGAATAGTAACAAGGGTTGTATTGAAATCTGTAGTGTGTCAGTCTTATAAAGAGATAATATCAGGTTGAATAGTAACAAGGGTTGTATTGAAATTGGGAGTAATTATCTTTGTTCCAGTTACAAAAAAGTTGAATAGTAACAAGGGTTGTATTGAAATCTTGTCAACAAATTACATAAAAAGAAACAATGGTGTTGAATAGTAACAAGGGTTGTATTGAAATCGGAGTAATTGTTCCGAATGTGAATTACGTCTTCGTTGAATAGTAACAAGGGTTGTATTGAAATGAAATGACAGTGAAAGAAATTCGGGAAGTGAGTCGTTGAATAGTAACAAGGGTTGTATTGAAATTCTGTTGGTATACAAGCCTTGATTAACCGCACAAGGTTGAATAGTAACAAGGGTTGTATTGAAATATTCCACCGTTACATTCACATCATCAGAAATTGTTGAATAGTAACAAGGGTTGTATTGAAATTCCCCATTCTCCTTCGCCTGCTTATACATTTGGTTGTTGAATAGTAACAAGGGTTGTATTGAAATGCTAAAAGTATCAATGAACAATTAGGCGGTTCACTGTTGAATAGTAACAAGGGTTGTATTGAAATATAATGGAAAAATAATACCCGCAAAAGATGATATGGTTGAATAGTAACAAGGGTTGTATTGAAATAAGATATCCGTTCCCGCACTGTATCTAACCGAATTCGTTGAATAGTAACAAGGGTTGTATTGAAATTTTCCAGTTTTTGTGATCGTTTGAGTTCCTGTATTGTTGAATAGTAACAAGGGTTGTATTGAAATCATTTTCCGTCACTGTAGAAGATGAACTGTGTAAAGTTGAATAGTAACAAGGGTTGTATTGAAATTTCTTAAAAGACATTAAGACATCAACTTTTCCATGTTGAATAGTAACAAGGGTTGTATTGAAATGGAACTGTGCCATCCTCTACATATTTTTTAGCGCGTTGAATAGTAACAAGGGTTGTATTGAAATGGGTAAAGAACTGTTGGAGAATTATACCCACTTGTGTTGAATAGTAACAAGGGTTGTATTGAAATCAAATAGTTAAACCCTTGCCTTTCAATGAGGATAGTTGAATAGTAACAAGGGTTGTATTGAAATCATATTAGGTTTCCTTTTATCTTTCCGTAATTTGTTGAATAGTAACAAGGGTTGTATTGAAATTAAATCTCGTTTATCTCTGCCAATGTTGGTTTTGTTGAATAGTAACAAGGGTTGTATTGAAATGCAGACGAATTATTATACAAACGTAAAACCAAGGTTGAATAGTAACAAGGGTTGTATTGAAATTTTTCGTTGTCTAAAATAACCGCTAATTTGTTCAAGTTGAATAGTAACAAGGGTTGTATTGAAATTGTCATTCCATGCATATCCAGCCAGTTCATAGAGTTGAATAGTAACAAGGGTTGTATTGAAATCCCTGCAAGCGGCACCGGTAATCTAAAAATGGTGTGTTGAATAGTAACAAGGGTTGTATTGAAATTGGGAGTAATTATCTTTGTTCCGGTTACAAAAAACGGTTGAATAGTAACAAGGGTTGTATTGAAATTAGGCAGTACTATAGTTTTTTAAAGATCTTATTGTTGAATAGTAACAAGGGTTGTATTGAAATAATGTATTCATGCAACTTTTTCCCGGAAGAACAGCGTTGAATAGTAACAAGGGTTGTATTGAAATATTTGTAAGATTGGAAAAGAAAGAATAAAGTTTAAGGTTGAATAGTAACAAGGGTTGTATTGAAATTCTTCACCTGTGAATACATCCTCTGCCTGTCCGGTTGAATAGTAACAAGGGTTGTATTGAAATCGTCTGCAGGGCTTGCACAGACGGCACTTAATCGTTGAATAGTAACAAGGGTTGTATTGAAATCTGGCAGACGATGACGTTTTCGCTGTTTGCTAATGGTTGAATAGTAACAAGGGTTGTATTGAAATATGGCGGAATATACAGTACAACTTAGACAACTAGTTGAATAGTAACAAGGGTTGTATTGAAATATTTTCTTTGTGGCACTTTTAGTTCCGACATTTAAGTTGAATAGTAACAAGGGTTGTATTGAAATTCCAGTTTCATTTGTACATTTAACATCTGCCCGTGTTGAATAGTAACAAGGGTTGTATTGAAATTCTCGACATTGTACTCTTCTAAATCTTTCCCAAGCGTTGAATAGTAACAAGGGTTGTATTGAAATTTATCCAGAGATGAGTATAAGGACACTTGGGTCGGGTTGAATAGTAACAAGGGTTGTATTGAAATTTGATAAACCAAGTTCTACGCATTCGGAAAGCCTTCGTTGAATAGTAACAAGGGTTGTATTGAAATTATAAAGGTGGTCGACGGAGTAGAGGTTTTTGACAGTTGAATAGTAACAAGGGTTGTATTGAAATTTTAGGGCAATGAGCAAAGAGCATAAAACAAACAGTTGAATAGTAACAAGGGTTGTATTGAAATATATTCGATTGTCAAGGTGCAGTGCAAAAAAGGGTTGAATAGTAACAAGGGTTGTATTGAAATAAGAACAGCTCAGCCAAAAAAAAGATGCAGTTATGGTTGAATAGTAACAAGGGTTGTATTGAAATTTTTTGTTCTGCTGTTTCTAGGACTAATTCCTCTTGGTTGAATAGTAACAAGGGTTGTATTGAAATTTTAATTCTTTGTCTACTATTGCGTCTTTGTAAAGTTGAATAGTAACAAGGGTTGTATTGAAATTGTTCCAGTTGCTCTGTGGTGAGACCGATTACCGGGTTGAATAGTAACAAGGGTTGTATTGAAATTTCTTTAAGATATTTCTCTCAGAATCTATGCTTTAGTTGAATAGTAACAAGGGTTGTATTGAAATCAAAACTAGAATACGCACAAATGCACAAATGCTGTGTTGAATAGTAACAAGGGTTGTATTGAAATTATGATTTATCTAAACGTATTTTGTCCATATATGGTTGAATAGTAACAAGGGTTGTATTGAAATGTGGTTTTTAATGCAATTGACAATATGTCTAGCAGAGTTGAATAGTAACAAGGGTTGTATTGAAATTATACATGTACAAATGCTTCATGGAAAGTGTCTGCGTTGAATAGTAACAAGGGTTGTATTGAAATGTTGAAAAGGCTATAGATAGAAACACCATAATGCTGTTGAATAGTAACAAGGGTTGTATTGAAATTTATAAAAGATTTGGGAGATGGAATTGAGGCAGATGTTGAATAGTAACAAGGGTTGTATTGAAATGGCAAGTCGTTCCATGCAACGGCAAATATATTTTATGTTGAATAGTAACAAGGGTTGTATTGAAATAAGTCAGTTGTCCATTGGCTTGACTTCTTTCCTTTGTTGAATAGTAACAAGGGTTGTATTGAAATGGCTGTCCGGATAATATTTCTGAAGGTTAAATCTGGTTGAATAGTAACAAGGGTTGTATTGAAATTATTTAAACAAAACATCTCCGTCTTCACAAATGAGTTGAATAGTAACAAGGGTTGTATTGAAATCAATGCTAGTGGTAAAAAAGGTGCTGGTGGTGTGTTGAATAGTAACAAGGGTTGTATTGAAATAACACCGCAAGCAATGTTGTCTTATACCGATATAGTTGAATAGTAACAAGGGTTGTATTGAAATTATCTAATGTTGTAAATATCGTAATTTTCATACAGTTGAATAGTAACAAGGGTTGTATTGAAATTACTGTGGACTTGCAGAGTAGGCGACAGATTGCAGTTGAATAGTAACAAGGGTTGTATTGAAATCTTGGTTGAATTGGTTTTGTATACGGTTCAGTTTGTTGAATAGTAACAAGGGTTGTATTGAAATGTATTAAAATAAGAAATTGCTTTTGCTGGATTAAGTTGAATAGTAACAAGGGTTGTATTGAAATACGACAGGATTGCAATTGTTATCCGCTCCGATAAAAGTTGAATAGTAACAAGGGTTGTATTGAAATGTGTTAAATCGTAAGAATCCGAATTTGCCGACGTGTTGAATAGTAACAAGGGTTGTATTGAAATTAAAGGACATCGGGAACATGAAACACTGGTCGTTGTTGAATAGTAACAAGGGTTGTATTGAAATGCGTTGTCCGAGCCGTTACCCGGCAATGGGTCCCCGTTGAATAGTAACAAGGGTTGTATTGAAATATAATATTCTGAATTGCTTCAATAGGAATACCTGCGTTGAATAGTAACAAGGGTTGTATTGAAATTCCGGTCTTAACTCTTCGTAACATTGTACTGCTCGTTGAATAGTAACAAGGGTTGTATTGAAATCACAGGTGCGGGGAGGTTCGCTATAACTCAAATCGTTGAATAGTAACAAGGGTTGTATTGAAATCGGCATCCGGGCGGTGGCTGGTGGAGGCAGTTATATGTTGAATAGTAACAAGGGTTGTATTGAAATTACAAACCAAATTGTAAAACTGAGTAAGGATTATGTTGAATAGTAACAAGGGTTGTATTGAAATGCCGGTAACCTTCCCTACAAATTGTTGCGGAACAGGTTGAATAGTAACAAGGGTTGTATTGAAATACATGGAATGAAAGTTTTGATTTTTATAGGTTTAGTGTTGAATAGTAACAAGGGTTGTATTGAAATATGACAAAAAAATGAAACTTTCCAAAACGGATCTTGTTGAATAGTAACAAGGGTTGTATTGAAATTCAAGAAACCAATAATCACGAATGATGTTATCTCTGTTGAATAGTAACAAGGGTTGTATTGAAATTAATACGGTCACCGTAGTATTTCTTGTCCAAAAGTTGAATAGTAACAAGGGTTGTATTGAAATGAGCTTGAGGCCTTTAAGCGTAAAACAGAAGCAAGTTGAATAGTAACAAGGGTTGTATTGAAATTTGGGACGATACCGCAAATAGGCAGTCAGGTAACGTTGAATAGTAACAAGGGTTGTATTGAAATAGAATAGATAGGATAATGGGTACAGGACATTGTTGAATAGTAACAAGGGTTGTATTGAAATTCCCATTTCTCTTTTTGCTGCTTAATTGCGTCAGAGTTGAATAGTAACAAGGGTTGTACTATAATAATCTATTAATAACAATAAAAATAGTGTTCGAGACTCTTGCGATGGAGTAATCGTGTTACAGTGTTCTCCTTTTGTATTGTTTACATTCGTGTCTGCGTTTAGTAAGTAGTGGTTCATAGCAAAATTACTCTTGTATCCTGTCAGAGGAAAATACACCAACGGAGGAAAGACAAATAGCATCGTGTTAGAAGGGAGGAAACCAATGAAGGAAACAAGAATTGCTATAATTGGTTACAGTGGAAGTGGGAAATCCACTTTAGCGAAAAAGTTAGGACAAAGATATATGTGTGAAGTGTTACATTTAGACTGTGTGCATTGGCTGCCGGGATGGCAGGAAAGGGATAATAGGGAAATGGATAAACTTGTATCCCTCTTTTGTGATTCTCATGACAACTGGGTTATTGATGGAAATTACTCAGCTGCCTGTTATGAGAAAAGAATGGAAGAAGCAACACAGATAATTTTTTTGGATTTTCCAAGACGTATATGTTTATTTCGGGCGGTAAAAAGATATTTTACTTATAAGGGAAAGACAAGAGAATCCATATCGAATGGCTGCGAGGAAAAGCTCGACCGGGAATTTTTATGGTGGATAATACAGGAGGGACGGAATAAGAGGCATAGGGAACACTATCATAACGTTTGTAAAAAATATTCCGGTAAAATGGTCATATTAAAAAACCCTAGAGCTGTCAAGGATTTTTTATGTCATAAGTAAGACTTGCCTTCCCGCACAACCAAACGGTAACCCTCCATGAATCGGCACATATGATAACAGTAAAATATTTTCTAGCATTAACGCTCCGAAATGGGGGACAATTACTATGGATTTTCGTGATTTTGTGCCGGTAGTTGGCATGATACTAAACGTATCCCGTGGAAATGACTGTTGCAGCCAAATGATTTCTTTGAAGACGGAGAATGGTATTGTGAATTTTGTTGTCAATGAAGAAACATTGGTTATAGAGAACCGACCGCTTCGGCAGGGGATGCGGGTGGCAGCATTTTATGACCGCAGTTTGCCGGTGCCGCTTATTTTTCCACCACAGTATCGTGCTCAGATTATTACGGCACTTGACAGAAATGAACAGGTGATGTTGAATCGTTTTGACAGGAATCTACTGGCGGTGGATCGGGCTCTACAGTTAAATCTTTCCGACGATACAGTGGTGAGAACTGAGAATGGTCAGAATTTTACCTGTAATCCGGGCGGACGAATTTTATTAGTGTACTATTCTGTGACTACCAGAAGCATTCCGCCGCAAACGACACCGCGAAGGATTGTTGTTATGTGTGAAGAGGATTAGCATTCTTTTCTGATAATGTAATAAAAACGCAGAGAATATTAGTTCTTTGCGTTTTTTTTGAGAGAAGTTTGTTACATTTTTTCAATTACCACCAGGACCATCTTTTCGTTTGCGGTCATCATTTGGTACTACATATTTGGATGTGGACGAATCCTGATCGGAGTCATCGGATGCACCGGATACCTGATTTGGAGATGGTGTCTGCTGATATTTTGTACGATGACAATTTGTGTAACTGGTTGAATCTTTCATGTGAGCACTTCCTTTCCTTTTTTGTTATTGTTTCACAAAGATGTAGAGGATATTCAGAATATTCTGTGCTTTTAATTTACAGTTGAAAAGTTTTCTGATATAATCAAAAGAAATTACACGAAAAAGTGATATGGGGGGATTTGTGTGAAGAGAAAAAGGGTTCAAAAAAAATACCAGATAGTGATAGCGGCAGTTTTCATGATAAGTCTTGCGGCCTGTGGCAGTCATGAGCCGTCAGCTATAAAGAAAGAGGCTACTGTTAGTGGAGCCGCAGCACAACCGGGTGCTGCCCGTAAGGCAGAGAAAATTTCCATAGAGCGGAAAAATCGAAAGGTTTCTCTCAAATTACCATGGAAAGAGCAGATAAAGGTAATTGAGAAAGAAAAGAATAAATGGTGGTACGATCAGGATTTGGAAAATGACGGTGAATATATGGAAATATTTGCAGTGACAGATTTTAATCAGAACGGTTATTTAGAATTACTGGTACAGAAAAACCAAAAAGACAAGGCCGCTTTATATGAAGTCAGCGAGAGTGGCAGTGAATTAAAAGAATGTGAAGTGTCACAGAATGTCTTTTCATATTATATGGATAATCCTCTTTGCACCTATTATGATAAGAAGACTGCTACGTGGCATATAGCAGGGGAAGGAACCGAAAAGACGGACGGAATGGAAAAAGCATATATGTGTTTTGAACCGGAATCCTGTTCGGATAAGAAGGGTTTACTGACGGATCTGAAAAAATCATGGGAACATTTTGCTGTTTATGATGCATTGGATGTCAGTCAATGGGAAAAGAAGCTGACAGAGGATGAAAAGAAACAGCTTCGTTTGATAGCGGATACGATGAAGAATTTTGGAAATGCGGATTCTGGTGTAATGGCGGGCATGGAACATGAGTGTGCTGTTTGTGATTTGAATCAGGATGGTGTACTTGATTTATTGGACCGTTTTCTGATTGGGAGCGGAATCGTAAGACAATATTACAATTGTTATGCGGTGGATGAAGAGGGAGTAAAAAATGTGCTGGATGAGGCCGACCGTATTGCGAATCCTGAGCAATATGGCGAAAATGGTTT
This sequence comes from uncultured Lachnospiraceae bacterium, assembly GCA_947631505.1. GTDB lineage: Bacteria > Bacillota > Clostridia > Lachnospirales > Lachnospiraceae > Eubacterium_F. The sequence goes on along the minus strand of CANRLR010000011.1, from coordinate 1,833 downwards.
TGTCTTGTATGGTCTGGGAGAAAAGATTAACTGCTATGAGGATGAAAAGAACGGAGAAATTTTTTATGTATTTTCCGCGATGACAGAGATGGTTAAAGATCAGGTAAAGGATTACAAAATGGTGTGGGATGACCGTCATATTCTTAGCATTCATCCATTCAAAGAGAAAACTGAAAGGGCAGATAGAAAAGGAGAAGCCAGCTTGCACTGGATAAAGCGTTCCAGTATGGCATGTCGTGACTATCAATATGAAAATGTTCTGGCTTCTTACTTGGGCTGGGGAATACAGTGGAATCAGGGTACTAGATAAAATATAACAGTATGAAGAAAGTCATTCATTAAAAAAAGGAAGAGGAGAACAACAATGACAAAGAACAGAGGCAACTTTTCGGGAACAATTGGTTTTGTTTTAGCAGCAGCAGGAAGTGCGGTTGGATTGGGAAATATTTGGAGATTTCCCTATTTGGCTGCAAAGGGACATGGCGGCGTTTTCATTTTATGTTATATCATATTGGCACTGACATTTGGATTTGCCCTGCTTACAACGGAGATTGCCATTGGACGTAAAACAGCACAGAGTCCATTGACAGCATATGGTGTATTGCAGCCGAAGTGGAAAGGTCTGGGTGTGCTGGCATGTTTGGTACCAACCATTATTTTGCCATATTATTGTGCAATCGGTGGCTGGGTAATGAAATATTTTTATACCTTTGTCAGTGGAGACGGCAAAGAGGCAGTAAAAGACGATTATTTTACAGGATTTATTACGGGGCAATGGCAGCCGATCCTGTGGATGTTCATATTCCTTTTTGTTACAGCATTTGTTGTTTACCGGGGAGTCAATAAGGGAATCGAAAAATACAGTAAGGTACTTATGCCGGTTTTGCTTGTATTAGTAATTGGCATTGCAATTTATTCCCTGACGATTCGACATACGGATGCGGATGGTGTCACAAGGACTGGGTTACAAGGATTGAAGGTGTATTTAGTTCCGGATTTTTCAGGCATTACGGTGAAAGAATTTTTCATTATTGTGATGGATGCCATGGGACAGCTATTTTTCTCTATTAGTGTATCTATGGGAATTATGATTGCCTATGGTTCTTATGTAAAAAAAGATGTTAATTTAATGAAATCCATTAATCAGATTGAAATTTTTGATACAGTAGTAGCTTTATTGGCAGGCTTAATGATTGTACCGGCTGTGTATGTATTTATGGGAACAGAGGGAATGTCGCAGGGACCGGGGCTGATGTTTGTCTCTCTGCCAAAGGTATTTGACGGAATGGGAATTGCCGGTATTTTTATTGGTGTCCTGTTCTTTCTAATGGTGATTTTTGCTGCTGTGACTTCGGCGGTATCCGTCATGGAGGCGATTGTTTCCAGTCTGATGGATGTTAAAGGGTGGTCACGTCATAAGAGTACATTAATTGTGACAGGGTATGGCCTCATTGGTGCCATAATTGTATGCCTTGGTTATAATGTATTGTATTTTGAATTGCCGCTGCCAAATGGCACGACCGGTCAGGTACTGGATTTGCTGGATTATATTAGCAATAACTGCCTGATGCCGTTAGTTGCTTTCCTTACCTGCATATTGATCGGCTGGGTCGTGAAACCAAAAACGATTATTGATGAAGTGACATTAGGCGGTGTCCGTTTTGGCAGACGTGGATTATACGTTGTTATGATTAAAATAATTGCTCCGATATTGCTGGCCGTGCTGCTATTGCAGTCAGTAGGAGTGTTATAGGAAATTAGGTAATTGCGAAACTCGCTCAGCTCGTTCGCAATCTTGAATGAAAACAAAGAAGCATTCGCGACAAGCACGAA
>CANRLR010000010.1 GCA_947631505.1 uncultured Lachnospiraceae bacterium | reverse complement strand
ACAGCTTAAGCAACAAGATGGGTAATTCCTTACTGGCTGTAAGGGGTATTAACCATAAATATATTGTAGTAGGAGATAATGTGCTGCTTCGTTATCCGGCAGCCAAAAAAGGAACTACCTATAAAGTGCCAAAGGAAATCTCTCTTGCAAATTTCTGTTTTGACAATTTAAAATATCTGAAAAAAATTGAACTTGCACAAGGCGGGGCAGCCAATTCCAGTTATAATTTTATGTCAAATTGCACAGGGGTAAGTGTAAAGCTGCCAAAGTCTTTTCAGGTTTTCCCGTCGGAAGGACATTCGACAGATTTCCCGATGTTCGAAAACTGTAAAAATTGTAAGGCATTGGTCTATAAAAATTCCAAAGCACACAAATTTTTCAAGAAAATGTGTAAGAATGGCGGACCATTGAAATCCATGTATGCATACAAAGTAATTAAGTGAATGGGAGCAATATAAGGAATCTATAAAAACACCAGCGGATGCTTGACATTTTCCCTGTTTTTTCCTACAATTATAAAGATAAAGAATTGGAGGAAAATAACATGGCAAAAAAACCGTATTACCTTACTACTGCGATTGCCTATACGTCCGGCAAACCGCATATCGGTAACACCTATGAAATTGTACTGGCAGATGCCATTGTACGATATAAACGTTTTCAGGGATATGATGTCCGCTTCCAGACAGGTACTGATGAACACGGACAGAAAATAGAATTAAAAGCCGCAGAGGCTGGTATTACTCCGAAAGAATTTGTGGACAATATATCCGGAGAAATTCATCGCATTTGGGATTTAATGAATACATCCTATGATAAATTTATTCGTACTACGGATACAGACCACGAAAAACAGGTACAGAAAATTTTCAGGAAACTATATGATAAAGGCGATATTTATAAAGGCTTTTATGAGGGAATGTATTGTACGCCCTGCGAGTCATTTTTTACTTCCTCCCAGCTGGTCGATGGCAAATGTCCGGATTGTGGGCGTGAGTGCCAGCCAGCGAAGGAGGAAGCATATTTCTTAAAATTAAGCAAATATCAGGACAGGCTGATGAAGCATATAGAGACACATCCGGAATTTATTCAGCCGGAATCCCGCAAGAATGAGATGGTAAATAATTTCTTAAAACCAGGTCTTCAGGATTTATGTGTGTCCAGAACCAGTTTTAAATGGGGCATTCCGGTAGACTTTGATACGGACCATGTAATTTATGTGTGGATTGATGCCCTGAGCAACTATATCACCGGATTGGGATTTGACTTAGATGGGCATCATCAGGAGAGTGACGGTGAAAATCTGGTAGAAAAATACTGGCCGGCAGATTTGCATTTGATCGGGAAAGATATTTTGCGTTTTCATACTATTTACTGGCCAATTATGTTAATGGCACTCGACTTGCCACTGCCAAAGCAGATTTTTGGTCATCCGTGGCTGTTACAGGGTGATGGAAAAATGAGTAAATCCAAGGGAAATGTTATTTATGCGGATGATTTAGTAGATATTTTCGGCGTCGATGCGGTGCGGTATTTTGTGCTTCATGAAATGCCTTTTGAAAATGACGGTGTAGTGAGCTGGGACTTGATGGTAGAGCGTATGAACTCTGACCTTGCTAATGTTCTCGGCAACTTAGTAAACCGTACGATATCCATGAGCAATAAATATCTTGACGGTGTGCTTGCCGACAAGGGCGTTGTGGAAGAGGTGGATGCGGATTTAAAAGAAAAGATTCTCTCTTCAGTGAAGCTTGTCGATGAAAAAATGGATAAACTGCGTGTGGCAGATGCCATCACAGAAATTTTTAATATATTTAAGCGCTGCAACAAGTACATTGACGAGACAGAACCATGGATTCTTGGCAGGGATGAGGCGAAGAAAGACCGGCTGTCTACCGTACTGTATAATCTGGCTGAGAGTATTGTGATCGGAGCCAGCCTTTTGGAGCCATTTATGCCGGAGACCACAGAGAAAATTCTGGCTCAGTTCAATGCAAAAAGACGTTCCAGAGAAGATATGGATACGTTCGGGCGATATGAATCCGGCACGAAAGTAACTGATTCACCGGAGATACTCTTTATGCGTCTGGATTCCAAAGAGGTGCTGGCAAAGGCAGAGGAAATCAAACAGAGACAGATTGAAGAAGCAAAGGCAAACGGTGAATTTGTAGAAGAAAAAGAAGAAGATGTTATTGATATTGAAGCAAAACCGGAAATTACGTTTGATGATTTTATGAAAATGCAATTTCAGGTAGGGGAGATTATTGCTTGTGAGGCAGTGGAGAAATCGAAGAAACTTCTTTGTTCACAGGTACGCATCGGAAGCGAAGTGAAGCAGATCGTATCCGGCATCCGGAAATATTATGCACCGGAAGAGATGGTCGGCAAAAAAGTTATGGTTCTTGTGAACCTAAAACCGGCCAGATTAGCGGGAGTGCTTTCGGAGGGAATGCTGCTCTGTGCTGAGGATGCAGACGGAAATCTCGCACTTGTGGCACCGGAAAAACCGATGCCGGCCGGTGCAGAGATCTGCTAATTGATTTTGTTTAAAACAAGAGGCACGGTACGAACTGAATTCTGTACCGTGCTTCTTGTTAATCATGATTTGAAAGGAAAGACCATGAAAACAATGATTTTTGATACACACGGTCATTATGATGATGAAGCATTTAATCAGGACCGCCAAAAACTGCTTCTCTCCCTTAAAGAAAAAGGGGTAGGCTGGCTTGTCAATGTAGGGGCTAGTATAGAAACCAGTAAAACAGCGTTGCAGCTGGCAGAGGAATATGATTTCATTTATGCAGCTCTCGGGGTTCATCCAAGTGAAGTGGAAGGGCTGACAGAAGCAGATATGGAGTGGATCAGTGACCATGCTTCACATAAAAAGGTTGTGGCAATCGGAGAATTTGGTTTGGATTATCACTGGAAGGAACCACAACCAGCGGTGCAGAGAAAATGGTTCTTGCGTCAGATTACATTAGCGAAAGAAGTCAGGCTTCCCATTATTATTCACAGCCGTGATGCGGCAGAAGAAACAATGAAAATAATTGCGGAAGAAAAAGCCTATGACTGTGGCGGCGTGATTCACTGCTATTCTTATTCACCGGAGCTGGCAAAAGAATATGTGAAAATGGGCTTCTATATTGGAATCGGTGGTGTGGTCACATTTAAAAAAGCGAAAAAATGTGTCCGTACAGTGGAAGAAATTCCATTAGAAAAAATAGTATTGGAAACAGACTGCCCTTACATGGCACCGGAACCAAACCGGGGGACCCGTAATGATTCTTCTAATCTCATTTATGTAGCAGAGAAGATTGCAGATATAAAAGGGATAAGCACGGAGGAGGTAATCCGTATTACAACAGAGAATGCGAAAAAAATGTACCGGCTATCATATAAATAGAAAGACGAGGAAACAGAAATTTGGCAATATTAGGAAATCCACAAGAAACAATAGAAGTTCTGCAAAGACATGATTTTCATTTTCAAAAAAAATTCGGACAGAACTTTCTGATCGATACTCATGTACTGGATAAAATTGTAGCGGCGGCAGGTGTCGGAAAAGAAGATTTTGTATTGGAGATCGGGCCGGGTATCGGTACGATGACGCAGTATCTTTGTGAGCGGGCAGGAAAAGTGTTAGCGGTCGAAATCGACCATAATCTGATTCCTATTTTAAAGGAAACATTATCAGCTTATGATAATGTGGAAGTGCTGCAAGGTGATATTTTAAAACTGGATATTCAGGCAGTGGCAGACCGATATAATGATGGAAACCCCATTAAGGTAGTGGCAAATCTGCCATACTATATCACAACACCGATTATAATGGGGCTTTTTGAAAGTCATGTCCCACTGGCAAATGTCACGGTAATGGTGCAAAAGGAAGTGGCTGACCGGATGAAAGCACAACCGGGCACAAAAGAATATGGGGCCCTTTCTCTCGCGGTCCAATATTATGCCAGACCTTATCTGGCAGCCAATGTTCCGCCAAATTGCTTTATGCCGAGACCGAATGTAGGAAGTGCCGTTATCCGGTTAGATTGTCTGAGCAGAACTCCGGTCGAGGTAAAGGATGAAAAATTAATGTTCCGTCTGATTCGTGCTTCCTTTAATCAGCGGAGAAAAACATTACAAAATGGTTTAACGAACAGTAGTGAACTGGATTTCTCCAAAGAAGAAATCCGACAGGCAATCGAAAAAGCGGAGCTGCCTCCGGCCATTCGCGGAGAGAAGTTAGGGTTAAAAGAGTTTGCACGACTGGCAGATGTGCTGGGAGAGCTCCGCCGGTAAATGGATATCGTATACAACATTATTGTATTAGAACAAAAAGTATTATAACAGTAATTTAGGAGGAAATGAATCATGAGTGAAGAGATCAGAAAAGAAGAAACTATGGCAGATTATGAAGAGCAGATCAATGCTTCATTCCAGCGTTTTGATGAGGGCGACCGTGTAACAGGTACCGTAGTCAGTGTAGAAGAGGAAGAGGTAATTCTTGATTTGAACAGTTTTTCCCAGGGGGTAATTCCAAGAGGAGAATACAGTGATGACCCGGCTTTCCATGCGATGGATGAAATCCGAACCGGAGATACACTGACAGCTACGGTGTTAGACAGTGATGATGGTCAGGGACGGGTATTATTATCTTTAAAAGAGGCAAAAGAAGAGGAAGCATGGACGAAAATGGAGCGGGCAATGGAAGAGCATACCATTTTTACGGTAAAGGTACTGACTAGCGTCAATGCTGGTGTCGTGGCATTTTTAGATGGTATCCGCGGCTTTATTCCTGCTTCCCAGCTGGCAATGGAATATGTGGAAGATGTGGACAGCTATGTAGGGGAAACTTTGGAAGTTGTTGTTATAACAGCAGACAAAGAGAAGAAAAAACTGGTTCTCTCTGCGAAAGAGGTAGCGAAAGAAAGAGCAGCAAAAGAGCATGAAAAGAAATTGAATGCGCTGCAAAAGGGTTTTGTGACAATAGGTGTCATTGAACGGATCGAACCATACGGCTGTTTTGTCAATATAGGTGACGGACTTACCGGATTGGTGCACATTTCCCAGATCTGTAATAAGTTCTTAAAATCACCGAATGAAGTTGTAAAGCTGGGTCAGGAAGTGAAGGTAAAGGTTCTTGCAGTGGAAGAGGGAAAAATCCGTCTCAGTATGAAAGAGGCAGAGGATATTGCACCGGAGGTAGAAGAGGAAGGGGTAAGCATGGAATATCATGACGAAGAGGCGACAACTTCTCTTGCAGGACTTTTAGCGGGGATCAAGCTGGACGATTAGCAGAGCTGTTTTTCAAGGCATAACAGACAATTCGCAGGCATACACTGATAACAAGGAAATTGTGAGGTCAGAGTATGCGAGAATGGATTTCAATTGGAATCTTGTGTCTGTTATGCCTTTTTTTGCCGACAGGCTGTGAAACAGTAAATGATGGAGGTGAAAGGGGAAAAGGTTTGGATTACACCGTTGTGCCGACTGCTGATATTCCAGAAGAATTTCAAAAGGAGATTGATAAAAAGAAGATCAATCCCTTTCAGATGACTTATGAAGACGGCGAATATCTGTATGCTGCAGTGGGGTATGGCGAACAGGAAAACAGTGGTTTTAGTATACAGGTAGTCGGATTATATGAAAAAGGGGAAAATCTTTGCATGGAAACCAGTCTGACAGGACCGGAGGATGGTGAAATTGTCAGTCAAAAAGAGAGTTTTCCGTATATTGTTGTTAAAACTGAACAAAAAGGGAAAAAAGTTGAATTTTACACATAAAAGGTGATTGTAAAAAGACAAAAGATATGCTATATTATATGAACCGAAGAGAAAGGAGAAGTGGCACATGAAGCGCATAATATCCAAAATCAAACCATTAATAGCTGTTTTTTTTTGGTGATTTTCTGCTGAGTATCATGATGGTGTTGATTATGTTAACAGCGTTAGAAACATTTGAAGAAGTTTATGTAAAAGTGTCGCTTTGTTTTGTGGTAGCCGGATTTGTAGTTGCCGTGCTTTTGATGAAATATAAGTTTTTATACCGTAAACTTGGACGTGATGATGTAACTGGTGGAAAGAATAAAAAAGAATTTGAGAGAATTGCCAAGGATTTAATTGGGGGAAGCGGTACCTATGTATTAGTATATGCAAATATTGACCGTTTCAAATTAATTAATGATGACTACGGGGATTCCGTGGGTGATATGGTCCTGCAGAAAGTGCAGTCTATTATTGATGCAGAATTGCGCTGGGATGAGGTATCCGGCCGTATTATGGCAGATAATTTCGGTGTTTTAATGCGTTTTAATTCCATCAAAATGTTAGAGCACCGGCTGGCACGAATCAGTGAACAGATAGCGGATCTAAAGGATGAGAATGGCAATCATTATGGTATCATATTGTACTATGGTGTCTATGTTATTGAGCAGGGGGAAAATGATATTTCTGCCATTATGGAATATGCGAACTTGGCAAGACGTAATATTTCTCCATCTCATATGGTTCCGATAGGAATTTATGATGAGCGGGACAGGCAGCGGTTAAGCCGTGAAAAGACATTAGAAATGAAAATGCGTAAATCCTTGGAGCAGGGGCATTTCATTCCGTATCTTCAGCCTAAATTTGAGCTGAAGGGTGAGACTGTAGCGGGGGCCGAAGCGTTGGTCCGCTGGATCGATCCGGAAGAGGGAATGATCTATCCCAATGAATTTATTCCTTTGTTTGAGAGTAATGGCTTTGTTGTAGATATTGATTTATATATGTTCGAAGAAGTCTGTAAAATGCAGGAGAAATGGAATCAGGAAGGAAAACCGATTGTTCCGGTTTCTGTAAACTTATCGAGAACTCATTTTGAAGTACCCAATTTTTTTGAGCAATACGAGAAGATTTTGGAAAAGTATGACCTGCCGCCAAAGACGATTGAAATTGAACTGACAGAATCTTTATTTTACAATGATCTGCAGTCATTAAATGAGTTAGTGTCACACATACATGAAGTAGGACTTTCTTGCTCCATTGATGATTTTGGAAGCGGATATTCTTCCCTGAATATGTTAAAAGATGTAAAAGTAGATGCATTGAAGCTGGACCGGGTGTTTTTTGCCAGCGGGGATAATGATAAACGGGGAAGGGATATTATTCAAAGTGTCATTCAGTTGGCACAGGCACTGGATTTGCATACCATTTCAGAGGGAGTGGAAGAGCGGGCACAGGTAGACTTCCTGAAAGAAATGGATTGTGATTTGATTCAGGGCTATGTGTTTGCTAAACCAATGCCTGTAACAGAGTTTGAAAAGCTTGCCTTTGGTCAGAGATAAAGACGCTTGTGGTTGCGATAGCGGTTACGACGGTACATAATTTCATGAAATAATACAACCTCGATCATATCACGGAGAAGAGTTCCTTCCTGTGTATAGGAATCGGGGTATTTTTTTCGGAATTCTTTTTCAATACCGGACGCCATAATCCGCAGAGCAGTTTTATCCGGATATAGGTCAAACATAAGACTGCCTTCGTATTCCATCTGGTCACAGCTATCCTCAACAAATTCATTGATCTGTTGTGTGATCTGAGGATACAGATATTTTAAATAGGACTCATCTTCTTCCATTTCCCACAGTTTCATGGTCCCTCTTGCCGGCTCCATGGTCGGAACGGCAGGCTTTTCAAAATGGAAATAATGATTCATAGAAATCTCCATTCCTTTTTTTATTATTCATTATATGCTGGCAGAAAATTTGTGTGTATATCTTGCACTTTTGTGAAAAAGCCGTTAAACTATATTTATAATGAAAAATATGGGAATGGGGATTCACATGGTTAAAAATATATATAAAATAGTAGGATTGATTTTAATATTTGTGGGAGCACTGTTTTTCTTTGGGCGGAAGATGGAGACAGATGTGTCGTCTTCCGGTGAAACAGTGGAATTGATGGGAGAGACATTTCCATATATTACACTGGCGGCACAGGGACAGAGCTTTAATACATTGTATGGATACAGTGCACCGATGGATGCCAATATTTTAAGAGAATCCATGACGCCGCTGGCATCGGATAAGACGCTGCAGCTGAAGATCGGCAAAACAGCATCAAGGCTTACCAGTATACAGTATCGGATTTTAGATAAAGAGTCAGTAGAAGTGTATGATACAGGGGATGTTATGGCCATTGCAGAAAATCAGCAGACCGTAAATATCGTCTTTGATTATGGTTTCAAGACCAGTACGGAATATATACTGGATTTGATGGGAATTTCGGAAGATGGCAGAGAAATTCATTATTATACAAGACTAAAGTATTACATTGATAATTCTCATTTTGCTGAAAAACTGGCATTTGTTAAGAAATTTCACAAGGGAACCTTTGATAAGAGCAAAATGGAAGAACTGGGACGATATTTAGAGCCAAGCAGTAAGAATCTTAATAATACATTGGCACAGGTTGATATCACGTCTAGTTCTGAACTTGTGACCTGGGGCAGTATGTCACCGGAAGTAATTTCCGAAGAACTGGTAACGGTAAAAGAATACAATATGGAAACAGCTTGTGTACAGTACAATTACTTTGCTAAGGCACCTACGGCATCGGGCGAGGAAATCTATCATATTAAAGAATTTTACCGTGTACGCTATGCCGGTGGCCGAAATTATCTGCTCAATTTTGACCGTACGATGGAGGCAGAATTCAATGCTGATTATGCCAGTACCCAGACAAGCCAGCTGAAACTTGGAATTACATCGGATAATGACAGTACGATGCTGTTGAATCAGGAGGGTACAATTCTGTATTTTGTTCGGGACGGTGTTCTATATCAATATGATATGTCAAAAAATACAATTATGAAAGTTTACCAGACGTTTAGTGAGGATGCTTCTTATATTTACCGTGCCTACAATGAGCAGGATATTCGGCTCTTAAAGGTGGATGAACAGGGGAATCTGTATTTTTGTGCATACGGATATTTTCCGCGTGGCTCCTATGAGGGAGATGTGGCGGTCGTGTTATATGAATATACAGCAGACGGTGTTTTACAGGAAATGGTCTATATGCCAAGCAGCACCACTTATCAGCAGTTGAAAGAGGATTTTGCTGCTTATGGATATGTAAGTCCGCGGGGAATCTATTATTTCACAGTGGCAAATACAGTCTATGCGTATAATATGTCGGGCAGACGGCTCGAAAAGCTGGCGGAGAACATTAAGAGCAATACTTTCATGACAATGGAAGGGGCGAATTGTTATGTCTGGTCTTCTTCCCTTTCAACCGGTTATGGAGATAATATCACGATGTACAATTTGGAAACAGATGAGCGGAACATGATTTATGCACCGGATAAGGACACATATATCCGGTTGTTAGGTGTGCTGGAAGATAATGTGCTCTACGGTTTTGTAAAAAAATCAGACATCTCCCAGAATAGGGACGGCACAAAGGTTATTCCCTGCTATGAATTAAACATTGCAGATACAAAGGGAACCGTACGAAAAACCTTTTCCAAAAAAGGGCAGTTCATTCAGAGCATTTCTGCCAATGGAAATGTAATTAATATGAAATTGTGCAAAAAATCCGGAGGCGAATATGTTGCTACTGATACAGACAGTATTTTAAGCCAGTCAGAGACGGTGACAAAGAAAGTGCGTTACAGCTCCCGTGTAACGAAAAAATCATTGACGGAATGGTATATTCAGCTGCCATCTTCCTTTGAAATGCCGGATAAACCAAAACAGGTGAAAGGGCCGGAGTCCGTAATCAGCAGTGAACGTTTTGTCCGTCTGGAGCAGCCGGGAATTACGAAATACTATGTATATGCAGTGGGACGGATTACCGGTTCCTATGAAAGTGCGAGAGTGGCAATTCAGGAGGCAGATAAGCAGATGGGTGTCGTAGTTTCGAGTGACCATCAGGTCGTATGGGAGAGAAGCGGAAGTTTTCTGCAAAATAATATTGGTGGAATGGAGATGATGCATAGTGGTAATGGCGTGTCAAATCTTGCCGCATGTGCCTATATGGTTTTGAAACAGAATCATTTTGTGGCAGATGCCAAAGCACTGACCAAGCAGAAAAAGCCGGTCTACAATATGCTGGCGGGGTATATGAGCCATCCGGTGAATTTGAAAGGCTGTACATTAGAACAGGTGCTTTACTTTGTCAGTGGTAATAAAGCCGTGATTGCTATGACCAGTGATAATAAGGCGGTGGTCATCAGTGGTTATTCAACGACGCAGTTGTATCTGTTCAATCCAGAGAAAGAGAAAGAAGTAATAGTGAACCGGGCAGAATATGAAAGAATATTTAAAGCAGCAGGAAATCGGTTTGTGAGTTATATGGAGTAAACAATGGAAAAAAAAGAGTTAATTCGGTATGCGATGAATGCGAGAGAATATGCATATGCTCCCTATTCCGGGTTTCAGGTGGGAGCAGCATTGCTCTGTAAAAATGGGAAAATTTACACTGGCTGTAATATTGAAAATGCGGCATTTACACCGACCAATTGTGGAGAGCGGACCGCGTTTTTTAAGGCAGTGAGTGAGGGAGAAAGGGAGTTTGAATGTATTGCTATTGTTGGTGGAAAAGAGGGAGAAATGACAGCTCCTTCCCCTTGTGGTGTCTGCCTTCAGGTAATGGCAGAATTTTGTGATGCAGGGACATTTGAAGTAATTATGGCAAAGAGCGAGGATGAGTATACCGTAAAGAAGCTTTCCTCCCTGCTGCCTTATGGATTTTCGCTCGGTTAAGATAAAGGAGTCATTATGGAATTACCAGTTGCATTTTGTGAAGAGATGAAGCGCATTTTAGGAGATGAATACGAGGATTACCTTGCCTCCATGGAGGAAAGCAGGAAATATGGCCTGCGTGTTAATACAGCCAAAATTTCGGTGGAGGAATTTGAGAAAATTGCCCCATTTTCACTGACAAAAATCCCATATGTAGAAAATGGTTTTTATTATGACAGTGAGATTCAGCCCGCAAAACATCCGTACTATTTTGCAGGGTTATATTATCTGCAGGATCCCAGTGCCATGACCCCGGCATCCCGGTTACCTGTGGAAAAAGGGGATGTGGTTTTGGACTTGTGTGCGGCACCGGGCGGGAAGGCGACAGAACTGGCAGCGAAACTGAAAGGGACAGGACTTCTTATTGCCAATGATATCAGCAGTAAGCGTGCGAAGGCATTGTTAAAAAATATAGAATTATTTGGTGTAGAAAATAGTTTTATTGTGACGGAATATCCAAAAAAATTACAGGAATATTTTACTGATTTCTTCGATAAGATTTTAATAGATGCTCCTTGTTCGGGAGAGGGGATGTTTCGGAAAGAGCCATCCATGGTAAAAGCATGGGAACAGAACGGTCCCTCTTTTTATGCAAAGCTGCAAGAGGAAATATTAGAACAGGCATTGCCGATGTTAAGACCGGGGGGTTATCTTTTGTATTCCACCTGTACTTTTTCGCCATTGGAGGACGAGGGGACAGTAGAAAAAATTCTTGCTATGGATGAAACGATGGAATTGGTATCCATGGAGGGATATGAGAACTTTACAGAGGGAAAACCGGAGCTAATCGGCAGTTCGGATGAGAATATCCGCAAATGCATCCGCATTTTTCCGCACAAATTAGACGGCGAGGGACACTTTCTCGCACTCTTTCATAAAAAGAACCGGAAGGGCGTTATCCGTCCCCATTATCAGGAGTGCAGAAAGGGAATTAAGGGAGAAGAGAAAAAGCTTTTTGAGGAATTCTGCAAAAATCTGAACCGCAATTTTGAAGCACACCGGCTGGAGAGTAAGAATGGTATGCTCTACTATATGCCGGAGGAGCTGCCACAGATGAGGGGATTACGGTTTTTGCGAAGTGGATTGTTCTTGGGGGAAATGAAAAAAAACCGATTTGAACCAAGCCAGTCTTTGGCGATGGCACTGGCCATGAATGAGTACAGGAACTGTCTGAATCTTTCGGCGGAAGATAATCGTGTCATCCGCTATTTAAAAGGAGAAACCCTGTCATTGACCGCGGAAGAAAGTGCATTGGAGGATGGCTGGCAGCTGGTCTGTGTAGACGGCTATCCGCTCGGCTGGGGAAAAAAGAAGAAAGGGACACTAAAGAATAAATATCATTCAGGATGGCGTCTTATGTAAAGAACTTTTGCATTCAATAAACAGGGGTGTGAAAAACCATGATGCAATAGAAAAGAACCGCAAAAGCGGTTCTTTTCTGGGGAATAGAGAACTAAACTATATATAGACGATCACCGCATGGCTTCAAAAGCCAAGGATGATTAGGGCAGGAATAAGGTCTTTCCGACAAAATAAAAAGGCAACTCACCGAAGTGAATCGCCGTTGATTACGTTACAATCATACTACAAGAAGAGAGGATTGTCAACAGAAAGTTACACAAAAACACAAAAAACAGCACAGAAATAATTGACAAAGTGCAGAATATATCGTAAAATAATGGAAGAAATATTTTGAAGGAGGATGTTGAAATGGAAGAGAATAAACAACAGAATGGTTTAGCGATTGCGTCTATGATATGTGGTATTTTGTCAATTATTTTGACATGCTTTATTCCATATGTTTCATGGGCACTTGCAATTGCCGGTATCATTTTGGCGGCGGTATCCAAGAAAAACGGAAAATCTGGTATGGCAACTGCTGGTTTAGTATGTTCTATTATTGCATTGGCAATCGGGGTAATATTTATTATTGTTGTAGTAATTGCAGGCGTGTCAATCGGAATGCTTGGAGCATAATAGGCACAGATTGGTAGGAAGAAGTGAGTTGTCTGTTTTGGCAGCTCATTTTTTCCTTTTGAAAATGGATAGGAAAGCGAAAGTAGTATAGGAGGATAGTGTGAAAAATCTGCTTGATAGCATATTTTTCACACGGCTATTTGTTTCTGAGCGAAAACAAATAGCTTTGATCCGACACGAGAAACTCTTCGAGATTTCTCGTGCGGTTCTTCGCGATAAATCGCTCAGATATAGGAGGATAATATGTTTTGTAAAAATTGTGGAACCGAAAATAACGATGAAGCAAAATATTGTAAAAACTGCGGACAGTCGATAGAACCTGATGTACAGCCAAAAGATACCGGGTATGTAAGCATGGCAGAACAGTCTGAAAGTACATCAACAGATAGTACGGCACAGAATACAAACGGATATGCTGGTCCGGTAGATTATAACAGTATAGCACATTCCGTAACGGATGAGAGTGAAATCCCGGAAAGCACAGGGACTGCGATTGCATCTATGATTCTTGGAATTGTATCTATTGTATTTTGTTGCAGCAGTGTTCTGGGTCTGATTGCCGGTATTGTTGCTATTATCTTAGCTCAGAAGGAAAAAAACAGTGGAAGAGGAGATAATGGCTATGTAAAGGCAGGATTAGTTTGTGGTATTATCGGTGCAATTCTCAGTGCATTGGTTCTGATTTATTATATTATTATTGCAATTGTTGGCGGTACAGCATCTCTTATGTCGGATATGAGATACTATTAATCAGTTTCAAACAAATAAGTTCCCCGGAAGAGAATCGAAAGGTCTATTCCGGGGTTTTTCTTGCTGTACGGCATCCTGTTTTTCAAACAACTATTTGTGCCGAAGCGCCATAAATAGTTATGATGCATCTTCCTATGCTCGCGCTTCGGAATGGGGAGTTTTTATGAATTTATATGAGACATTACAACAATACCGCGATAGTGGCCGTTATCCCATGCATATGCCGGGGCATAAAAGAAATCCGATGTTTTATATGGAGAATCCCTATAGTTTGGATGTAACAGAGGTCGAGGGGACGGATAATCTTCATCATCCGGCCGGAGTCATCCGCGGACTGCAGGAGATGATTGCCTTCCGGTGCTATGCAAAAGACAGTTTTATACTGGTAAATGGCAGCACTTGTGGTATATTGGCGGCGGTATCTGCCTGCTGCAGGCAGGGGGATACCATTTTAATGGCGAGAAACTGTCACCGTTCCGTTTATCATGCGGTTTATTTACTACAATTGAAACCAGTTTACCTTGTGCCAGAGCAGGATAAAGAGACAGGAATTTCTCTCGGAATTACATCAAAAGAGGTAGCACAGGCATTAGAAGAAAATCCTCAGATTCAATGTGTGGTTCTTACTTCTCCCACTTATGAGGGTGTGATGTCCGATGTTGGAGCAATTGCAGAAAAGGTACACAAAAAGGATGCCGTTCTGCTTGTGGATGAGGCACATGGTGCACATTTGGCTTGGGGGGATCATATGCCTGCATCGGCTATGGAGCGAGGAGCAGATCTGGTTATTGAGAGTTTTCATAAGACGCTTCCGGCATTGACGCAGACAGCGGTGCTGCACCGGTGCAGTGAGAGGATTTCCAAAGAAAGTATCTGCCGGTATTTGGATATCTATGAGACAAGCAGTCCATCCTATATATTGATGGCGAGTGTGGCCCAGTGCGTGGACTGGCTGTGCAGGGAAGGGCAGAATGCCTTTTCCCGGTATGAAAAAAGGCTTGGCAGGTTTCGGGAAAAGGCAGGAAAATGGAAGTACCTCTCCCTATGGGAACGGGAGGAAAAGGAACCATCTAAATTAGTCATATGTACTGGAAAAAGTGAAAAATATACCGGAACGGACTTGGCAGAGCAGCTTCGTTCTGAGTATAATATAGAAGTAGAAATGGCAGCAGGCAATTATGTCATTGCCATGACAAGTGTGGGAGATTCCAGTGAGGGATGCAAACGGCTCATAACGGCATTGACAGAGATAGACAGGGAATTAGCTGAAAGTGTGCTGCCAACAGAAAACGAAAAAGAAAATATTGCCGGCCGGCAGCTGCCGGCACAGCTTCTTAGTGCCTATGAGGCAATGAATGCTCCCTGCGAGGAGGTTTCTCTGGCGGCGGGCCAAGGAAGGATTTCTGCGGAATACGCTTTTGTTTATCCGCCGGGTATTCCGTTCTTAGTGCCGGGGGAAGTCATTGATAAGAATGTATTAGCACAGATAAAACAGGCAAAGGAGAAAAAACTGGAGCTTCTTGGGCTTTTGGATGAAAGGGCAGAAAAAATACGTGTCGTAGAGGGAGAAAAGAATGGGTAAATTATTTATCTTTATGGGAAAAAGTGCAGCGGGAAAAGATACTCTGTATCAGAAGATCATGGAGAGAAATCCCGAACTGAAAAGTGTAATTCCGTATACCACAAGACCGATCCGGGCAGGGGAGACGGAGGGAAAAGAGTACCATTTTGTCACGGAGGAGCAGTTAAAGGATCTGGAAAATGCGCATAAAGTAGTAGAGTGCCGTTGTTATCATACAGTCCGGGGTGACTGGTACTATTTTACGGCTGATGATGGACAGATTGATTTTGCAGAGGGAAATTATTGTATGATTTCTACCTTGGAGGGATTTGAGAAAATCAAGGAGTATTATGGAGAAGAGAACGTTGAGCCGATTTACATTCAAGTGAATGATTTTGTGAGGATAAAGCGTTCCTTAAATAGAGAAAAACAACAGGATAATCCGTGTGTTGCAGAAGTGTGCCGACGGTTCTTGACAGATGAAGAGGATTTTGCAGACGAAAAATTAGAACGGGCAGGAATAACAAAAAGAATAACAAACCGGAAATTAGAACAGGCAATTTGCCAGATTGAGGCAATTCTGGCAAATAAAAAGTGGTAGATAAAACCGTTAAAAAGTGTTATGATGAAAGAGAAAACGTTGATAACTTGTCAGAGGGGAGATTGACATGGATATTCGAGTGGATAACATGCAGCAGGTGAACCAGACATCCCAGACCAAACAGACACAGGAAAATGTCGAAGATTTCAAATTTACGCTTATGAGCTCTATTGAGGAAGAGGGCTTAAAGCAGCGGCTCAGTGTTATGATGGAAGAGATTACCATGCAGGGTAAGAAGCTGGGGAAAAAAATGGATGTCCGGGACATGAAGCATTATCGTAAATTAATTAAAGAATTCATGAACGAGATTGTCAATCGTTCCCATAAGTTCAGCCGAGAAAATTTTTTGGACCGGAGAGGACGGCATCGTGTATATGGTATGATTAAACGTGTGGACGCGGCACTGGACGAGCTGGCAACAGAATTGATCAAAGAAGAAAAGGATGCTCTGGCCATATTAGGTAAAGTAGATGAGATTCGGGGCTTGTTGCTAGATATCATGACTTGATATGTCTTGGGAGAGAATGAGTTATTTGATAGAAAGGAGCCGCTATGTTTAAATTTTCAGAGATTGTGGGACATGAGCAGATCAAGGAACATCTGCAGACTGCCATCCGGGATAAGAAGCCGTTTCATGCTTATATTTTTCAGGGAGATGTGGGTGTCGGAAAAGAGACAATGGCAAAGACGTTTGTTGCCGGACTTCAATGTCAGCAGGGCAAGGATGAGCCGTGCAGGCAATGCATTTCCTGTCACCAGTTAGAGTCGGGAAATCAGCCGGACGTCGTATGGGTAAAACGGGAAAAGGCGAGTCTTGGTGTGGATGAGATCCGCGAGCAGCTGTGTAATACAATGGATATCAAGCCGTTTTCCAGTCCGTACAAAATTTATGTTGTTCCGGAAGCAGAGAAAATGACAGAAGCGGCACAGAACGCATTGTTAAAAACAATAGAAGAACCACCGGAATATGGGGTGGTAATTCTTCTTACCAGTAATATTAGTGAACTTCTTCCAACGATACAGTCCCGTTGTCTGACACTGGAATTTCGCCCTTTAAGTAATTCTATTGTGGAGGAGTTTCTTCGGACACAGGGACAGATTCCGGATTATTTGGCAAAAGCAAGTGCGGCATTTGCTCAGGGGAACTTGGGAAAAGCGATGCGTTATGCAAAATCGGAGGAGTTCATTGAGAGAAAAGACAGCATTTTATCCCTTCTCCGCAATGTGGAGCGGATGGACCTGACCGATATGATGACAGTAATCAAGGATCTGGGGACAAGAAAAGAAGAGGCAAGGGATTATATTGATCTGATGGCATTATGGTACCGCGATGTTCTTCTCTTTAAAGCAACAAAAAATATTAATCAGCTGCTGTTTCAGGAGGAGTCCTCTCATATTGCCAAAGAGGCGAGCATTCGCAGTTATGAGAAAATAGAAGAGATATTACAGGCATTTGAGAAAGCGAAAGTACGTTTAAAGGCAAATGTAAGCTTTGATGTGACAATGGAGCTTATGTTATTAACATTAAAAGACTGATTGCAGCAGGAAATAGATTTTGGAGGTTAAAGTAAAAAATGAGAATTATAATCGGAGTACGATTTCGACAAGCGGGGAAAGTATATTATTTTGATCCCGGCGATAAAGAACTGCAGCGGGGGCAGCATGTTATTGTAGAGACTGCAAAGGGCGTAGAAATTGGTACCGTTGTTGTTCCGAACTGCGAGATGGCAGAGGAGAAAATCGTGATGCCGCTGAAAGGAATCATACGTATTGCGACAGAAAAGGATGAGGAGACAGAGAAAAAAAACCGGGAAAAAGAAAAGGAAGCATTTCAGATCTGCCTCGAAAAAATCAGCAGGCACAATTTAGAAATGAAATTAATTGATGCAGAGTATACCTTTGATAATAATAAATTACTGTTCTATTTCACTGCTGACGGGCGGATTGACTTCCGTGAACTGGTAAAGGATCTGGCAAGTGTGTTCCGTACCCGGATTGAACTGAGGCAGATCGGTGTTCGGGATGAAACAAAAATTCGTGGTGGAATTGGCATTTGCGGGAGATCGCTCTGCTGCCACAGCTATTTATCCGAATTTGCTCCGGTCTCCATTAAAATGGCAAAAGAGCAGAATCTTTCCTTGAATCCAACGAAAATTTCCGGAGTGTGCGGCCGGCTTATGTGCTGCCTGAAAAATGAGGAAGAAGCATATGAAGAGCTGAACAGCCATTTGCCAAGTGTGGGCAGCCGGGTGAAAACACCGGAGGGACTGACCGGAGAGGTGCAGAGTGTCAGTGTGCTGAAGCAGCGTGTAAAAGTGATTGTCACGATGGATAATGATGAAAAGGAAGTCCGGGATTATGGTGTGGATGAGCTGAAATTCCGTTCCGGAGGGCCGAAAGCGCGGATACAGGGCAAACATGAGAAAGAATTGAAGCAGCTGGAAGCAATGGAAAAACGGGAGGGAAAATCAAAGTTAGATGAATAAGGGACAACATGCTTCGGATGAATTAGCGTATCTTCGGGAGGGAGAACGACTGGATGATTTACAACGGGACGGATTAATGTTAATTCAGAATCCGTCCTGGTTCTGTTTTGGCATGGATGCGGTGCTGTTAGCTGCCTTTGTCAAGGTAAAACAAGGTGCCACGTGCCTTGACCTTGGCTGCGGGAATGGAATTTTACCGATTCTAATGTCTGGAAAAACAAAGGGAGAACACTTTACCGGTCTGGAAATTCAGGCAGATATTGCTGACATGGCAAGACGGAGCGTGTCATTTAATAAAATAAATGACAGAGTAGAGATCGTGACAGGTGACATGAAAGATATCCGAAAAATTTTTACACCGGATTCTTTTGATGTAGTGACAAGTAATCCACCGTATCTGACAAAGGAGAAGGGGCGAATCAATGATTCCAGTCACAAGGCGGTGGCAAGGCATGAGCTGACGTGTACGCTGGAGGATGTAGTGGCGGGGGCAGCAAGCGTGTTAAAACAGGGGGGACATTTTTTTATGGTTCACCGGCCCTTCCGGCTGGCGGAGATAATCCGCACGATGTCAGCCTATCAGATTGAGCCAAAACGAATGAGGTTCGTGTACCCCTATGTGGATAAGGAACCGAATATGATACTGGTGGAGGGGACAAAAGGAGGAAATTGCGGCATGATAGTGGAACCGCCGCTCATCGTATATGAGAACGACCAGACGTATACGGAGGAATTAAAACAGATGTATGATGAGAACTGAGATTGTGGGAGGGAACTATGGCAGGAACGCTTTATCTCTGTGCGACACCGATTGGAAATCTCGAAGATATTACTTTGCGGGTGCTTCGGATTTTGGAGGAAGTGGATGTTATTGCGGCAGAGGATACAAGACAGACAATAAAATTATTGAATCATTATGAGATAAAAACACCTCTGGTTAGTTATCATGAGCATAATAAGATGGAGAAGACACCACTTCTTGTAGCAAGAATGCAGGCAGGGGAGAACATTGCTCTGGTAACCGACGCAGGGACACCAGCGATTTCCGATCCCGGGGAAGATTTGGCCCGGGCCTGTTATGAAGCAGGAATTGAGGTGACTTCGCTGCCGGGGGCAGCTGCTGTTATTACGGCACTTACCCTTTCCGGAATGAAAGCAAGACGATTTACTTTTGAAGGTTTTCTTCCCTTGGATAAAAAGGAGCGCGCTTCCGTGCTGGAGCGTTTGGCGAACACAACCTGTACGACTATTTTTTATGAAGCTCCGCATCGTCTGTTAAAGACATTACATATTTTGTGTGAAGCTGTCGGGGAGGAGCGTAAGATAGCAGTATGCAGAGAGTTGACAAAGCGTCATGAGAGTGCCCTGCATTTTACGATGGGGGAGGCACTGCTGTACTATGAGGAAAACGAGCCGAAGGGAGAATTTGTTCTTGTACTCGAGGGTGTAGATGCTAAGGTATTAGAGCAGCAGGCACAGGCGAAATGGATGGAGATGCCGGTGGAACAGCATATGGAGCAGTATCTGGGGCAGGGCATGTCAAAAAAGGAAGCGATGAAGCAGGTCGCAAAAGACAGAGGGGTGTCGAAACGGGAAATTTATGCACAATTACTTCATAGAGAAATCATAATGTGACATAGTTTTATGACATTTCTTTGTTGTAATAAGTTATTCTTTGAGCCTATTGCAAGCCTTTATTAAATAAATCATCTTCAAAATTTTTTAAAAAAATATGTCTCTTAGGGGTAGTGTGCCCTTTTTTAATGCATAAATCTAGGTTAGTACATTCCCACTGTAAGGCATGAGATTAAAACATTAACTGTTGCGACTTTGTGAAACAACCCTACTCGAGAAATTAATTCTATTGATTTTTGGATTGATTCTCGATATAATTATTATATTGATGAGGTGTGGCAAATGAGCTACCGGGGAACTCAAAAGATCAAAGGAAAAACATATGTATATGAGGCAACCGCCATATGGGATCCTGACAAGCACAGATCCGAGCAAAAACGAATCTATATAGGAACACAGGATCCAGATACTGTAGAACTGATTCCTAACAAACGCTACTATGAGCTTTATCCGCAGACTGATAAACCTTCAGCCGGGCGCAGGGAACTGCATGTGATGCGTTCTTCGGATTATGGGAACATCTACCTGATGCAGCAGACTGCTGACAAGTGCGGGCTCACAGGCATCCTCAAGGAATGCTTCCCGACAAACTGGCAGGAAATCCTTTCCTGTGCCATGCATTGCTACCTTGAAAATGAAGCCCTTTACCTATGTGAACAATGGGCATCCAATGCATACGGTATTGCAGCCCCATCTTCCCAGCGTATCAGCGACCTGTTAAGGGAACTGGATGAGGACAGGCGCATGATGTTTTACAAGCGTTGGGCTGCTCTCAGGGCAGAAAAGGAATACCTGGCACTTGACATCTCATCCATATCTTCATGGTCCGAACTGATAAATTATGTTGAACGCGGTTACAACCGGGATCATGAAAAGCTGTCGCAGATCAACCTTGCAATGCTGTTCGGGGAAAAATCCTATCTCCCGGTATTCATCAGGATATATCCCGGAAGTATACATGACGCGTCGGTCCTTGCCGGAATGGTCACCTTTATCGAGCAGCTGTCCCTGAAGCAGATGCATTTCGTAATGGACAAGGGCTTCTATTCTGAACCCGGCCTGCAGCTTCTAGCAGACAAATACATCAAGTTTGCCTGCGGAGTGCCATTTACCACTAAGTTTGCCAAAGAACTGGTCAGCGGGTTGCGCTATGACCTTGCGAATCCCCTTAACGCGATTGAAGTGGACGGGCATGTATATTATGCAACTTCCGTTCTTGGTAGCCTTGGCGGGAAACGTGTCTATTACCATATATATTTTGACAATGAACGCAGGCTCAACGAGAGCAATGCGCTCATGCGCAAGGTGATCAAACTTGAAAAGGAGCTTGAACTGGGACACCGGAAAAACAATGCCCCGGAGGCAAAGAAATACTTTACATTCCAAAAAACAAAGGATGACTCCTACAACATACATTGCCGGGAAGACGCCATCAACGGGGAACTTCTGCATTCGGAATACTTTCTTGTCCTTACGAATGAGAGTAAAGATTCCCAGCATATCCTTGAGGTATACCGCACGAAGGATGTTGTCGAGAAATCCTTCGATAATATCAAGAATGACCTCGATTTGCACCGTTTCCGCATCCATTCCGACAAAGCAATGGAAGGACGTATTTTTATTGGATTTATCTCGCTAATTATAACGTCCTGCATTCGCAATAAAATGAGGGAGCAGAATCTGTATAAGAACCATTCCTTCAATACAGTGATTGCGGAACTTAAAAAGCTCAGGGTCATTGAGTTTAGGGGCGGCAAGCGAATATTCACGGAGCTTACTGCCACCACCCAAAAGGCAATCTATAAAGCGATGGACATCAAGCTGCCTTTACAGCCCTCGATATAACTCAGGGCGGAATTTAGGTTATATGATGTTAGTTGGTTAAATGGGTTACTACGATGTTTAGCAGGGAGATAGTTTGATTTATGAGAAATGAGAAAAGTGGAGGAATTTATTTTGATGAAAAGAAATGTTTTAGAGAAATTAAAAGTTAGGCAAATATTAAAGGTATTGAATATTGTACTTTGCATTTACATTTTAGTAGGTGTATTTGTAATAGGAACAGGACAAAAGGAAGAAAAAACAAATGCAGCTACGGTAAGTTTGAATAGTTGGGCACTATATAGTAGAAAAACGAATAGTGTGGTGTATTGTAATGATGATTGTATATATTGGGATCGCTTTAAAGCGGGAGTAAAGGTTTGGAATGCTTATAAAAAGGGGGTATTAAAAAAAGCTTCAAAAGGAGATATTGTTACATGTAGGGTTCAGGATTTGGTTGAAATTAGCACAATGAATGGAAGAACATATCCATCAGGTTTTATTGTATTTAATCCAAATGGAATGCGAAAATTGAATCAAAAGCAAAGAAATAATGTTGTTATTCATGAAATTGGTCATGCTCTTGGACTGGGGCATAACGGTTATTGGGATGTAATGTATCCATATGTTTGTTCCAATGTGAAATTATCAGCAAATGATAAAGCTTCGTTTAAAAGAGCGTATTCAAAATTTGTATTGTAGTGGGAGGAAAGAAAATGAAGGGCATTATAAAAACAGGAATTTTATCGTTGATTGCTATTGTTGTAACAGTAATTGCTGTTAATAAAGTTAGTATAGATGATGATAAAAGTACATATAAAGGAAAACCAATTGAGACTGTGGCGTGTTCTTATGCTTTTAACACAAAAGACTTAAAAAAGGTTTATGGTTTTGCAGATTATGTTTCAGTTGTAAAAGTGAACAAAGAGAAATCAACACAGTATAAGAATGTTACAGAGGTAGGGAATGGAGATAAATTTGGAATTCCTTATACAGAGTATTCTGTAACTGTAAAAGAAAATTTAAAAGGGAAATTGCCACAAACTGAAAATATAAATATTTTGAAATCTGGGGGGCTGTCATATAATAAAGATAAATATTATGTAGACGAGGGAGATATTTTACTTGAAGAAGATAAATATTATGTTATGGCATTTTGTGTTCAAGAAGATGGGGCATTATTAGTCAGTGGAATGGGGGCAACAGAAAAGATTGACTATGGGATGTTTTGGAATAACGATGATGTTGATATGTATAAAAAAATATGTAATACAAGTATCAATGCTAGCAGAAAGCGTTATAAATATAGAGAGTAGGTATTGCTTATGTCTAAATTAAAAATAAGTATGTTAATGTTGTGTATCATGTTCAGCTTATCAGCATGTACGGATAACAATACAGAGAAGAGCAATATGTCAAAATCACTTATTACGAGTAATGGGGTGATGTATATTATTTTACATCCAATTGATAAAAGTCAAAAACAGCAGGAGTGGGAAAAAATTGTTTTTGAGAAAGAAAAATTAAGAGAAAAGATTGATAAGGAAATGCTTGGGGAGATGATGGAACATCATGAGGATGAAGATGGATATACTTTTACCATATATCATATAAAAGGAAAGGAAGATAGTGAGGTGAAAATACTTGAACAACCTCGACTTGGTTATACTTATGTAATTCCCCACAATAGTTATCTGAAGTACGAACCCTAAGTTTGTGTTTGGTAGAGAAGGCACATCTGTAATTGCACAGTATTTCACGTAGAAACAAAACAATGAGAACAGTATTTCAATTGCGTCACTAAGAGGTGTGCGTGGTCGGCACACCCTTAGTGCTACGTGATTGATTAAGCGGGAGCGGCTGTTCGAGTGTTTTGTTTTTGCGTGAAATACGGGAAATTTCCTTTACATTTACCTATATTTTGTGATAAAAGACAGAGGGGTGTCGAAACGGGAAATTTATGCACAATTACTTCATAGAGAAATCATAATGTGACATAGTTTTATGACATTTCTTTGTTATAATAGATTATAATAGAATGTACTTTATTTTTAAGTCAAAAAGTGATAAAATTGTGGTATTAACTGGAAGGGAGAGATTGCAATGAAAAGAATGCTGGGAATTATATTAGCACTGACTGTGATTGTTTCACTGCTTCCGCAGCAGAAGGCGGAAGCAAAGACAAAAATTTATCCCACGAAAGCATCGGGAGTGCTGGTAGAGGAAAATGATAAATGTATCATTGATTATTCCAATACAAAAGATGGTTATGTCATGGTGAAGTATAATGAAGAAACGGATAAGCTGATTAAAGTTCAGACGATTGCGAACGGGAAGAAAGATAAGACCTATACGTATACACTGCGAACAGGGAAATATGAAGTAATTCCGCTGACAGAGGGCGATGGTACTTATAAAATTACGGTAAACCAACAGATTGAAGGGAATAAATATTCGGTTGTGATGTCTGTCTCGATTGATGTAACTCTTTCGAGTCAGTTTGCACCGTATCTCCGCCCTAATCAGTATGTGAATTATAACAAAAAAACAAAAGTAGTGAAAAAGGCAGCCAGCCTTACTAAAAAATCGAAATCGGAGATTGCGAAAGTAAAGAAAATCTACAAATATGTGATAAAAAATTTTAAATATGACAAGAAGTTAGCAAAAAGTGTTAAGACCGGATATCTGCCGAATCTGAATAAAGTTTACAAAAAGAAAAAAGGCATATGCTTTGACTATGCTGCTGTTATGACTGCCATGCTGCGCAGTCAGGGTGTGGCAACAAAGCTGGTAATCGGTTATACCGGAAATGCTTATCATGCATGGATTAATGTGTATTCCAAGAAAAAAGGCTGGATTACAGGAGCTATATATTTTAACGGAAAAAAATGGAAATTGATGGATCCTACTTTTGCCTCCACAAGTAAATCCAGTAAGTCAATTATGAAGTACATTGGAAATGGACGTAATTATAAGGCAAAATACAGTTATTAATGGCATTCTCCGCTAATGTTCCGGAATGGGGGAAATTATGAAGAAGAAAATTTTGAGTAATGAGTATATCTCTTCCTTTTGTTTGGAGATGTCCTTGCTTCTTCACGCAGGAATTGGTATAGAGGATGGATTGTATCTTTTATCAGAAGATGAATCCGATAAGAAAAATAAGAAGATGCTGACCGATATGGCAGAGCTGCTTTCAGAAGGAAAACCGTTTTCCGAGGCAATTCGCGAATCCGGCAGGTTTCCAAAGTATGTGGGAGATATGATTGAAACCGGTGAGCAGTCAGGACGTCAGGAACAGTCTTTTCAATCGCTGTCTTCTTACTACGACAGACAGATGCAGCTTTCTAATCAGATTCGCAGTGCTTTACTGTATCCGTTCATTTTGATGATTTTAATGTTAGTTATCATTGTTGTTCTGCTGGTGAAGGTATTGCCGATTTTTAATCAGGTATATGAACAGTTGGGCGGAACAATGAGCGGTACGGCACAGATGCTGTTGCAATTAGGAAATACATTAGGCAGTATTATGCCGGTGCTATGTGCGGTCTTAGGTGTTATTGCAGTGATTGTGGTCATTGTGGGATGCAGCAGTACAATTCGGGGAGCGTTATTGAATCTGTATAAGCGGGTGTTCGGAAGCCACGGCATTAGCCGCAAATTGGCAGAGGCAAGATTTACGTCTGCTATGGCAATGGGAATGCTCAGTGGTCTGAATACCGAAGAAGCATTCCGCACAGCGATGTTATTTCAGGGGGCAAATAAAAAAACCAGAAAAAGATTTGAGAACTGTCTGGAAATGCTTGAGACGGGTGAACCAATGGCAGAATCTTTCAAAGAGAATCAGATTTTAGAGGCTTCTTATTGCCGGATTCTGGACCTTGGTGCAAAAAGTGGTACTTCCGATACTGCCATGGAAGAAATTGCACGCCGGATGGATGACAGTGTCCAGACGGATCTGGAGCGGAAGGTCGGCAGGATAGAGCCGACAATTGTTGTTATTACTTCCCTTTTGGTCGGTGTAATTTTGATTGCAGTTATGCTTCCGTTAATTCATATTATGTCTTCGATTGGATAGAAAAATGAAACGATTGATACAGTCAAACCTTATAAAAATATTGGTACTTTTTGCCGCTCTGGCTTTAGCGGTGTTTTTCTTGTGCAAAGCAACAGACAAAATGGGGACCGGGCAGCAGGCAGAAAGTTTGAAGCAATTAGATTCGTCGATACGTAAAGCGGTGGTGACCTGCTATGCAACAGAGGGTGTTTATCCTCCCAGTATTGATTATTTAAAAGAAAATTATGGAATTCAGATTGATGAAGAACGTTTTATGGTATTTTATGAAGTACAGGGAAGCAATCTGATGCCAAATATTACCGTTATGGAATCTCAGACAATTCCGTCAGAAGAAGAGGAATAGAGATGTAGTCAGTAAAGGTGGTAGAATGCTATGGCAAAGATGAAATCACAAAAACATAATATTGAAAGTGCTTTTGTACTTGTGCTCTTTGCTGTTTTTGCAGTGACAATTGTAGCTGTTCTTGCACTGGGTGCCAATAGTTATAGGAAGCTGGTAGAACGGGATGAAGAATCCTATAATCGTCGGATTATTACTTCTTATGTGTGTGCCAAAATTCGGGATAATGACAGCATTGGTGCACTGGAAGTCGGTGGGTTTACAAAAGCAGATACCCCCGATGGCATTGATACCCTCCACATGTATCAGAACATTGAGGGGGAAGTATATGATACCCGGATTTATTATTATGACAATTATATTTATGAATTACTTACTTTAGCGGATAATAAAATTGATCCCGAGGCAGGAAGTCCGGTTATGGAGGCGAAAGGGCTTTCCTTTCAGATGAACGGAAATGTAGTGGAAATTACAGCAAGGGATGCAGAGGGCAGGGAAGGGACAATGACAGTGGCACTTCGCAGCGGAAGCGGGGTGATTCGATGAGTATACACGAGAGAAGCAAGGCTCCGTTGGCACTAATGGAGCAGAGCATCATGATACTTGTGTTTGCCTTGGCTTCTGCGGTGTGTATGCAGGCATTTGTATATTCGGATCAGTTGTCCAAGAAAGGTGACCGGACAGAAATCGCAATGAACAAGGCACAGGCGGTAACTGAATACTGTAAAGATAATCAGGGGGATCTGGATAAGGTATGTGAGATTCTTGGCGGGGAGTGTCAGGAGGATGGACTTGTTATTTCGTATGAAAAGGAAGAAATGAGGTTAATTCTTCAAGTGACAGAATATACGGATTATATCCAAAAGGCAACGATTCGTGTCTGTGAGACAGATGGTGAGGAAATTTATCGTATGGAAGCAGCATGGCAGAAGGGGGAAGATTCGTGAAAAGAAAAAAAATGTCCTTCACTTCGGTAGGCGGAAGTTCCATATTAACAATATTTGCGGTACTTTGTTTTATTGTATTTGCCCTTTTGTCTCTGTCGACAGCAAAGGCAGACCGGACACTGGCGGATAAGACCATTACAGCAACGCAAAATTATTACAGAGCGGATACAGAGGCGGAGGAGATACTTGGGAAGCTCCGCAGTGGGGAGATTCCGGAAGGAGTTATGAAATCCGGTTATAACGAATACAGCTACTCCTGTAAAATTGATGATAAACAGGAAATACAGGTCAAGGTTGAAATTCAGAATGACAAGTACAGGATCAAACAGTGGAAAAAAACTTATGTCGGTGAGTGGAAAGCCGATGATTCGATCGAAGTATTCGAAGGAACAGAGATTAATGAGTAGTGAAAGGAATGAATACAACAATGACAAATTTGGAAGAAGTTTTGAAGAGAGCAGTACAGGACAGTGCTTCAGATATTTTTATCATTGCCGGAGGATATTTGAGTTATAAAGTGGATGGGGAAATTCGTCCAATGGATAATACGACGAAACTGACACCGACCGAAACCTCCTATTTTATTGATGAGATTTACAGTTATGCCAAGCGCTCCAAGGAGCATTTTTTGCAAAAGGGAGATGATGATTTTTCCTTTGCTGTGGATACCTTGGCAAGATTTCGTGTGAATGCCTATATGCAGCGTGGTTCACAGGCAACGGTCATCCGTGTGGTTGCTTTCAGCATTCCTGACCATAAACAGCTGGGGATTCCAGATGATATTATTGAGTTGTCTAAATTACAGCATGGAATGATTATAATATCCGGTACTGCCGGCAGTGGTAAGTCTACTACGCAGGCTTGTATTATTGATGCGATTAATGAGAATCGGGAGGCTCATATTATTACTTTGGAGGACCCGATAGAATATTTACATAAAAATAAAAAATCAATTGTCAGTCAGAGAGAGGTAGCCATTGATACGGATAATTATCTGACGGGCCTGCGGGCCTGCCTTCGTCAGGCACCGGATGTGATTCTCTTAGGGGAGATGCGGGATGCAGAGACAATCCGTACGGCGATGACGGCTGCGGAGACAGGACACCTTGTGATAGCAACCCTTCATACGAAAGGTGCTGTTAATACGATTGACCGTATTGTAGATTCCTTTCCGGCAGACCAGCAGGACCAAATTAAGATTCAGCTTTCTCTTGTACTGGACTGCATTGTATCCCAACAGCTGCTGCCCTGTGCCAAAGGCGGCATGATTCCGGCATTGGAAATCATGAAGACGGTACCGGCAATCAGTAACATGATTCGTGACAGCAAGAATTATCAGATTGATAATGTCATTCAGACGTCTGGAAATCTTGGAATGGTCTCCATGGACCAGTATATTGTAAATCTTGTTCAAAAGGGATTGATAACAGAAGAGACGGCAATTTTGAACTGCATGAATCCGGAACAGATCAAAAGGAAAATCAGAAAATAGGAAGATGGTTGCCGTTAATTGTCTGCAGTAGAAACCGGATTTTCAAAAATCCCTAATTCCGGGGCATGATAGGAGAATACAACGAATCCAAGGAAGAAAAGAATGGTAAGTGCAATAATAAAAGCATTTACCATTTTTTTAAAGCATTTATTTTGTATTTTATAAAGTAGAATAAACATTAAAAAAACACTGATGTAAAAGGTGCTGATATCGGCTGCCGGAAGGCTATAGCCGAGAATACCACGGTAGCTGTAAAAAAGAATGGGAATCAGACTGGTTCCAAATAGAGCAGCACAGAGTGAGAGAAAGACGAAGCAGGGGTTGCTTTTTTGGAACAGATGCATAAAAAGTCCGGTCCATAAAAGCATGGGGAAGAAGACAAGCTTCATATGTTCCCAAGTGGATTCATTGACGGGAAAGAAAAGTCCCCAAACAGGGTTCTGACCGCTCCAGTTATAAAAAAAATGTCCCAGTGTTCCTAAGAGGGAAACGAACAAAAAGCCGCCAATATAATATTTTTTTGGGACAGTGGATGTTGTGGACATAAAAAACCTCCATTCCGAAGCGCAAGCGTAGGAAGCAATGCAATAATCTCCTGAGAAACTAGAAATTGTAACACTTATATTAATAGTATAAGAAATTTTGAAAAAGATATGCATCATGAAATAGATAATAGAAAAGACTGCCGCATCCGTTGTGATGCGGCAGTCTTTTCTAATCATGTTGCAAAATTTAATTTAACCTCGTATTGCCTCATCAATCGCCTTTGCAGCAGCTTTTCCTGCGCCCATGGCGAGAATTACGGTTGCGGCACCTGTTACAGCGTCACCACCAGCATATACGTTTTCACGGGTTGTAAGACCGGAATCATCTTTTGTAATGAGGCAGCCACGGTTATTGGCTTCCAATCCAGGGGTTGTTGAACGAATCAATGGATTTGGACTGGTTCCAATCGACATAATAACGGAATCAACATCTAGAACAAATTCACTGCCTGCTTTTTCCACCGGACTGCGGCGTCCGCTTTCATCCGGTTCGCCAAGTTCCATTTCAATGCACTTCATTCCACATACCATACCTTCATCATTGCCGAGGATTTCTACCGGATTATTCAGTGTTTTAAAGATAATGCCTTCTTCCTCTGCATGCTCAACCTCTTCCTTACGGGCAGGAAGCTCTTCCATACCACGGCGGTAAACAATATAAACTTCCTCTGCACCAAGACGTTTGGCACTGCGGGCAGCATCCATTGCCACGTTTCCTCCACCAACGACAGCAACTTTCTTTGCATGCTGAATTGGGGTTTTACTGCCATCGGTATAAGCCTTCATTAAGTTAATACGGGTCAAGAATTCATTGGCAGAATATACTCCCTTCAAGCTCTCACCCGGAATATTCATGAATCTCGGAAGGCCGGCACCGGAACCAACAAAAATAGCTTCGTTACCCATCTCAAAAATTTCATCAATGGTCAGAACTTTACCAATGACCATATTGGTCTGAATATCAACACCGATTGCTTTTAAGTTATCAATTTCTTTCTGAACAATTGCCTTCGGAAGACGGAATTCCGGAATACCATATACCAGAACACCGCCAGCAAGATGAAGTGCCTCAAAAATTGTTACCTGATAACCCATTTTAGCAAGGTCACCGGCAACCGTCAGACCACTTGGACCAGCACCGATAACCGCTACCTTATGACCATTTGGCTCTGGTCTCACAGGAGTTTCTTTACAGTTTTCTCTGTGATAGTCTGCAACAAAACGCTCCAGACGTCCAATGCCCACAGGCTCGCCTTTAATACCGCGGACACATTTTCCTTCACATTGGTTCTCCTGTGGACACACTCGACCGCAGACAGCAGGAAGGGAAGTGGATTGGGAAAGAATTTCAAATGCTCCCTCCATATCTTCATTTGCCACACGCTCGATAAATGCCGGGATATCTATCTGTACCGGACAGGCACTGACACATGGTTTGTTTTTACAATTTAAACAACGACGAGCTTCCTTAACTGCCATATCATAAGTATAGCCAAGAGCAACTTCGTCAAAATTTTTATTTCTTACATCCGGATCCTGAACCGGCATAGGACATTTATTCATATCCATATTTTTTTCTGCCATGATTATTTGTCCCCCTTCTTCAGCAAATTACAAGCTTCCTCGCGGGCATGAGTTTCAAATTCTTTATACATCGTTCCGCGGTGCATGGCCTCGTCAAAATCTACCAAATGGCCGTCAAAGTCAGGACCGTCCACACAGGCAAATTTCGTTTCACCGCCAACGGTCAGACGACATCCACCGCACATACCGGTACCGTCAATCATAATCGGGTTCATGCTGACAACGGTTTTAATATCATATTTTTTTGTCGTAAGACATACGAATTTCATCATAATCAATGGTCCGATGGCAATTACCTCGTCATACTCATTTCCCTCGTTAATTAATTTCTCCAAAGCGTCCGTTACAAGACCTTTTTCTCCATAGCTTCCGTCATCTGTCATCATGACAAGCCGATCGCTTGCTGCTTTGAACTCATCCTCCAAAATTACTAGATCCTGATTACGGAAACCAACGATTGCGTGAACCTCAGCACCCATCTCATGAAGTTTTTTGGTCACAGGATATGCAATGGCACAGCCTACACCACCGCCTACTACGGCAACCTTCTTTAAACCTTCTGTGCGGGTTGGAACACCCAGTGGACCTACAAAATCGTGAATGTATTCCCCTTCATTCAGAGAATCCAGTTCCATTGTACCGGCACCAACAATCTGATAAATAATGGTTACCGTTCCGGCTTTTCTGTCAAAATCCGCAATGGTCAAAGGAATTCTTTCACTATCTTCCTTTGCACGAAAAATGATAAATTGTCCGGGCTCTGCTTTTTTCGCAATGAGAGGAGCTTCCACAGTCATTTTTGCAACTGTTGGATTTAAGGACTTTTTCTCTACAATTTTGAACATTATAACATTATCCTCCATTCTGCACACAAAAACCGTGTACATGTATATGTTTTCACGTAGCGCTTCCATTTTATCACATAAGATAGGTAAATTCAAATTATTTATTTTGTTCTTTACATAAAAAATACTTCTTTATTAATAAAATAGAAGAAAATGTGTCTTTTTACATATTTTTAATTGACAAAGCTATATGGATGATGTACTCTTTACTTTAAGAGGTGGTTTTGAAAACCACAAGCATAATTGTTAAGAAAGGATGACAGTATGAGCATGAACAAAGATGCGATTGCAGCTCCATTCATTAAGGTGGAGGAAGACAGCAACGGAGTATTAAAGAACATCGAATTTGTAAATGATGATAATTTCAATTTTGCCTATGACGTTGTGGACAAAATGGCAAAAAAGTGTCCGGATAAAGTAGCAATGCTTCATATTTCCCGTGAAGGAAAGGAACGCTCTTTTACCTTTTATGATATGTCTCGTTACTCTTCTAAAGTAGCAAATTATTTCCAATATTTAGGAATCCGAAAAGGCGACCGTGTAATGCTCGTGCTGAAACGCCATTATCAGTTCTGGTTTGCTCTTCTGGCCCTGCACAAAATCGGTGCTGTGGCAATTCCGGCTACAAATTTACTATTAAAATCTGATTTTGAATACCGCTTTAAGGCGGGAAATGTGGATGCCATTTTATGTAC
Organism: uncultured Lachnospiraceae bacterium; assembly: GCA_947631505.1. Taxonomy (GTDB): domain Bacteria; phylum Bacillota; class Clostridia; order Lachnospirales; family Lachnospiraceae; genus Eubacterium_F. The sequence continues at coordinate 58,509 of CANRLR010000010.1, read as the reverse complement.
GGCGGACGGTCAGGTCTCCCGTGAAGTAGATAAGGCGACCAGAAGTTATAAAGATCTGAAAGTGAAAATTATGGTAGGAGCCAGCCGTAAAGGATGGCACAGCTTTAATAAAGAAGTGAAATATTTTTCCAGTCATTTTAAGCGGCCAAGAGGTGAGGCTGCGGTTCATGGAGACGATCCGTCGATTATGTTTTTCACTTCCGGAACTACTTCCTATCCGAAAATTACAACACATAATTTCAAATATCCCTTGGGACATTACATTACGGCAAAATACTGGCATCAGGTCGACCCGGACGGGATTCATTTTGCCATTTCCGATACTGGCTGGGGAAAGGCATTGTGGGGTAAAATTTATGGACAGTGGTTGTGCGAAGCTTGTATTTTTACCTACGATTTTGATGATTTTGATGCCAAAGAGATTCTCCGCATGATAGAGAAATATAAAATAACAACATTTTGTGCACCACCTACCGTGTATCGTGTTATGGTTCATATGAAACTGGACCAGTATGATCTGTCCTCTCTGCAAAATGTAACAACGGCAGGAGAAGCATTGAATCCTGAAATTTTTGAAAAATTCAAGAATAAGACCGGACTTGTTATTATGGAGGGCTTTGGTCAGACAGAGACAACACTGACGATCGGGAATCTGAAAGGAGATACACCAAAACCGGGTTCTATGGGTAAGCCAAGTCCGCAATATAATGTAAAAGTCATGATGCCGGATGGAAGAATTGCAGAGCCGGAAGAAGAAGGCGAAATTGTAATTGGTACAGAGAAAAATACGCCGAACGGACTTTTCATGGAATATTACGGAGATGAGGAAAAGACAGCTGCCGCATGGCATGACGGATATTATCATACCGGGGATACGGCTTACTATGATGAGGATGGTTATTTATGGTATGTCGGGCGCACCGATGATGTTATTAAATCCAGCGGATACCGGATCGGACCGTTTGAAATTGAAAATGAAATTATGAAACTTCCATATGTATTGGAGTGCGCCGTCACTTCTGTGCCTGATCCGATCCGCGGGCAGGCAATTAAAGCCAGTATCGTGCTGACGAACGGGGCAGAAGCATCCGATAAGTTAAAAAGTGAGATTATGAAATCGCTGAAGAAAAATATTGCATCTTACAAATGGCCTAAAATTCTTGATTTTACGAAGGAATTGCCAAAGACCATCAGTGGAAAGATCCGCAGAAAAGAAATTAAGGAGAACGACTGGAATGAAAATGAAGACGAATAATAGTCGCCTTGTCATTACTGGAATGGGGGCGGTAACACCAATTGGTATCGGCGTTAATGAGTATTGGAACAATCTAGTGGCAGGAAAATGCGGAGTAGGTAAGATTACCCGTTTTGATACAACAGAGCTGCCGGTGAAAATTGCAGCAGAAGTAAAGAATTTTGATGCCTTACAGTATATGCCGAAGAAACTTACCCGTGAAATGGATGTGTTTATGCAGTATGGCTATGCTGCTGCAATGGAGGCAATTGCACAGGCAGGGGATGATAGGATTGCTGACCCGGAGCGGATGGGCATTGTAGTGGGGACTGCTCTGGGAGGTATTGCTCCGATTACTGAAACACAAGATGGTGTCAGTAAGGGGGAGCACAAAAAAGTAAGTCCGCGGTTCGTGCCAAAAATAATCGGCAATGAGGCAGCGGCACAGGTCGCCATTGAAAAGGGATACCGGGGGCCTAGCCTTACGGTAAGTACCGCATGTTCTTCCGGGGGAGATGCGATCAGTACAGCCTGTATGCTTCTTATGTCGGGTCAGGCAGATGCCGTTCTTGCCATGGGAACAGAATCCGCTTTAGCACCGTTGTTTATCTTAGGACTAAGCTCTGCCCATGCATTGTCAACCAATAACGATAACCCGCAGGGAGCCAGCCGGCCGTTTGATAAAGACCGTGACGGTTTTGTCATCGGTGAGGGCGGCGGGGCCTTAATGATTGAAACAGAGGAACACGCCAAAGAACGTGGTGCTGATATTCTTTGTGAACTGGCAGGATTCTCGAACTGTACCGACGGTTATCATGTAACGAGTCCGCATCCAGAGGGAATCGGTGCTGTATTCTGTATGGAAAAGGCGATTGAGCACGCCGGTCTTTCTGTTTCTGATGTGGATTACATCAATACCCACGGAACCGCTACGCCAATAGGAGATCCGATTGAGACCAATGCGATTGCGGAATTGTTTGGTGACCATGCAAAGGAAATGGCAGTTACTTCTACAAAGGGAGCTACCGGTCATATGATGGGAGCGGGAGGAATTACGGAGGCAATTACTTGTATTCAGTGTATTCGCGAGGGCATTGTGCCGCCGACATTGAATCTTGATCATGTTGATGAAAAATGTGTGCCGCTGAATTATGTACAGGGTGAGGCACAAAAGAAAGAGGTCAAAGTGGCAATGAGTAATTCCTTTGGATTTGGAGGACAGAACTCCAGTGTGATTTTTAAGAGGTATGAAGATTAAGAATGTATGGCACATCCGTTGCTAAAGATGCGGATGTGCTGTTTTTTTTGAGTATCTTCATCTCTTTGATTCCTCCTCCGTAAGAAATCTCTTTAAATAGATCATATCCACGAGTTGGACACCACCTTCATATATTGGGTGGTCATAGTTATCTGTAAAAAAATTTTTAATGCTATGTGAACGGGCAAATCCACATTTTTCATAAAAAGGAATTGTCAGTGGACTATCACCTGTTCCAACTTGTAAAACGGAATACTGGCCTTTATATTTCATAGCGACAAAATCAATTAGTGCTTTTCCGTACCCCTTGCCTTGACAGTCTGGTCTTGTGGCAATATTCTTGATTTCAAGAATACCATTACCTTCATCCGTTACAATACATTCACACACAATTTCTTCATCATCTAATACATACATTGTGCCCTTATCAATATATCGGTCTATCATATTTTCTTGTTCATCTGCCAATAATAGCAACGAAAGAAATTGTTTTTTGTCTTTTTTAATTTCCCTTATTTCCATATATTCTTATATCTTCTTTCCCAATTCCACTGCAAATGGTTTTAAGTCCGGAAACTTCTTTGATAAAACCTCCATATTCCGCAGCAGAGCATCATAAGTAAAGGGTTTATTTTTTATAAAGAACCGGGTCAGCCGTTCCAATGTTTCAAGACATTCCTCCCGGTGATGATTCGACTGTGATATTAATGCCACCGCATAAAAATAGGTGATGAATTCCCGTTTTTCTTCCTCAAATGGATACTCTTCATCATTTAATGCTTTCAGTGTGACAGCAACAAGTTCTTCATCCTCCGCATATGCACTCATTCTTGCGTACTCCGCCGGCTTGACCGGACAATGCCAATAGGAATTCAGTTTTCGGGCAAATTTCCACACATCCTCATACCTGTGTTCCGGAGCATTCTCCAGAAGATGCTCTGTCATGTAATCGCTTCTGATCCAAACTTCTTTTCCTGAATACCGGGCGGCAACTTCGCTCCATTTGGTCGTTGATAATGTTCTCCTTTTTTCCACTAGATCTTTAATTTCCTCGATTGTTGGTATGTTCTTCTTCATGAGCGTTCTCCTTCTATACTATTCATAATTACAAACTAATCCATAATCCTGCACAATGTATCGACAAGTCCACTGTCATTTGTCTTTCTTACATATTCCTCAAATTCTTTTCCAGCGCTTCAACAAATAGAAGGAAACGTGTCCTATGATCTTCATATCTCTTCGTATGCCCATACTCCGTCTTCTCGTAAAGAATCATATCTGGAAGATCGGTTTCAAGCATAACATTTAAAATGCCATATTCCTCTGGATAACGAAAAAACAGCTTCCGTTCTGGATTTTTATTTTCCATGCGCCACAATACATACTCTTTGCAAAAACGCCTTTCTTCCGGCATTTTTATTAATTTTATTTCTTCTTCACCAAGCCACTCTACAGCGATCATATAGAGACCCAAAGCCATAACCGCCAATTCCTTCTCCAGTGGATAGTCATGATGCAGCCGCTTTGAAAGTTTACAAAAATCAGCTAAACTTTTATTTATCCGTTCAAAATCCTTTTTACCGAGTCCGACAAAAAAATTACATAATGCAATGTGCCATTTTGCTGCTTTCGTCTTTGCATAAGCTTCTGCCTTCTCTAGTGAAGTAAGCAGCTTACTATCATCTTTATAATGCTTTGCAATTAATATGTTATTACATAGCACATAAGGGCGATACCCATTATTCCCCAGTCCGTTCTTCTTTGTATTTATTTTTTCAAATACTGTTCTTTCTCCACAAAGATATGCTAAGAGAATTTCATGAAAGTAAAAACTATGATCATAACCGTTACTGAGATTATTAGGAATCAGTTTTATTCTGAGTAGCTGATAGATAAGATTATTTAATCCGTTCCAATCTTTGTTCTGAATGAGCCTCTGCACCACAGCACAGCAATCTATGTCTGGATTCCAACGGAAAGTAGCATCCATGATATTATGCGAACCCACTACCAGAGAATGTATCTCATTTTTGAAGCAATCATATCTGTATGCTATTTTATATTCTTCTGATCCATCTATGCAAATATGCTCTTTCGCATACTCTCTTGCCAGCTTGTCCGGATCAAAATCAGGATTTTCTTTTTTTATTTTATCAAAATCATCTACTGCACTTTTTATGGTTTCTTTTTTGTAAAACATATAGTTTTTTGAAACAGCTTCCCAATATTTATCCAATATTTCCTGCATCGTTTAATACCTCCAAATCATTATTTCGTGCAAATAAACATCCCATATTCTTTTGGTATGTTCAGAACTCCATTTACCATTTCTTTTTCTAAAACTTCTTTTAAAGACTGTCTTTCCAGTTCAGCAATGGATGACATATTGGTTAAAGAATAAATATAATTCAACACATCGTCAATATCTGTAATTGCCAACGAATCTTCGTAATCCTGAGTCAATATCCGTTTTACTTCCGATAATCCCTTATCCAGATTAGAAACATGATATAACATCATATTTGCGATGACCCTGTCAAAACAGTTATCTGTATAAGGTATGTTTTCAATATTTACTACACCATACGAAATATGATTTTGCTCTCCTAAAGCATTTTTGGCAATAGAGACCATATTTTCCGAAAAATCTGTCAAGGTCAAGTCAATACTTTGGTCCAATAAATGTAACTTTGATTGCCAGATACCTCCGAAAAATTCTATACTTCCTAAAACGAGAATGCCGTTACTTTTTTCTCCCTCTCAATTATATCAGAATATTTCATAAATTTCATTATAATTCCTGCAACATATTTTCAATTCTTTCAGCGTTCCCGTATTTCAATGAAAACTTATTCATTGAAATACGGAACTTGAAAAAAAGCCAATGAATGTTTGACACAAACACCTAAAAAGTTATATTGGAAAAAAGGGAAAAGTATGCTAATCTATATAAGAGAAAGCAAAAAGTTAGCAGGATTGGAGGAAAAGTAAAAGTTATGAACAGACAATTTTGGCAGGGGAACAAAATCCGGCTGCGGACGATACTGCTTTTTATGGCAGTATTTGCTGCTGCTGTGACGGCATGTGCCTGCGGTAAGAAAGAGGAAGCACAACCGGTTAAAATTCAGTCGGTAGATGATTTGGCCGGCAAGAATATCGGAGTGCAGATTGGTACGATAGGTGATATTTATGCCTCGGATTATGAGGGAGATGATGCCGGAACAAAGGTCACCCGCTTTAATAAGGGAACCGATGCGGTACAGTCTCTTCGTCAGGGTAAGATCGACTGTGTGATTATTGATGAACAGCCGGCAAAGGCATTTGTAGAAAAGAATACGGATCTATCCATTCTGAAGCAGGAATTTGCCTTGGAGGATTATGCAATTTGTGTGGCCAAGGGAAATACCGGGCTGAAGGATAAAATTAACAAGGCCCTCAGTGAGTTAAAAGAGGAAGGGACCTTACAGGATATTATTGATAACTATATCGGGGATGAAACAAAAGGGAAAACACCATACAAGAAAAAGGCTGGCGTTACGGAAGCGAATGGTACATTGACGATGGCGACCAATGTGGCATTTCCACCTTATGAATACTATGAGGGAAATACGGCAGTGGGAATCGATGTGGATATCGCTCAGGCGATTGCGGACAAGCTTGATATGAAGCTGAAGATTTCCGATATTGAATTTGATTCTATTATTGTGGCAGTCCAGTCCGGGAAAGCAGATATGGGAATTGCCGGTATGACGGTGACCGAGGACCGGTTGAAGAACATCGATTTTACCAATTCTTATACCACATCAAAGCAGGTTATTATTGTAAAAGATAAAGAGAGCGGGGAAAAAGCCAGTCTGGGACAGAAATTCTACCAGTGTTTCGTGGAAAAGGCTCGTTGGAAATATTTCCCACAGGGAATGCTAAATACGGTACTGATTACTCTTTTTGCCGGAATTATCGGAATTATGCTCGGATTTGTCATGGCGGCGATTCGTGCAGCTTATGATATGATCGGAAAGAAGCATGTTATTCTTCGTGCTGCCAATACCGTTGTAAAAATCTATCTTACCCTATTTCGTGGAACGCCGGTATTAGTGCAGCTGTTGATTATGTATTATGTTGTTTTTGCCAGCGTGAACGTGAACCCGGTTATTGTAGCGATACTCGCTTTTGGTTTAAATTCCGCTGCCTATGTAGCAGAGGTAATCCGGTCTGGAATTATGGCACTGGATATTGGACAGTTTGAGGCAGGAAGAAGTCTTGGATTTACATACCGGCAGACGATGCAGTATATCATTTTCCCACAGGCAATTAAGAACTCTCTGCCGGCAATGTGCAATGAATTTATTGCTCTGCTCAAAGAAAGTTCCATTGTGGGATATATTGGTATGATTGATGTAACAAAGGCGGGAGATATTATCCGTGGAAACACATATGAAGCAATGGTTCCGTTGTTCTCCGTAGCTCTTATGTATCTGATCACTGTAATGATTATGACGGCACTGGTAAACCGTTTGGAGAGGAGGTTAAAACGTGATGCAAGATAGAGAAGTATTAATTGAGGTGAAGGATCTGTGTAAATCCTTTGGGAACCACGTAGTTTTAGAAAACCTTTCCACGAATATTTACAAAGGAGAAGTAATTGCCATTGTAGGTCCATCCGGCTGTGGGAAATCTACTTTTCTGCGTTCTCTGAATCTTATGGAGGAGCCGGATTCCGGTGAAATTATATTCGAGGGCACCGACATTGTAAATGAAAAAATAAATATCAATGAGATTCGCCGTAAGATTGGGATGGTATTCCAGCAGTTCAACCTGTTTCCGAATAAAACGGTGAAGGAAAATATAATGCTGGCACCGGTGAAGCATAAAATGATGACAAAAGCAGAAGCTTCCCAAAGGGCAGATGAGCTGCTGGTCCGTGTAGGACTTGCCGACAAGGCAGATGCCTATCCGAATAACTTATCCGGTGGTCAGAAACAGCGCATTGCCATTGCCCGGACGATTGCCATGAATCCGGATCTGGTGTTATTCGATGAGCCGACTTCTGCTCTTGATCCCGAGATGGTAGGAGAAGTTCTGGCACTTATGCAGGAAATGGCAGAGGATGGCATGACGATGGTTGTTGTTACCCATGAGATGGGTTTTGCCAGAGACGTGGCAAATCGTGTGATTTTTATTGATGAAAAAAATATAATGGAAGAAAATGAACCGAAAGCATTTTTTGAAAATCCAAAGAATGAAAGATTAAGAGAATTTCTTTCAAAAGTTCGATAGAAAATGCGTACGATCATGTTTGACAAATTGTTAATTATATTATGAATAAAAATAGAGAAAGAGGGAAATGCTATTACAAAGTCAAAACAATATTTGGTGGCTTTGGAAATAGAAAGAAGGTTGAACATGAACGCGAAATTTAAATGTGCAATTGGTGCCGCAGCAGTTTTGTGGGCGATTGTGCTGCTTCAGATATTATTAACGAGATGGCATGTTTCCCATAACGATTTTACGCAGGCATTTGCAAGAAATCAGGTTACGGTAACCGTTTCAGAAAGTGAAAAGGACTCCCGGAATACAAAAGAAGGAAATGACATCAGGGAGGGAGAGGTTTCCGGCAAACTTAGTGATAAGGCGAAGCGGGAGCTGGCAGAGTCATTATTCCGTCAAATGGGCGGTGGAGTTGTGTTGGACAGTTCAGAAACTCCGTTTGTAGGATTTAAGAAAATGGCAGCAGATTTTTATGACACGGGAAAACTGAAACAAAGTTATGTGGCATATGGTTATACGAATGGAATTGATACCGTGCGGAAGGTCAATGGAAAATCTATTAATTTGACCGTTGCGATGAATTATGATGAGGAAAAAGATGTTACTCATATCATCATGGGAAGTCCTCTTGTGAATTCAGATTTTTAAAAGAACAGCCGGGCAGGGATGTCCGGCTGTTTCTGTGGGGAATGTTACGGGGCTGAAATACCGTTTGACCCTGACGGATGTCCACGGATTGCTTTCGTGCAATGTTGACCTTTTGACCCTGACATCATATAATGGTAGAATCATAGGGTGTTAAAACGAATACATATAGATAGGAAAATAAGACAATGGACAATTTTTTATACAGTCTGAATGCCACCCTCCCGATTTTTCTTATGATAATCGTGGGAAAGGTGCTGCAGAAATTGAATATTATTGATCATCATTTTACAAAAATTGCCGACAAATATGTCTTTGTTGTTGCACTGCCGGCATTAGTGTTTAAGGATTTGACGGAGAATGATATTCGCTCGAACTTTAATGGTGGCTATGTTCTCTTTTGTTTTTTGGTCACTCTGGTGGTGATTCTTGCTATATGGGGACTGACCAGCCTGTTCATGAAGAATCAATCCGAGCAGGGGGCATTTATACAGGTTTCCTATCGGAGCAGTGCGGCAATCCTCGGCCTTGCTTTTATTGACAATATGTTCGACGGTGTGGGGATGGCTCCCCTTATGATTATCGGGGCAGTGCCGCTCTTTAATATTTTTGCTGTTATTATTTTGACATTAAAAGGGGATAACGGCGGACGGAAACCGGATTTAAAAACGACCTTGATTCAGGTCATCAAGAACCCGATACTTCTCAGTATTCTTGTGTCGTTACCGTTCGCTTTCTTTCACTGGCATTTTCCTGCCTTTATGAATAAAGCCATTGCGGGAATTGCCAATACGGCGACGCCGTTAGCACTGATTTCAATCGGCGCTACGTTTGAGGGATATCAGGCAATTAAGAAAATAAAACCGACCATTATTGCCTCATTCATAAAGCTGGTATTATTGGCAGGACTCTTTTTGCCTCTCGCTATACATATCGGTTACCGCGATCAGGAACTGATGGCAATTCTGATCATGCTTGGCTCGCCTGCCACGGTATCCTGTTATATTATGGCGAAGAATACAGGAAACGATGCGGTGCTGACCTCCAGTGTCATTGTGCTGACGACATTGTTGTCAGCGGTGACCCTGACAGGATGGATTTATGTTTTACATAGCATGGGATTTTTGTAAGGTGTGTTTTATCAGAGAAAATTTGTTGCAGTAAGGGAAATTGTAAGGTATAATGAAAGATATGAATGACAGCCAGACGGCAGAATAAAATATGGTCACAGAGATTGTGACAGAACGGAGGATTATTATGTTAGAGCAGTTGAAAAAAGATGTATATGAAGCCAACATGGAACTTCAGGAAAAAGGCATGGTTATTTACACATGGGGAAATGTAAGTGGTATTGACCGTGAGAATAATTATGTAGTAATCAAACCAAGCGGAGTAGAATATGATGAGCTATCACCGGAAGATATGGTTGTTGTAGACTTTGACCAGAACGTAATTGAGGGAAAATACCGTCCATCTTCTGATACCGCGACTCATATTGAATTATACAGAGTATATCCGGATTTAGCCGGTGTCGTACATACCCACTCTACATGGGCAGTTACCTTTGCACAGGCAGGTATGGCAATTCCTGCTATGGGAACAACACATGCAGACTATTTTTATGGTGATATTCCGTGTACAAGAGATTTGACTGCAGAGGAAATTAATCTGGATTATGAGAGAAATACCGGACTTGTCATTATTGAGACAATTGGTGATAAAGATCCGATGGAAGTACCGGGTATCGTTGTTAAGAATCACGGACCATTTGCATGGGGAACTTCTCCGGCAAATGCTGTTTACAATGCTGTTGTAATGGATAAAGTAGCAGAGATGGCACATCATACCCTGACATTGAATCCTCGTGTTCAGCGTGCACCGCAGTATTTAATGGATAAACATTATTTCAGAAAACATGGTGCAAATGCATACTATGGACAGAATAATATTTAATCAATCGGTTGCAAAAATCCTTTCGAGAGAACAAGAAAACCACGGCATTGGGACGTTAGGGGAAAAAACGCTCCATGCCGTGGTTAAAAATTATATTGAGCCCGATGAAGATTATCATGAAGTCCCACTGGAAGGATACGTGGCAGATGTGTACCGTCAGGGACAGATCTATGAGATTCAGACAGCGAACTTTAATACAATGAGGGGAAAGCTGAATGCTTTTCTTCCCCTGTATCATGTTACGATCGTGTATCCGGTGCCGGCAACAAAATGGCTGAACTGGATGGATGAGGAAACCGGAGAAGTGACGGAACGGAATAAGTCGCCCAAAAAGGGGACACCGCAGGCGGTTTTTAAAGAGTTATACCGCATCAAACCATTTTTAAAAAATCCGAATTTATCCATTCGGATTTTATTAATTGATGTGGAAGAATTTCGTCTGTTAAATGGATGGAGTGCGAATCGGAAGAAAGGCTCATGCCGTTATGACCGCATACCCGTAGAACTGGTAGAAGACCTCACGATTGATTGTCCTTTGGATTATCGAATGTTAGTGCCGCCGGAGCTTTCCTGCTTTACTTCAAAGGAGTATGCCAAGGCGTCAAAACTAACGGTAAAAAATGCCCGGACCGCATTAAATGTTCTCTTTGATCTGGAAGTGGTCGAACGTGTGGGAAAAGCAGGGAACAGCTATTTATATGAAGTGAGGGAATAGATCGGTGCTGTGCAGCAGAAAAGGGAGATTCCCTCATATACGATTAAGAAGTTCTCTTTCTTGACAGCATAACGGCATCCGAAAGAACGGTTTGTTCTCCTCCCACAAACCGGAGAACAAGCGTATAGGTTCCGCTGTGCATTTCTGTCAAAGGAATCGCAATGGTATAAGGAGCATCCACTTCCGGGTGCTCTTTTTCAATATAGGAAGATAAATCCATCTGATAGATCATATCAAATTTTGAGAATAGAACTTCCTGTAGTACGTCCTTTTTCATGTGAAAACATAAGGTATCGCCCATTAAAAAGGCGTCCACACCATAAAAGTCAGACAACTGCTCTGTCGATATGGTATCTGTCGTTTGGATGGAGGCCCCTTTATGAAGTCCGGGAGCATTCAGCCAGCCAAGTGTTGTGAATGGGTTCTCAGCCAATACAGGTTCCTCCGGGACAAAGGCATCTTGTCCAAAACATTCCTCCTGAAGAGTGAACGGCACAGATGTTTCTGTGATTTTATTATGGAGTTTTATAACCGCACCGCTGGTACAGTCCAGTTCCATATATTTTTCACCCTTATCCGATGGCTCGGAAAGGGGAAGAAAGAGGTTGCCATTTGCAGATTCGCAAGGTATTCCCTGTATGCCTGTCCCGACATAATAGGTTCTGTGTACATAACCATTTAGACCCACCTCATGCATATGTGTAGGAAACGGATTCTGATAATCCATTGTCATAAATTCCCGGTCAACGACGAGCAGATGACCGTTCTGCAAAAAGATAACGCCCTCATGAGAAGCAGGAATAGAGAGATAATACCGTACTTCACCATATTCATCCTGTATGCAGGGATAGTTCGGGGTTTGATCTTCATCGAAAAAATCTTTTGGAAGAGGATCCGTCTGAATGGTCAGCTCCCTTTCTTCTACCGGATCACCATCTGTATCGGTAAGCTGTAATACAACGTGATTCTCAGCAGACGGATACAGACCATGAATCAATAACGTATGGTGTCTGTGATATTGTCCATCGGTATAAGAAAAGTCCCTTCTCCCCTTTACGGTGTAAGTAAGACGGCAGGGATTCTCGGTATCAAAAATAACACAAGCAGTGAGAGGTGTTGTGCCATATGGGTTTTGGATTACCTTTGGTGCAGAAAAAGAAAAAACACCATTGCGGTTCCATACAGACAAATTCTGACTTCCCCGGAGCGAAGCATGGTTATAAGCTTCTCTTCCTTCAAATATACTTTCTGCCGTCTGATTCAGACGGAGACGGTTCAAGCTCATAAAATCAATTTTAAGTGGCGACAAATGGGCCTGTTTCCACTCTTTGAAACGGGTGCTTATTGTTCTTGTCATACAATCCTCCTTCGTACTTTTACTACTATTATATGATGTTGGGGTCAAACGGTATGTTGCCCCCAACGGATGTCCACGGATTGCTCCATTGCTTCGTAATTCCCGCAATCCTGCAAACATTCGAAATTCGCGCGTTTCCGTAGGAAACGGCTACTTTCTCATATTTGGCGGGTCAATAAGGTCAAACATTGCTTTCGTGCAAGCACGTGCAATGTTGACCTTTTGACCCTGACATTATTATATAACAAAATGTATGAAAAAAATATGTTTTCATTTAGAAAATTTTATTTCGGCATCGGACAAGCATATAAAATGCCGGGATAAATAGAAATAAATTAATGAAATCTGTCATTTCCCATACGAGAGTCAAGGGAAGAACCCCTCCGATAAAAATCATAAGAATATAAAATGACAGATAGAAAAATTCTCCTTTTCCCCGAAATAGAAATGAAAATCCCTGCCTGCCATAGTAACTCCATCCCACCAAGGTTGCGAGCGCAAAACTGATGATGGCAATAGCAAGAATTTCGTCACCGAAGAAAGGCAGTTTGGAAAAGGCAGCAGCGGTAAGAGAACCGGCAGAATACAAATACCACTCCTGAGGGAATTCCAGCTGGAATGCCACCAGAACAAGTCCGGTAACAGCACAGAGCACGACCGTGTCCCAAAAAGAAGCGCTCATGGAAATTAAAGCTTGATTTCCGGCATTATCCTCGGAAGAGCTGCCAGCGACCAAGCCGGCAGTGCCAAGTCCTGCCTCATTCGTAAAAAGCCCTCTGGCAACACCGTAACGCACTGCCTTTCCTAACGTAAATCCGGCAATTCCCCCTCCGATCTGGGAAAGTCCGAAGGCAGAGGACATAATTTGCGACAGTGCCGGAAATAAATAATCGGAATGCAGAATAAGGTATAAAATACATCCGCCAAAGAAAAAGATAGCCATAGTAGGAACTACTGCCATTGTAAATTTTTCAATCCAATGCTTTCCCTGAATAAGAATAATTCCGACGATAAAAGCAGTAAGAATGGAAGTAACAGGTGGAAACGTCCCAAAGACCTGCTGGCAGGTATCGGATATCGCATTGCTCTGGGTGGTGCAGCCAATAAAAAAGGCGGACAGACAGAGGGCAATGCTATACAGGACAGCCATGGATTTTTTTTGGAGCAGATGAGCTAAAACATACATAGGGCCGCCCTGTACTACGTTCTGGTAATCAGGAAAACGGTATTTCGTACAGAGAAAAGTTTCGGCATAGGTGGTCGCCATGCCAAAAACACCGGTAAGCCAGCACCAGAACACAGCACCGGGGCCACCGAGGAAAACAGCGGTAGATATCCCTACAATATTGCCTGTGCCGAGTGTGGCAGCAAGAGTTGTAGTCAGTGAGCCGAATCGGCTGAATCCGGATCTGTTGTCTTCTTTTTTATCACCAAGAGAAAGACGGATTCCTTTAAAAATATGTTTTTGTACAAAATGAAGGGAATATGTGTAATAAATATGAATACCCATGAGAAGGATCAGAAGCGGGCCACTCCACAAAAATTGATTTACCATATGTAAAATGGACATAGAAGCACTCCGAATAAGGGATTAGTAAACTATATGTGCCAAAAGGGGAAAACATGAAAAAGGAAAGGCCACTTTTTTGACATTTTTCTACCATATAATAAAACGAAAAATTTCAATGAGAGGCAGAGATAATCAATGGGAAAAATGAAGTCATTGTTGTCATCTATGTTAAAAGTCGGCATCATAGGGTTTGGGGGTGGCAATGCTTTAATTCCTGTAATTGAGCAAGAAGTCGTACAGGAAAAAAAGCTGATTTCAAAGGAAGAGTATGACAAAGATATTATTGCGGCAACTCTTACACCGGGAGCACTTCCGGTAGAGATTGCATCCGGAGTAGGCCTGCAGACCTGTGGAAAACGAGGGATGTTAGCGGGAGGTATTGCGATGGCACTGCCCGGCTCTGCAGCAACGGTACTTTTAATGTCTGTACTTCGCCGTTTGGATGCCGGCATTCTTACACAGATTCAATATGCATCAATTGGAGTAACCGCATTTATTATGTGCCTTTTGACACAATACATATTAGATACCCTGCGTGTCTACAGGACATCACGTTTTCGTGTGTTCTTGTGGTTTGTAATGGCAGGGGTATTTGTTGTAACGGGCGGAACGACGGTTTTAAAAATAGCCCATATAACAGGAATACCGATGGTAAAATTTTCGACCATTCATGTACTATTGGTAACAATATTAGGAAGTATTGTTTATAGTCTGATTTGGAAGAGAACGGATAAAAAGAAAAAGAAGTTAAAGAAGCTGGACATGAAACCGATTATGAGCAGAACAGCAATTTGGATCATCTTTCTTATTGTGATGTCTCTGCCGGCAATACTGGCTGCTTCCTATTCTGCAATTTCCTTTGATTTACACGGTCTGGCTTCTTCCCTGTTATCATTTGGGGGAGGAGATGCGTACCTGACGATTGCGGATGGATTATTTGTGCCGGATTTTATTGAGGAAAATGAATTTTATAACCATCTGGTATTAGTTGTCAATGTGCTGCCGGGGTCGATTCTTTGTAAGACCTTATCCGGAATCGGTTATGTATATGGGGAGGGAGTATGCGGTAATATGTGGGGAGGTTTTGCGTTGGCATCAGCAGGATTTTCCTGTAGTGTGGCGGCATCCTGCGGAATCTTTCATGTTATTTATCATGCTTATGAGTGGCTGGAGAAGGTTCATATTTTTATCATTATAAAAAAAGTAATCCGTGTCATTGTATCAGGATTATTATTGACCGTTATGGCGGGTCTGATAAAATCCGGAATTGATATGAATTCCAATCCATCTTTACCATGGTATACCGTTCTAATTATGATATTTGCACTTTATGGGTTAAATATGGTATTATTTCATAAGGGAAAGTGTAAAAATCTTACACTGATTCTGATCTCGCTTGCCCTATCGGTGGGAGCCTGTAATTTTATTGGATTATAAGAACGGAGGAAATCATGCATATATGGAAACATTTTTCCACCATTACACGACATCGTCATAAGGTGATTGCACATTGTTATAAGGCTGGAATATTATGGCAGGGACTTTTTCATGATTTGTCCAAATACAGTTTAACAGAGTTTATCCCGGGGGCCAGAAATTATCTGGGGGATGAAAGTCCGAATGTAAAGGAGCGGGAACAGTATGGCTTTTCCCGTGCATGGCTGCATCATCAGGGACGGAATAAACACCATTTTGAATACTGGGTGGATTATGATGAAGAGCTGAACTGCAAAAAGCCGGTGGAAATGCCGACAAAGTATCTGATTGAAATGTTCTGTGACCGGGTGGCAGCAAGTAAGATATATTATGGCAGTGATTATGATGAAAAGAAACCGTATGAATATTTTGACAAGGGACGGAAGCGTCGGTGGATGCATAAGGAAACTTCAAGAAAATTGGAAGAGCTTCTTATAATGCTTCGGGATAAAGGGGAAAAGGAGACTTTTTCTTATATCAAAAATGTGGTTCGTGTAGAAGGAAAGAAGGATAAAGCACATTGGAAGTAACAGACTTTACAAAGGGAAGTATCCGGCGGAATATTATAAGGCTGGCAGTACCGATGACACTCGCCCAGCTGATTAATGTTTTGTATAATATTATTGACAGAATTTATATTGGGAGAATGGAACAGGGCAGTGCGTTGGCATTGACCGGTCTTGGCGTGTGCCTTCCGGTCATTACAATCGTCATTGCCTTTGCTAATTTAATTGGGATGGGAGGCGCCCCCCTGTTTTCGATTGAGAGAGGAAAGGGGAATGACACGGAAGCAGAATATCTCTTAGGGAACAGCTTTGTGCTGTTAATTCTGTTCGGTATTGGCTTAACGGTTGCCGGATTACTCTTAAAACGTCCCGTTTTATACTTATTGGGGGCCAGTGATGCTACCTATCCCTATGCAGACCGTTATCTTACCATTTATCTGATGGGGAATATTTTTGTGCTGCTCAGTTTGGGATTAAATAGTTTCATTAGTGGACAGGGGTTCGGAAAGATAGGAATGGCAACGGTTATTATCGGGGCCGGGCTTAATATTATACTGGACCCGGTCTTTATTTTCGGATTAGATCTTGGTGTGCAGGGGGCTGCCGTTGCAACTGTAATATCGCAGGCGGTGGCGGCTCTGTGGACGTTACATTTTTTAGTGGGAAAAAAGGCAGTGATACGGCTGCGAAGATGCCGTCTCCGACTGGCCCGGAAGCGTGTACTTCGGATGATGGGACTGGGAGTGTCGGGATTTACTATGTCAGTAACGAATTCACTTGTACAGATGGTCTGTAATGCTACCTTGCAGAACTATGGCGGAGACATTTATGTGGGAGTTATGACGATTATTAATTCGATACGGGAAGTGGTAGCGATGCCGGTTTCGGGCATTGGCGCAGGAGCACAGCCGGTCATGGGATATAATTACGGAGCAGGAAGGGAAGACCGTGTCCGGCAGAGTATTTCCTTTATGTCAATAACTCTGTTTATTTATACTTTACTGGCATGGCTGCTGGTCTTTCTCTTCCCCCGGTTTTTCTTAGGGGTATTCAGCACCGACATGGAAGTCATTGAAAAAGGAGTAAACTGCCTGCATATATATTTTTTTGGATTCTTTATGATGGCATTGCAGTTTTCCGGCCAGAATACCTTTACTGGTCTTGGCTTCAGCAAACGTTCTGTGTTCTTCTCAATTTTCCGAAAGGTAATTATTGTAGTTCCTCTTACCATTTTTCTGCCTAACATAGAATCCATTGGTGTAATGGGAGTGTTCTTGGCAGAACCCATCTCTAATTTTATTGGGGGAGGGGCCTGCTTTGCAACAATGTATGTAACGGTATACAGACAATTAGACAAAAAAATTAAAATTGAAAAAAATGAATAGATGTCACCGAATTGACATATTTTTCCGATAATCTATCAACGATTAATATACGAAAAAATATGCGGAGGTCATAAACATGGATCATTTGGATATGTTGGAGTACAAAAGCGTACACATATTGCGGGAGGCATATAGTGAGTTGGGTAATCTATGTATGCTGTGGTCAATCGGGAAGGATTCTACAGTATTATTGTGGCTGGCACGAAAGGCATTTTTCGGGCATGTACCGATTCCTTTGGTGCACATTGATACCCATCACAAAATTCCGGAGATGATTGAGTACCGGGACCGTTTGGCAGCAGAATGGAATCTCGACATGATTTATGGAGAAAACACCGAGGCATTGGAGAAGAATGAAACATTTCCGTCAGGTAATGTTTCCCATCTGGAATGCTGTAAGCGGTTAAAAACGGAGGCATTGACGAATACGCTGAATGCCAGCTGGCCAAGATACCGTTTTAATCACAGCAAAGGGATTTATGAGAAAGATACGAACTGTGAACCTTATACCGGAGTTATTGTAGGGGCAAGAGCGGATGAAGAGGGAAGCCGTTCCAAGGAGCGTTATTTCTCACCACGTGACAAGAATAACGATTGGGATGTAGGTGACCAGCCGCCGGAATTCTGGAATCAGTATAAGACAGACTGGGCACCGGGTACCCATGTCCGTGTTCATCCGCTGCTTGACTGGACAGAGCTGGATGTGTGGGAATATATTGAGCGGGAAAATATCCCGGTTGTTTCTTTGTATTTTGATCAGGGAAATGGAACCAGATACCGTTCTCTTGGCTGTGGCCCATGTACGTTCCCGGTGGAGTCGACCGCGAAAAATGTTCATGAAGTGATTGAGGAATTAAAGACAGGAAAGTTTGCCAATATTGCAGAGCGTTCTGGACGTGCTCAGGATAAAGAAGGGGGCGGCGGTCTGGAAGAACTTAGAAGAGGAGGTTACATGTAAGCTATGAAAAAAGAAGATATGAATATCGTCATTGTGGGACATGTGGATCACGGTAAATCGACTCTTATGGGCCGTTTGTTAGCAGATACCGACTCTTTGCCGGAGGGGAAATTAGAGCAGGTGAAGGAGACCTGCCGCAGAAACTCAAAACCTTTTGAATATGCGTTTCTGCTGGATGCCCTGAAGGATGAACAGGCACAGGGAATTACGATTGATACGGCAAGATGTTTTTTTAAGACAGAGAAACGGGATTATATTATTTTGGATGCTCCGGGACATATTGAATTTTTAAAAAATATGATAACCGGTGCTTCCCGTGCAGAGGCAGCCCTTCTTATGATAGATGCCAAAGAGGGGGTACAGGAGAACTCCCGCCGGCATGCCTATATGCTGTCGATGCTCGGAATCCGTCAGATTGCGGTAGTGATCAACAAAATGGATTTAGTGGATTATGACCAGAGCGTTTACGAACGTGTGAAGACAGAATACTTAGAATTTTTGAAAAAGATAAACATTACACCGAAGTTTGTTCTTCCGGTAAGCTCCTTTATGGGAGAAAATATTGTGAAGAAAAGTGATAAAATGCCGTGGTATGATGGTATGTGTGTTTTAGAAGTGCTGGATGAATTTGAGTGCGAACAGCCTCATGAAGACCAGCCGTTCCGTATGCCGGTACAGGATGTATACAAGTTTACAAGAAATGGCGATGACCGCCGGATCGTGGCAGGAACGATTGAAACGGGTACCATCCGTCCGGGGCAGGAAGTTGTATTTTACCCATCGGGAAAAAGAAGCCATATAAAGAACATTGAAGTATTCCATGCCGATCCGATTGAAGTAGGAAGACCGGGTATGGCAATCGGCTTTACTATGGTCGAGCAGATATATATTACCCGCGGTGAACTGATGAGTATTGCCGGGGAAAAAGCACCGCAGACCTCATCCCGCATTGCTGCCAACATATTCTGGCTTGGCAAGAAAAATCTGACACCGGGTAAAACTTATTTCTTGAAGATCGGTTCTGAAAAAGTGAAAATGGAAGTCGAAAAGGTCAAGGGTGTCATTAATTCTTCTAATTTGGATGCCAATGAAGAGCAGACATCCGTGGGAAAAAATGAAGTGGCAGAATGTATTTTGCGTACGGATAAACCGATTGCCTTTGATCTGGTAGAAGATATTGCCGGAACCAGCCGTTTTGTCATTGTAGATGATTATGAAATCGCCGGCGGTGGTATTATTACAGCTGCCTTGGAGGACGATGAGCAGGAACTTCGGGAAGGAACGATGCTTCGGAACTATAAGTGGGAAATGAGTGAGATCTCGGTAGAAGACCGTATGGAACATTATGCCCAAAGACCAAATCTGATTGTTCTGACAGGACCGGACGGAACCGGAAAGAAGAAGCTTGCAAAACTTCTTGAGAGAGAACTCATGAATTGTGGACGTTATGTGTACTATATGGGAATGGGAAGCTATCTCTATGGTGTCGGTGCTGATACGAAGAAGGCAGATGTGCAGAATCATAAAGAACAGATACGGCGTTTTGCAGAGGTTGCTAATCTTATGCTGGATGCAGGTATGATTCTTATTGTTACGGCGACCGGACTTACCCAGTCCGATTACAAAATTATGAAAACCGTTATGCAGCGGGAATTTGAGGTTGTCTGGGTCGGCAATGAGGTGACGACCGATATCTCCGCCGATATGCATCTGGCAGATAAGGATTACGAAAAGAGTATTTATAAGATCAAGAATATGCTGAAGGATACGGGAACTATTTTTAAGGCATAATAGTGTTAAAATATGCTCGATAGCATATTTTTCTATTGGTTTTGAAATGGAGAGAACGATGAATAAAAACGAAAATATTGTATGGCATCCGAATAAGGTCAGCAGGGAAGACCGAAAACGGGTGTTAGGGCAGAAGGGACTGGTCGTCTGGTTTACCGGATTATCCGGTTCCGGCAAGTCCACAATAGCAGTAGAGGTAGAGAAAAAGCTGATAGATTCCGGGAGAGCGGCCTATCTGCTGGATGGTGACAATATTCGTCATGGTATCAATTCAGACCTTGGATTTTCCGATGAGGACCGGAATGAAAATATCCGGCGAATCAGTGAAATTGCTGCGTTGTTTCAGGAAGCGGGAATGATTGCACTCGTTTCTTTTATTTCGCCGTTCCGGGCAATGAGAGAATTTGCCAGAGAACGGGCGGGGGAGGGGAACTTCATTGAGGTATATGTGAGTACGGACTTTGAAACGTGCCAAAAAAGAGATCCCAAAGGGCTCTATCAAAAAAACATAACAAATTTTACAGGAAAAGATTCTGTCTATGAAGAGCCGGAGAAGCCGGAACTTATTTTAGATACTGTGGCGTATGATCCAGAGGAGTGTGCGGAAAAAGTATATCAGGAGATAATAAAATATCTGTAAAGCATGGAGGGCAAGATAATGAATTTTGTGGCTACGTGTAAGAGAGGATTGGGAAAGTTACAGAGAAAGGCGGATGACCGGTTAAAACGGCGTACGGAAGTGATACGATTAAAGGAGGGCGGCACATTAGAAATATGTGGACTTAGCAAGATGGCAAAGGAAGCAATGCCTTTTCGGGAAAAGATCACAAGGGAAGAGGCGAAAGCCGTACGTACCAATATCAAACAAACGGCAGCATTGCCGGTAAAAACATTGGCGAGAGACTTATATTTTGAAGAATTGCTGCATAGCGGAATGTACCTTTATCCCAATATGTTCTTGGTTGTCAATCCTTTTGGTGAAGCACCTTTAACAGCATTGATTCTTTTTGAAACAGAGGGAAGCTGTGGAATTCGTGTCACAGTGCCGGGAAAGATTCAGGAGACAGACTTCGTTTATCATCTGCCATATACCAAATATCATCGGATTCCGGTCGTAGGATTGTACCCGAACCGGAAAAACAAGGTGAAAATAGAGCTTTTGAACGAGAAAAATGAAGTGATAGAAAGACGTGTTGTGCCGGTTAAGACAAAAGCACTGCCAATGGATCTGAAAGATGTAATACAGACATTTAAAGTGGCGGAAAATCCTGCGTTTAAAAATATTATGATTAACGGTGGCGTGGATATCAAGACCTGTGCTTTTGATAAGCAGGGAAGTATCCGTTATTATCTCCGGCGTAAAGTGCGCGGTTATGGCATTTTCCCGTTATCCGGGGGACGCTTTGTCTTTATGGAAAAGGAGATCGCTGTTCCATCCTACTCCAATCCACAGACATCGGTATATCACGATATGGATTACTTGGGACGTGTGTACCGCACTTACCTGTCGAAAAAAGGAGTTCATCACACACTGGAAGAAAAAGAAGGCGGCAACTTCTTGACCGGAAGCAATACGATGATGGAACATACAGAAGATATGGTAGTGGAAATCGACCGGGAAACGGGAGAAAATGTCTGGGAATTAAAAATAGAAGATTTATTTGATGATAAGTACAAGAACATGATGGACTGGGCTCATGTAAATTCAGTCGTTTATTATCCGAAGGATGAAACTGTGCTGATTTCTCTCCGAAATATCCATGCTGTGATCAGCGTGGATTATAAGACAAAGAAATTACGCTGGCTCTTATCCGATGTGAAGTTCTGGAAAAAAACCGGAATGGTAGATAAACTATTAAAACCGATCGGCGATGTAAAGTGGACTTATCAGCAGCATGCGGCCTATGAGCTGGATGAGAATTTTGATGGAAATCCTGACACAAAGCATATTATGATTTTTGACAATCACTGGGCGAAACGGAGAAAAGCAAAATCTTTTGACGGTGATCCGCTGTCCTACGTCAGCATTTATACTGTAAATGAGAAAGAGGGTACCGTAGAGCAGTTCAAACGTTTTGGATGTCCGAAGACCCGTATTCGGGCCAATGGCATTTACTGTAAGGAAGAGGGACACATCTATTCCATGGCGGGAGCTTATGCGGAAAATGTAAAAGGGTGCGGCGGCGGTGTCTACGAGTACGATTTCAAGACCGGAGAACTCTTAGCTGAGTATGGTGTGAGACCGGGATATTTTCGTGCGTATGAATTCGCACCGGATATGGAGGCTCTTGCTGAGCCAATGCCGATTACACATAATTATTTGGTGGGACATACGAAACGTCCCTATAAAGTGGAACAGAGTAGGGATTTTTCCTCCTGTCGTCTTTTTAAGAGCCGAAAATTAAAATATATGGTGCAGGAACAGCTTTTATTTGTCCGTTATATTGACCATGACTTGCTGAAAGTGTATTTTGTCGGTGAAAAAGGAACGTATGCGGTAGATTTTGACGACACGTATCAGACGATGGAAATATTTAAGAATAATGAATATTATTATTCTATGCAATTTGATTCTTTACCGTCTGACCACTATGAGATATTTTTGGATATCACAGGCGAAGTGGTGAGAACCGGAAAATATGTGGAAAAGTGATTACAAGAGATCCCGCAATCCTGCAAACATTCGAAATCCGCGCGTTTCCGTAGGAAACGGCTACTTTCTCATGTTTGGCGGGTCAATATTTTGACCTTGACATCATAATATTCTCTAACAGTGAATCATAAATCGGTTTGCTTCCCAGCAGGTTAGCGGTAGCATAGGCGAGGATGCAAACAACACCAATATCAAGCAGACGCTGCATATTTCCGCTCATTTCTGTAATCAGGATGATGCCGGTCAGAGGTGCTCTTGTAATGGAAGAAAATAGTCCCGCCATTCCGAGTATAATAAATTGGGACCACAGATTATCCGAAAGCCCGAAAAGCTGGATTGATAAATCTCCATAAACAGCACCGATGTAAGAGCCTAAAACAAGGAGCGGAAAGAAAATACCGCCCGGAGCACCGGATCCAAAACTTACAGCAGAGAAAAGGAACTTAACAAACAATAGCAGAAGTAAAAAACCGACCGACGGATGGCTGGTTTCCAGTAATTCTACCATAGAATGTCCTCCGGCCAGTACCTGAGGAAGCACGAGACCTAAAAAGCCTGCCAGAAGAAAAGGAATTACAATACGGAGAACGGAAGGAACCTTTTTCATTGTCTGAAAGAACTTCTGAACCTTCAGCATAAAAAAGTTATAAAATGCCCCTGCCAGTCCTAGTAAAATTCCGAGCAAAAGCAATAACCAATATTCCTTTAAAGGAATTGTTGAACTGGGATAAGAAAAAATAACATGCTGGCCAAAGAATATTTTGGAAACAAAATCAGCAGTAATGGTCGCCGTGATACCGGCAGCAAGAAGTGTCTTGTTATAAGCATGATGGATTTCTTCCAAAATGAATAAGATACCGGCAAGGGGAGCATTAAAGGCGGCGGCAAGTCCTGCTCCGGCACCGCAGGAAATCAGAATCAACTCATGCTTTTTTTTCTTTTTGGTAATACGGGAAAATCCTTTTGCTGTCATTGCACCGAGCTGAACGGAAGGACCTTCTCTTCCTAAAGATAAACCGCCTAAAATGCTGATCGTTCCGCCGGTCAATTTGGCAAGGAGAACACGCCACCAACAAGGATCTAATTTCTTTTTTATTTCTCCGGATACCTGAGGGATACCGGAACCGGATGCCATGCTTTCCCAGCGGACAATAACACCGACGAAAAGTCCGAATAGAATTAAAATCGCAAACCACAAGATAATATAAAATGGTCTGCTTTGAATAAAGTTCAAAACTGCATATAGACCGGATTCTGCCCATGTAAGTAAGTATCGGTACAGAACAGCAGTGAGGCCGGCAAGAATCCCAACAAGTCCGCCTTCTGCAATCAGTGTCAGATAGACTTTTTTTTTCATTTTTCACACTACCTCTCATTTCTGAGCGATTTATCGCGAATAACCGCTACCTCCTTTATTTTACAATGTTTCTGCTCTTTTTTCAAGAACCCTCTTACTACTCATAACTGAATATTCATGATAATTTTAAGAAAATCTGAATTTTAGAAGTAACGAAATGTTTTATGACCGGACAATGATTTTGCACTCCTTTGTAACACCATCGACCTTGGCAGTAACAATGGCAGTTCCTTTTTTCCTTGCCGTGACAAGCCCATGGTCATTAATGACAGCAACGCTTGTTTTTCTTGACTTCCAGGTGACACTTCGATGGGAAGAAACCTTGGCAGTAAGACGGAATGTTCTGCCGGCAGAAAGGGTAATACTTGTTTTATTTAGTGTTACCTTTGGTTTTTTTACTGTGACTTTGCAAGTGCGTTTTACACCGTCTGCGGATGCCGTAATTGTTGTGCTGCCGGGCTTTAATGCCTCGATTTTACCGTTTTCGTCTATGACAGCAACACTCCTTTTTGAGGATTTCCATGTCAGGGCAGAGCCGCTTGTTGCCCTGCCGCTCAGACGGTAAAAAGAACCGTTCTCCATTGTTACCGTGCTGGCAGTTAACGTAATTATGGTTTTCTTTACCGTGATTCTGCAGCTGGCCTCTGCTCCCCTTACCTTTCCGGTAATCTTACAGGAACCTGCTTTTTTAGCAGTCACTTCTCCATATGTATTCACAGAGGCAATGCGGGAATTGCTGCTTTTCCACGTAATGGTCTTTCCGTTTGTGGCAATCCCTGTCAGGTAAAAGGACTGACCGATTTTCATTGTCTTTTGATATTTTGACAGGATAACAAGTGACAGGCTGCCGGAAGCACAGCAGTCGGATGTATTCGATACGGTTGTGACAGTGCTCAAAAGCACTATAATAAGAATCGCAGTGATAAGACGATAATGAACTGCTTTTCGAGTAATAGAATTTCTCATACTTAGACCTCCCTTTTGGGAGTAGTAAGAGGGTAATAAGAATCGTAACATAGATAGAAAGAAAGTGCAAGAATAAAATGGGGCGATTTTGAAACCGCCCCATTTTGCTGCAAGAATGATTAATCTTCCTTATACTGATTTACGTTTTCAAAATCCGTAAGAATTTCTGCGGATGGTGCTTTGGTAACCAGACTGACAATGACAATACAAATCAGGCTGATAAAGAAACCGAGCAGCAGAGAATAAATTCTGGTTGCGGCATACAGTGTTTCTCCATTTACCAGTGGGAGATAGTCCCAGACGATAACAAAAAGGCCACCGGAAATAATTCCGGCTACAGCACCCGGTAAGTTTGTTCGTTTCCAAAATAGCGAGCATACTACCAAAGGACCGAACGCAGAGCCGAGCCCTGCCCAGGCATCGGATACTAAATCCATAATACTGCTGTCCGGGTTCCATGCAATGAGGAAAGCCAGAACGGCTACGATCATAACTGTAATCCGGCTCATTTTTAAAACCTTTTTATCATCTGCTTCCGGTTTTAAAATGTTTTTATAGATGTCCTTGGATACGGAAGAGGCACAGACCAATAGCTGGGAATCTGCCGTAGACATAATAGCGGCGAGAATTCCACAAAGGAATAGACCACCGATAAATACCAATATAAAGTTACCGGAGAAAATCTGTTTTATCATGGAGATAAATACGGTTTCTGTTGCTGAATCTGCCAATACCTGAGCAAGATATCCGCGGCCGATAACACCGATGGCACAGGCAGCGAACAGAGAAATAGCGACCCATATAATGGCAATGGCGCTGGATTTCTTTAATTCCTTTTCACTTTTAACGGCCATAAAGCGTACAAGAATATGTGGCATACCACAGTAACCAAGTCCCCATGCCAGATCGGATATAATGCTGACGAAGCTTAACCGTGAGCCATCCGCAGCATAGAATAAGCTCATGTAGTGTCCGGTGTTTTCAATGCCATTGGCATTTAATGCGCCGGCAAAATCACCGCTGATTACGGCATAGGCAACAATAGGAACGATCATTAGACCAATGAGCATCAGAGTACCTTGGATAAAATCGGTTGTACATACGGCAAGGAAGCCGCCAAGGAATGTGTAGATCAGAATAACAGCAGCACCAATCAGAAGTGCAATATGGTAGTCGACACCAAATACCGTATGGAACAGTTTACCGCCGGATGCAAGGGCAGAAGCGGTGTATACAAGGAAGAAAATTACGATTACAATCGAAGAGATTCCTAGAAGGATTTTCTTTTTATCATGGAATCGATTTTGAAAAAATTCCGGTAAGGTAAGTGAATTATTGGCTACAATTGTGTAGCGGCGCAGCCGCTTCGAAATCAAAATCCAGTTCAAAGCAGTTCCAATAAAAAGACCGACAGCAATCCATGCTTTTCCCGTTCCTGCTGCATAAATAGAACCCGGAAGTCCCATAAGAAGCCATCCGCTCATATCAGAGGCCTGTGCGGACAGGGCAGCTACCCAGCTATTCAGTCCACGGCCTCCCAAAAAATAATCTTCCGTATTTTTTGTCTTTTTCATAGACAGGATACCGATATAGATCATTAACAACAAGTAACAGACAAAGGCTATTAGGATAGCGATTGTACTTCCAGACATAATAAATCCCCTTTCTTTTCATAAGTCGTAGTTAAAAAATACATTTTACAGCACAGTATAGCATATTTTCCGGGATGTGGCAAGTCAGGGGGAATTGCTTTGACATACATAAGAAAGAGGCGTACAATATGGGATAAGAAAAGATTTAGGAGTGAAAGCTTATGGGAACGGGGCGTTTTGTTGATGTCATACACAAAAAAAGAGCAGGAGAAAAATTGGAAAAAGATGAAATTCGGAACATGATAGCAGACTACGTAAAAGGGGATATTCCCGACTACCAGATGTCAGCCATGCTTATGGCAATCTGTTTTCAGGGGATGGATGATGACGAGCTGACTACGATGACGTTAGCGATGAGGGATTCCGGGGATATTGTAGATCTGTCTCCGATTCCCGGTATCAAGGTGGACAAACACTCAACGGGAGGCGTAGGAGATAAAACAACCTTGATTATCGGACCAATTGTAGCAGCATGCGGAATTCCGGTAGCAAAAATGAGCGGAAGGGGTTTAGGGTTTACAGGAGGGACCTTGGATAAGCTGGAATCCATACCGGGATTTCGGATAGGGCTTACCAGTGAAGAGTTTTTCCGTGCTGTCCGGGAAGGTGGAATCAGTGTGATTGGGCAGACGGGGAATCTTGCTCCGGCAGATAAGATGCTGTACGCTCTTCGTGATGTAACGGCAACGGTAGAAAGTATTCCGTTGATTGCAGCTTCCATTATGAGTAAAAAGCTGGCAGCGGGCAGCGATAAGATTTTGCTGGATGTCACGACGGGAAGCGGAGCTTTTATCAAGGATCTGGACGGCTCACGGGAATTGGCACAACGGATGGTTGCGATTGGAAAAGGTGCCGGAAAAGAAACGGCTGCCATGATTACCAGTATGGAGGAGCCTCTCGGTTTTGCTATCGGCAATAGCTTAGAAGTGAAGGAGGCGGTTGAGACGCTGCGGGGAAACGGGCCGGAGGACTTAAAAGAGGTATGCTTTGCATTGGCAGGAATGATGCTGTCAATGGGAAGTTCCGGTGCGGAAAACAGGAAAGAGCTTTCTTATGAAGAGGGGAAAGAACTGGCGAAGCAGACATTGGAAAGCGGGGCGGCCTTTGAGAGCTTCAAAAGGATGGTAGTAAATCAGGGCGGTGATTTATCTTATATTGAAAATCCGGAAAAATTTCCAAAAGCAGAAATCTGTGGGGAAGTTCTGGCAAAGAAGAGCGGCTATATCGGTGGCATGGATACAGAAGGAATTGGTGTTGCCGCCGGACTTTTAGGAGCGGGAAGAGAAAAGAAGGACAGTGAGATAGACTACAGTGCCGGAATCGTGATGAAGAAAAAAATCGGTGACAGAGTAGAAGCCGGGGATGTGGTTGCCGTTCTGCACACGTCATCGAAGAAGAAATTTCAAAAGGCAGCAGAGCATTTTGAAAAATGTTATGAAATTTCTGTGAAAAAGCCGGATTCATTGAAATTAGTAGTAGATATTATGAGTTAATTTTGGTAAAATAATATGATGTCAGAGTCAAAAGGTCAACATTGCACGTGCTTGCACGAAAGCAATGGAGCAATCCGTGGACATCAGTTGGTTCGGAATGGAGGTAAGTTATGTATGACAGCATTATAATTGGATGTGGATTTGCGGGAGCCGTTGTTGCCAGAGAGCTGGCGGAGAAAAAGGGACAGCATGTTCTGGTAATCGATGCCCGTTCTCATATTGGCGGCAATTGCTATGACCGCTTGGACGAGCATGGTATATTGATTCATCAATACGGTCCGCATATTTTTCATACCAATATAAAACGGGTGTATGACTATTTATCCCGTTTTACGGAGTGGTATCCGTATTGCCATGAAGTCGTGGGCAATGTGTATGGGAAAGAACTTCCAGTTCCGTTTAATTTGAATACACTTGAAATGGTGTATGGTGAAAGAGCCCCTTATCTGGAGAAATTATTATTGGATAATTTTGGTGAGGGTGCACGGGTTCCGATTTTGGATCTGATGAATCATGAGAATAAAGAATTGCAGGAAATCGCACAATATGTTTATGAAAATATATTTTTAAAATATACAATGAAGCAGTGGGGCAAATCTCCAAAGGAAATTGATCCGTCTGTTTCCGGCCGGGTGCCGGTTCTCTTATCAAGAGATAACCGCTATTTTCAAGACACATATCAGGGACTTCCCTTACATGGATTTACACCGGTATTTGAAAAGATGCTGGATTATCCGGGCATTGAAATACGCTTAAATTGCGAGGCAAAAGAGGTACTGACGATTGCACCGGAATCCGGGGAACCGATACGATTTGAGGGAGAACCATTTCAGGGCAGCATTATTTTTACCGGGGCACTGGATGAACTTTTCGACTGCCGGTACGGCAGGCTTCCTTATCGTTCCCTTCGTTTTCAGTTTGAACATTATAACAGACCGTATTATCAGAGCCACGGTGTCGTAAATTATACGGTATCGGAAGATTTTACACGTATTACGGAATTCAAATATCTGGCAGGACAGCTGGATGCTCCAGATACAACGATTGTGAAAGAGTATCCAATGCCATATAACGGGGCTGCCGGAGAAATTCCATACTATGCAATTAATAATGAAGAAAACGATGGCTTATTTGCAAAATATAAAGCACTGGTAGACAAACTGCCAAGGTTCTATTTGTTAGGAAGACTGGCAGAGTACAAATACTATAATATTGATGCTATTGTGGACCGGGCATTGAGTGTAGCAGAAGAAATCTAATTTATTTTATGAAATGGAGGAAATACATGAAGCTATTAACGGTAGCAATTCCTTGTTACAATTCTCAGGACTATATGGAACATGCTGTAGAAACCGCTCTTGTGGGAGGAGAGGACATTGAAATTCTGTTGGTGGATGATGGTTCGACCGATAACACAGCGGAAATTGCAGATCGTCTGGAGAAAGAATATCCAACGATTATTAAGGCGATTCACAAGGAAAACGGCGGACATGGAAGTGCGGTGAATATGGGGCTGGCAAATGCCGCCGGAATATATTACAAAGTGTTGGATAGTGATGACTGGTTTGACAGGGAAGCTCTTTTGAAAGTTATGGACATACTTCGCAATTTTGTTCATGATGGAAATAGGGTTGACATGCTTCTGGCTAATTATGTATATGAGAAACCAAGCCTTCATAAGCATAAGGCGATTCGTTACGATGGTGTATTTCCGGAAAATGAAGTATTTAGCTGGAACGAGGTAAAGCGCTTCAAAATGAGCCAGAATATATTAATGCATTCCGTTATTTATCGTACTAAGATGCTTCGGGACTGTAATCTTGAACTGCCGGAGCATACTTTCTATGTGGACAATATTTTTGTATATAATCCGCTTCCTTTTGTGAAATCCATGTATTATGTGAATGTAGATCTATATCGTTATTTTATTGGGCGGGAGGACCAGTCCGTCAATGAAAAAGTAATGATGGGCAGAATTGACCAGCAGATCAAAGTCAATAAACTAATGATTGATGCGTATGATTTAACAAAAATCCGTAATAAAAAGCTGCGCAATTATATGGTGAAATACCTAACGATGATGATGACAGTAAGTTCTGTATTTCTTATTAAAGAAGGAACAGAGGAAAGCCTTGCCAAAAGAGAAGAATTATGGGAGTATTTAAAGCTCCAGAATAAAGGAATGTTCCGCATGGTGAATAAAATGGCTTTGAGTAAGCCAATGCAGATTCGGAATCGTGCAGGGCGGAAAATGGTCGTATGGGGGTATTCCCTGTCACAGAAGATTTACGGATTTAATTAGGAATCGGTATAGAACAGGGGGGAAAGTCTTGTGGATGATAAGGTGAATAGGTACAAACGGCATATTATACTTGTGCTTGCCGGTTGTGCCTTTCTATTGGCGGCACTTCTTTTTATCAATCAGGCGGAGCCGGAAATTTGTGGAAAAGGAACCTCTTCTGTCGCAGTTCAAGCAACACCTGCGGCAGTATCGGAGAGAATTGTTTTAGGGACAACGGTATCGGGAGTTTCGGTCACTGAGCTGCCGCGGACAATAAAGGAAAAAGTACCGAAGGCAGCAAAAACACCAAAGCCGCCAAAGCCGACTGCGGTTCCGACGCCATCGGTTACGAAGGACAGAACAGACCGGCTGGCTTCTTTTTATCAGGGAGATTTATCCTATCAATCCAAACTTATCTGGTCAGGAAACTGGGGGAAGAAAAAATTTAAAAAGAAAACATTTGGCTCTTTTGGCTGTGGTCTATGCTGTCTGGCAAATGTGTATTCTTCCCTGACGGATTACCGTTGTTCGCCATTAGATATGTATGAATATGCCTGTGAGAATACCGATTACCAAGGGGGCGGAGCGATTGAATGGTGGAATATGGGAGCCGTCCTTACAAAGACGGGATTTACCTATATAAGGGGAAAGAAGCCAAAGGATTATGAGGATTTTCAAAAAATGGTTCAGAAATCCAAGGCAGTGATTGCACTTGTAAGTCAGGGAAAAAAGAGCTATTGGAAAAATACGACAGGACATTATGTTACTTTATTTTTGTATGATAAGAAAACGGATCAGGTATTTCTTGCGGACTCCGGCAGTTATGAGCGGAACCGTCACTGGGTACCGTTGAAGAAGGTGTATCATTCCCTGAAAAAAACAGAGGGCAGCCAGTATTTATCGGTGCTCTCCTATAAGAAAAAGAATGATACTTGGCGGAATACGGAATTTACAGGAAAATGTATTCTGCCGTCTAATTGGAAAACAGGGGAATAATAATGGAGCAGGAGGAAATTTCTTTAATTGAGAAATTTCCTCCTGCTCCATTAATGATAGCGGTTCAGCAGTTCTTCTTTCATCTCGTACAGTCTGTCGGATAGATCCACATACACTTCCTGAGGATTAACAAGCCGTCTAGTTTCTTCCCAGAGCGTATCTAACTGTTCCTTACAATATTTTTGTATTTCCATGACACTTGGTGTTTCATAGACGCATTGTCCGTTTTTGAACACCGGTACTAAAATTTCTTTCATTTCATAACTGCCTCCGGCAAGTTTGGTTTTCTTCCATGTAGCATTGGGATCGAACAACATTAAATCTCTGGAAGAATCAAAAACTTCATCTGCCAGTGTAATATAGTCGGCACGGATTTTTCCTGTTTCCTTATCATAAATACGATAGACGGTTTTATTTCCCGGATTTGTAATTTTAGCCGGATTTTCGGATAATTTAATTTTAGGAATCAGTGTTCCGTTTTCTGTTTTGACTGCCGCCAATTTGTATACTCCTCCAAAAGCAGGAGTTGTTTTGGACGTAATCAGATTCGTACCGACTCCCCATGTATCAATGCAGGCGCCCTGTGATAGAAGGGAATCAATGAGGTATTCATCCAGATCACTGGAGGCACAAATAGAGGCGTCCGGAAAGCCGGCATCATCTAACAGCTTTCTGGCCTTTTTAGATAAATAAGCCAGATCACCGCTGTCTAACCGAATCCCATACTTTTCCGGCATTTTATTCTGCTCCCGCAGCTCAGTAAATATCTGAATGGCATGAGGTACACCGGAGCGGAGAGTATC
This sequence comes from uncultured Lachnospiraceae bacterium, assembly GCA_947631505.1. GTDB lineage: Bacteria > Bacillota > Clostridia > Lachnospirales > Lachnospiraceae > Eubacterium_F. The sequence continues at coordinate 26,192 of CANRLR010000010.1, read as the reverse complement.
ATACGTATCGACCAAAAGAGTTGTATTTTGTGGATATAATTCGGCATATTTGCGGAACGCTGTAAGCTCATCCCCAAAACTCATAATCCAGCTGTGGGCATGTGTGCCCAAGGCAGGAATACCGAACTCTTTGGCACAAATTACATTGCTGGTTCCGATGCAGCCGCCGATTACTGCGGCACGGGCACCGAAGGTCCCGGCATCGGGTCCCTGAGCACGTCGAAGGCCAAATTCCATCACGCCACCTCCTTTTGCCGCATAACATACTCTGGCGGCTTTTGTGGCAATAAGGGATTGATGATTGATTAAATTTAAAAGAGCTGTTTCGACTAATTGTGCTTCCATAATAGGAGCTACTACCTTAATCAGAGGTTCCTGTGGGAAAATAACGGTACCCTCCGGGATAGCGTAAAGATCTCCGGTAAAATGAAAGCTGGCAAGATAATCTAAAAACTCTTCACTAAAAGTATCAAGCCCCCGAAGATAATCAATATCATCATAATCAAAATGAAGACTTTTGATGTAATCAATTACCTGAGCAAGTCCGGCACATACCGCATACCCTCCGTCATCTGGATTTTGACGGTAAAAAAGGTCAAATACAACAAGTTCATTTGTATTATTTTGAAAATAACCCTGCATCATGGTCAATTCATAAAAATCTGTCAGTAAAGTAAAATTACGGTTATCCATAGTATCCTCCAATCCGAAGTGTTTCCATAAGTTCTCTGTTTTTTTATTTTACTTTTGCCCAATGGTTATGTCAAGCAAATTTCGCTGTGGTCTTTTTGACGCAGGAAGCAGCATGGATTTCTCTCTCGTGGGCGCTTTGCAGCTTAAATGAACTACGCAGTGGTTCTTAAAGGCATACTACGCCCTTTAAGAACCAGCGAGTTCATAACACCACTCGAATAGAAATCCATGCCGCTTCCTGCTGTGCACTGGCGTACAGCGGAACTCTCCATTCTGCTTTTATCATACCCACGGTAAGAATTCTATTGGTTCTCTATTGCTGGCAGGGGGAGGAAACCAGACAGTTTGGGAATTCAGACTTGATATATGATTACAAAGACAAGGTTTATTTTGTCCCCAAAAAAATTGTGCAATTGTTCCAATTCTTTGAGTGTTCCAGTATTTCAATAAATAAGGATTTAACGAACATGGGTTATAAACGCGCCGGTATGAGACACTGAAAAATGAATTCTATTCACTTTTCAGTGTCCATACCGCTGCGTGTTTACTAAGCGAAAGTGCCCATGTGAGTAAAACTTATTTATTGAAATACGAAACTTGAAAAAAGTGCCAACATATTTTGAGTATCGTCAAATAGTGAGATCTGTGTTATTATGATGTCAGGGTCAAAAGGTCAACATTGCACGTGCTTGCACGAAAGCAATCCGTGGACATCAGTCAGGGTCAAAAGTATAAGTAGCCATTTGGAACCTTTGGCATAGAATGATAAGAGAAGATTATGTTGGGGGTTTTTATAATGGAAGCTGGTAAATATTTATTTGATGTCAGTATGTCTTATGTGAATCCGGGCTGGCAGGACCGCTATTGTACATTAGTAAAGAAAATTGACTGTTATTTAAAAAAGCAATATGCGGGTTATTTTGCTGATTTACAGTTATACCAGACTGGTCCTATGAATTATGTCGTAGTAGCGGTATATTATGACGTGCCGGGCGTGCAGGACAAATTGGCGGAAATATTGCATTACGTGAATGAAGAATACCGGAATGCGGTAGGACATAATGTGAGAAGAAAACAGATTTTAAAATTTGACATGGCAAAAAAACTTCACGGACAAAGCGGAAGCTGTTCCTGTCAAAGGGAATAAAAGTTATGAGGATGTGGTCAGATGACGAACATAGAGAGAATAGAAGAACTGAAGCAGGAAAAGAATTTACCCGATGAAGATTTTAAACTGTTATTGGAGACAATAACACAAAATGAGAGGGATTTTTTAGCCAGACAGGCAAGAATGGTAAGAGAGCAGGAATATGGTAAGGACGTTTATATACGCGGACTTATTGAATTTACGAATATCTGTAAAAATGACTGCTATTACTGTGGAATCCGAAAAAGTAATGACAAAGCACAGCGCTACCGTCTCACTCCGGATGATATTTTAAATTGTGCACGGGAAGGATATGAATTGGGATTTCGCACCTTTGTCCTTCAAGGAGGAGAAGATGGGTGGTTTACCGGTGAGCGTCTGGAAGAGATAATCCGTTCCATCAAGGGTGAATTTCCAGAGTGTGCCATTACCCTGTCAGTGGGGGAGCGGACAAAGGAAGACTATAAAAGATGGTATCAGGCGGGGGCAGACCGTTATCTGCTCCGGCATGAAACTGCCAGTGAGAATCATTATCAGAGCCTTCACCCACCGGATATGACATTGCAGAACCGGAAGAAATGTCTGTTCCTTTTGCGTGATATCGGTTATCAGGTCGGTGCCGGTTTTATGGTGGGTTCGCCGGGACAGAAGGTGGACAATCTTGTCGATGACCTACGTTTTTTGCAAGAATTAAAACCGCATATGATAGGAATCGGTCCTTATCTTTCCCATCCGGACACGCCTTTTGCCGGGCAGCCGGATGGTTCCTATGAAAGGACTCTTGTTCTTCTTTCTGTTTTACGGTTGTTGTTTCCGGCCGTTTTGCTTCCGGCAACAACAGCACTTGGAACGATTGCACCAGACGGAAGAGAGCAGGGACTCTTGGCAGGAGCAAACGTGTTAATGCCGAATTTGTCTCCCAAATCTGTCCGAAAAAAATATGAGCTCTATCATGACAAGATATGTACCGGAGAAGAATCTGCCCAAGGGAAAGACTCCCTGAACCGCCGGGTAGAATCTATAGGATATCATATTGCCGTTTCCCGGGGAGACAGCCGGATAGAATAAAAAAGCAGCCTGAGGCTCCGCAACTTTAGGGATAATAGTATAAATTTATTTATCGGCACATAGGTTAATAGTAAACTTATGTAAAAGGAAGAGTGTAATGCTAAATAAATTATGGGGGTTCATGATTTTTATAGGAATACTGTTTGCCGCCTTGAACGGCCGGATGGGAGCTGTGGGAACGGCGGCGATTGACTCATCCAAGGAGGCAGTTACCCTCTGTATTACCATGCTTGGCATTATGTCCATGTGGACAGGACTCATGAATATCGCAAAGAAAGCAGGAATTATGGATGCTCTGACAAGAGGGCTTCGACCGGTTCTTGCTTTTTTATTTCCGGGAGTTCCGAAAGACCATAAAGCAAATGAATATATGGCTGCTAATATGATCAGCAATGTTCTGGGACTTGGCTGGGCGGCTACACCGGTGGGGTTAAAGGCAATGGAACAGTTAAAAGAATTGAACCATGGAAGCCATATTGCCAGCACAGATATGTGTACGTTTCTGATCATTAATATTTCTTCACTTCAGCTGATTCCCGTAAATATTATTGCTTATCGCAGTCAATATGGTTCTGTCACGCCTACGTCCATAATCGGAATGGGCTTAGTGGCAACGATAGCATCTACTGCTGCCGGTGTAATTTTCTCCGTGATAGCGAGAAAAATAGAAAGCAGGAAAGAGAGGGGCCGTGTATGAGAGTATTGTATTATATATCTGACTGTATGATTCCCTTTGTCATTCTTTATCTTGTTTGCTATGGCATGATTAAAAAGGTCGATATATTTGATGAATTCATTGATGGGGCGAAGGATGGCTTTATGACGGTATATAAAATTATGCCAACGCTCATCGGATTGATGGTAGGAGTTGGAATTTTGCGGGAATCTGGTGCTATGGAAGCCTTTGCCAATCTGTTAAAACCAGTCGTTTCCATTCTGCATTTTCCGGGAGAGCTGCTGCCCCTGTTCATTGTTAAAATGTTCTCCTCCTCGGCGGCGACCAGCCTTCTTTTGGATGTATATAAAAATTATGGAACGGATTCCTATTTAGGAACATTGGCGTCGGTGCTCATGAGCTGTTCCGAAACGATTTTTTATACCATGAGTGTTTATTTTATGACGGCAAAGGTCACCAAGACCAGATTTACATTGGCGGGAGCATTGGTGGCTACTTTTACGGGGGCGGTTGTGGCAGTCTTCCTTGTGAGTTTGTAGTGCGATAAACGGGGCAGAAAAATTATTTTTGTAATATGCATGTTCCATTTCGTAGTATATAAGTGTCAGGAGGTGGAAGAATGGAAGATCAGCTGATTATTCAATTGTTTTTTGAGCGGTCGCAAGAAGCAATAACAGCAGTAGAAAGAAAATATGGTGTTCTATGTAAATCCATCGCCAGCCGCATTCTAAAAGATGAGCAGGATGCAGAGGAATGTGTAAATGATACTCTGCTTGCGGCATGGAATAATATTCCTCCAGAGAATCCAGCCCCGTTGATTTCTTATCTATGTAAAATAACAAGGAATCTTGCTTTAAAACGATATGCCAAGAATACAGCACAAAAGAGAAATCATTTTTATGATGTCGCATTGGATGAGTTAGGGGACACACTGGCTGGGACATGCTCGGTCGAAAAAGAATGTATGGCGAAGGAATTAAAAAAAGCAATCAATCATTTTCTTTCTAAGCAAAAGAAAATGGATAGTATCTTTTTTGTAAAACGGTATTGGTTTATGGAATCCATTTCAGAAATCGCAGAATGTTATGGAAAAAGTAATAATTACGTGACGGTGCACCTGCATAGAACGAGAGAAAAATTAAAAAAATATTTGACGAAGGAAGGGTTGATACAATGAAAAGGGAAGAAATAGAAACGATGTTAGATGGAATTGACGATAAGTACATTATGGAGGCATCAAAAGCACCTGCGGGCAAAAGTAAAATGTCAGGAATTAGGAAAGCGGTGGCAGCAGCCGTCGTCTGTCTACTTGTGACAGGAATCGGGATACCAGTTATAGCAGCTGTGAACCCTGCTTTTAAACAATGGATTCAGCCAGATAATATTAGCGAAACAGAATATGCTGGGAGTAAGGGAGTTCAGATAAAGGGAACAAAAAATAATAAAAATGCAGCAGAAAAAAGTAAAAAAGAAGAAAAGTTTTACCTGCAATTAAATTACATTCCGGATGGATATCAATGTGATAAAAAGGATACAAGTTTGTATTATGGAAGAAAAGGAGAAACAGATTTTTTTACGGTTGCCTATTTTCATTTACAAGATGAGTTTCTCAACATTTTGCCAAAGGCAAAAAATACAGAAAAATATGAGACAATGAATGGAACTGCTTACCTTGCGGAAAATAAAGAGGAACATAGAATATGGATTTTGTTCCGAAACAGTAATTACATGACAGAGATTCGGGATAGTAATAAGATGCTGTCGAAAAAGGAAATAAAAAAAATGATTGATGGTGCATCAATAACCAATGAGAGAACAGAGGTGAAGTATGAAATTTTAGAGTGGACAAAAGAGCTAAAAGATTCATATGAACGCTGGTTAGCAGGTAGTGGAGCAAAGAAAAATTAGAATAGCGGAATCGGAAAATCAAAACAAGGGATTGACAGATATAATTTTTAAATGTATACTTATTATCAAAAATAAGTTTACATTTAAGACGGGATGTGAAAAGAAGCAATTGCTCTCACATTCCGGAATGGAGGAAATTATGTCAACAGAAGCAATCACAAAAAACAAATCTTTATTTACGACTACCAGTATGGTATTAATGGCATTGTTTGCCGCAATTACCTGTGTCTTAGCACCATTTTCGATACCAATCGGTCCGGTACCGATTTCTATAACGATGCTGGTAATTTTTATTAGTATTTACGTATTAGGCTGGAAACGAGGGCTGGCAACGTATATTGTCTACTTGTTGATCGGAATGGCTGGTCTGCCGGTATTTTCCGGCTGGGAAGGCGGCCTTGGCAAATTGGCAGGGCCAACAGGAGGATATTTGATTGGGTTTATTCCGATGATTCTTATATGTGGTCTTGCGATTGAAAAGGGTTATACCATGAGCCGCGGTGCGGGAATTGCAGTGTCGGCAGCCGGAATGATTGTGGGAACTGCCGTCGCTTATACTTTCGGAACCATTTGGTTTTGTTTTTCGACAGGAACAGGAGTGGCAGCAGCACTGGCAATGTGCGTATTTCCATTTTTAATTGGAGATGCAGTGAAAATTGCGATTGCGGCTGTCGCAGGCCCGGTAATCGGAACACAGATTCGTAAATTAGAAAAATAAAATGATGTCAGGGTCAAAAGGTCAACATTGCACGTGCTTGCACGAAAGCTATCCGTGGACATCAGTTGGGGGCAAAATACCTTTTGACCCCAACATCATAAGATTGTGTTATCTTGAATCCTATCCGGATGAATAAATAGGAAATTAGTGTAAAAAATATGCTTGATAGCATATTTTTTATTATACCCTTAAAATAAGGGTTGTTTTTATTTGACATACCCTTATTTTAAGGGTATAATAATATAAAATTCAGAGAAGGAGGAAAGGAAACGTTGAAAAATCAATATGCGATTTCGGAGGCACTGACAGCAAATGATTTGAAAGCAGCGCGAAAAAAATTGGGATTTACGCAGCGGGATTTTGCGGATTTTGTACATGTGTCCGTAAAAACCGTAGAACGTTGGGAATCGGAAAAGAGAGCAATTACTGGCCCGATTGTTCCTCTGGTAAAAATCTTGAATGAAAATCCCAATATAGAACAGGAGCTGAGAGTGCCCGAAAAGAAAAGTTCTATGCGAATCTGGTACATGTGCAAAAGCGATGTCTGCACCATTATTGATGTAAATGAGCGATTCCGGGATGTTCGGATTTATAATTACACAAACGATTTACTGAAAAGAGCGTTCGGGAAAATTGAGACACCAACCTTTGAACAGTATGAAGAATTTATGGAATCACGTTGTTTCCCCAGAGGCAGGGATAAAATGAAACTGATGTTAAAAGAAATCAACATTCCTTTTTATGATCCGATTCTGATTATTGAAAAAACTCAAGGGAGAATGGCAGAGGACGATTTTTGGCTTCGGATTGAGAGGTGATGACAGTGGTAACGTTGTTTGAGAAAAATATGCAAAAAGAAGAGCGGCAGTCATCGAAAGGGAATCAGTTAAAATGGCTTGCGGAAAGCGAAGATTGGTATAAAGCAGATTATACCGGTTATGAAGGTCTGGCAGAATATATGGTATCTCATTTGTTGGCTTTATCGTCACTCAACGAACAGGAGTATATTTTATATGAAACAGAAACTATTCGATATAGGCACCAGACTTATTTGGGATGTGTCAGTAAAAATTTTCTTCCAAATGGTTGGAAACTTATGACGTTGGAGCGTTTGTTTCAAACACAGTACGGGAAAAGTCTGAACCAGTGCATTTATTCACTAGAGGGAATTTCGGAGAGAATTCAGTTTTTAGTAAATCAGACAATCCGTATTACTGGGTTAAAAAAATTTGGAGTATATATGAGTCAGCTTTTGACATTAGATGCTTTTTTCCTGAATGAGGACCGGCACACTCATAACATTGCGGTACTGATGGATGAGAAAGAAGAATTCCGGTATTGCCCGATTTTTGATAATGGAAGTTCCCTGCTGTCTGATACCACGCTGGATTACCCAATGGACATAGATATACGGACACTAATGTCAGAGGTAGAGCCAAAGACATTCTGCAGGGATTTTGACAAACAGCTTGACGCAGTGGAACAATTGTATGGGCAGCAGCTTATATTCAGATTTAGCAAAAAAGATGTCCGAAAACTCTTAGATAGTGAAAAAAATTATCCGCCGAATATAAAAGAAAGAATCTATGATATTATAGTAAAACAGATGGCAAAATATGCATACCTCTTTTCTATATGAAAAAACAAGCAAAAAAAAGCAGAAAAAAAGCTTCTCTGCTTCAAATGATTAATCTTATTAAGAGAAATAATTTATCCTCATGGCGGAGCCATGAAAATTAATCAAAGTAATTAATTTTCATGGCTTTTTTCACCTCTTCTAATGTCTGGGCTGCCACTTCTTTAGCCTTCCTGCTTCCTTGATGAAGAATATCCATAATTGCCGGAATATCCTTTTCCAATTCCTTTCTTCTTGCCTGAATAGGAGAAAGTTCCTCCATGAGAACAGCATACAAGAATTTCTTTACCTTCACATCGCCGAGACCGCCGCGGGTATAGTGGTCCTTTAATTCCTGAAGGCAGCTATATTCCGGCAGATATTCTGCAAACATATCATCCCTGCAAAAAGCATCCAAATAAGTAAATACCGTGTTGCCTTCCAGTTTACCCGGATCTTCAATTCGGATATGGTCAGGATCTGTATACATACTCATGATTTTCTTGCGGATATCTTCCGGTTCATCCGACAAATAAATGCAGTTTCCAAGAGATTTACTCATTTTTGCTTTTCCGTCAGTACCTGGCAAACGCATACAGGCCTGATTGTCAGGAAGAAGGACATTAGGCTCTACCAATACCTCGTCATACGTGGAGTTAAAGCTGCGGACAATTTCCCTCGTCTGTTCAATCATCGGAAGCTGGTCTTCGCCAACTGGCACTGTTGTTGCCTTGAAAGCAGTAATATCAGCAGCCTGACTGATTGGATAGGTAAAAAATCCGACCGGAATACTTGAATGAAAGCCGCGAAGAGAAATTTCGGACTTTACGGTAGGATTACGTTTCAGACGGGAAACCGTAACTAAATTGCTGTAGTAGAAAGTCAGTTCAGTCAGTTCCGAAACGTAAGACTGAACAAACAAGGTGGATTTTTCAGGGTTCAGTCCACAGGATATATAATCAAGAGCAACCTCAGAAATATTGCTTCTGACCTTTTCGGGATTGTCTGCGTTGTCGGTCAATGCCTGTGCATCTGCAATCATAATATAAATATCATCATATTCACCGGAATTTTGTAATTCTACACGGCGTTTCAAAGAGCCGACATAATGTCCAACATGAAGTTTGCCGGTAGGACGGTCGCCAGTCAAAATAATTTTTTTCATGATATCCTCCATTCCGAAGCACAAGCGTAGGAAGCACGGGCAAAAATCAATGTTATTGTTTTTGCCCTGTGCATCATTACTATTTGTGGTGCTTCGGCACAAATAGTAGTGCGAAAAATATGCTATCGAGCATGTTTTTCACACTAGCCTCCATTCTATAGCGTCAAAACATAATTAACTCTATTGTAAAGGGAATCGGGGAAAAAGTCAAATTGGTATTGAAGAAGCTAGAAGCTGCTTTTTCCAAATACGGTCTCAGAGGAATTCAATGCAGGAGAGGGAACAGAAGTAGGAGTGGAAAGTATCTGGTGTGTATGGTAAACTAAAATAAAAAGTTTTGTTTGTCGGTACAGAGTTTAAGATGATAAACAGGGAGTTGTGAGGTGATTTCTATATTATGAAAAATGATATTTTGCAGTTAGATGAAAAATCAGTAGATGATTTTTGGCATTTAAGGATAAATCTGTTTGAGGAAATAGGCGAAGTCGGTAAAAACGAAGAATTACGGAGATAAAAATATGATACTTAAAACAGAAAGATTATATCTAAGAGAGATGAATCAGGCAGATTTCAATTCTTTGTGCGAAATCTTGCAGGATGAAGATACAATGTATGCGTATGAGGGTGCATTCAGCGATAATGAAGTACAAGAATGGCTTGACAAACAGATTTCCCGTTATCAAAAATGGAAATTTGGTTTATGGGCAGTAATTTTAAAAGAAACCAATAAAATGATAGGTCAGTGCGGACTTACAATGCAGCCGTGGAAAGAGAAAGAAGTGCTTGAAATAGGTTATCTTTTCAATAGGTCATATTGGCATAAAGGTTATGCAACAGAAGCCGCAAAGGCTTGTAAAAAATATGCTGTTGAAATATTAAAAGCAGATGAAGTATGCTCTATTATTAGAGATACGAATATTGCATCTCAAAATGTAGCTGTTAGAAATGGTATGACAATAACAGATATTTGGACAAAACATTACCGAGGTATAGATATGCCGCATTATCGTTATGTCATACAGTTTTAACAATTTCCTATAGTAATTCAAGTGGTAAAGCTGTCCGCACTGTAAACGCTGTAATCGATTTGTGTTATAATGTATTGCAGGTCTTCTTTCTCTTATAATTGCCTTTATCAGGGTTGGTAACAGCAGGAGAAAGGAAATAGCATAAGGGAAATCCTAAGGGCAGGCTCCTCATCCCATACAAATTTAGTATTATCAAGGGTTAGAGCAATTCACGATAACAAAATATAACGATTTTTAAATTCTTTAGATTGAGTGGAAACCCAATCGAGAGTTATGGAGGTATGGTAATGGAAAAATATTTGAAATTTTTAATGGAAAACGGTGCTGATACAGCAATAAAAATCGAATCTAAATCAATAGTAACTGCCCCATGGACAATTTATCGTTGTCAATTTGGATGCAATTCTTATGGCAAAAACCATTGTTGTCCACCTAATGTGCCCACATGGGATAAAACACAGCAGATGATTGATTGTTACAGCTATGGTATTCTTTTCAGATGTCATGATATGAATGTAGTGACCCCATTGGCAGTAAAGACTGCAAGAGAACTATTCCTTGATGATTATTACAAGACTATCGCTTTTGGATGTGGGTCTTGTGAAAAATGCAAAATATGTAATCCTGATTTTTGTAATTTTCCAAAAGAAACTGTGCCTTCAATGGAAGCATGTGGAATTGATGTATTTGCTACAGTAAGAAATAATGGACTCGAAATACATACACTTAAATCAAAAGAAGAGATTCCTGATTACTTCGGACTTGTTATGGTTGAATAAGAATACAGAACAGACAAATCAGGATTTTTCGCTTTATTCAACTTTCGTACAAACAGGAATTCTGATAAGACATTTTTTATAGCATTTATTAACTGTTATATCTTATCTTCAAAAAGTCCGCAAACCCTTGAAAATGCTAAATTATAGCATGTGAGTTTGCCCTTAGACTTTCCCTTGTGTTATATCCTTTTTCCTCGTATTAAGAACCCTTATAAGGGCAAAAATAAGGGAAAGAAAAACCTATAACAAAGTATGACACAAAATAAACCGGGCGAAAAGAACTGATTGAAATGCTTTCCTAATTTCTCCGAAGATTCAATTAACAAAGAAAGGACAGGTAAGATATGAAATTCATATATGCAGAATACAATATGTACCACAACAGCGTTGATGTAACAACCTTTGACGGATATATCTTACGGATTGACTGTAATGTAGCGGAAGATGGATTACGGATTACGCCTTGCTCTCAATGTGCGTTAGATGCTTTGGCAATAGATGAACCGCTTGAATATGCACGATTGGCACTTGACGGTAACTTGCAAATGTGGGTTGATGCAGAGGATAGTCTTGAACTATGGTAATTTTAATTCCCCCGAATTCGGGGGAATTAAATTATTTTAAGACCCTTGTAGTCTGTTCTTCCAAAATAGACATCTGATGTATGGCAATTTTATTGAGTTTTATTAAGCGTTCTTTTTGGCTCAGCCCATCTTCAATCAGCACTGCATTGATATTTTCCATATTTGACAGGCATATCAATTCATTTATACTTGCATAATCTCGGATATTACCTTTTTTATCAGGATTCTTATCCCTCCATTGTTTCGCTGTCATACCAAATAATGCCATATTCAGTACATCAGCCTCCGATGCGTAAATGATAGAAGTCTGCTGTGGTGTAAGTTCTGGCGGAATGAGATTGACTTTAATTGCATCAGTATGTATCCGATAATTGATTTTTGCCAATTCCCTCTTGGCACTCCATCCAAGTAAAGCCTGTTCTTCTTTCTTTAAGCGTTCAAATTCCTTGATAAGATATAATTTGAACTGTGGAGATACCCAGCTTGCAAACTCAAACGCAATATCTTTATATGCGTATGTTCCACCATACCGTCCCGCTTTTGCTACAATTCCCTTTGAATTTGTGCGGGATACCCATTGCTTAACAGACATAATAAAACGGTTTAATCCCGCCTCCAGCATGATTTCTTCATAGGCGGAGGTATTGAAATCCGCATTATACATTTCTTCCCATATGCCAAGAAATTCTATTGTGTTCTTATTGCGTAACCATTTTTCTATCAGGGCAGGTCCATTGTCAATTTTCCTTACCATATCGGTTAATGAGATATAATCATCTTCGTCAATTTGCAGTACTTGTATTTCTGTACCATCGACATTAAGTTTCCCCATAAGCAAAATCCTTTCGTTTATTATGCATCAACATTTTTATTATCTAACACAATCATCCTTTTTTGATAATTGATGTACATATTCCAAGAAATCGTAAGCTGCTTTCCCCTCTTTTTCATTATATTCCCATCCTAATTTCTTCCCGACAAACTGCGCCACGTCTCTAAACAGAACACACATGCCCAAAATAGACTTCCATGCATTACCAACATTACCATCGAAATAAGTTGATAAAAGCATCTGCCATTCTTCCTCAGGAAGCCATTGATACAAGTATTTTGATGATTTTCCGGTGCTTACTGTCCATCCTGTCAAAATACCTGCTTTCCAATCTAACATTCTGATAAGTTGAGGTCTTACAACATAATTTGTCATGTCCTGCACATAAGGGATTTCCTCCCGCCATAAGCCCTTTGCTATATTATTGGTACACCACCAAAATTCATTACAGGTCGCCAGATATTGTTCTTTTGTAGGCTTTTTTACCCAATACTGGCAATCTGTTGCCGCTTCTATTTCGGGCAATATATTTTCTTTATCCAATAAAATCCTGCAAAGTTTATCATCTTTAATATGGTTTTGTGCGTAATTCACAGACTGCACCGTTAAGTCGATTCTGATTCCGTCTGCAAATTGCATTAAATAACCATAAGAATTTTTCTTATCGCTAGGATAATTAGGATTTTCATCAGGATACTGCATATAAAGAATTTCTCCGAAAATCCCAATCCAGTCTTTGTCCTCTATAAAACTTTGGGTATCCTCCACCACATAAACGATATCATAATCCTGAAAAATATCTTTTGGAACATTTTCGTTTGTTCTTGAACCGTTCATATAAACAGCTTTAATACTAACATCATTTTTCGCAACCTCTAATATAAGGTTATACATTTCATTTTCTGATCTCATATCTACACCTCCGTTATTGCTTCCATTGCAATTTTCATGGCTGCTGCAAAAAAATTATTTCCCCAATTTCTTATATCATGTGCATCGACATTTACCAAAGAATCTGCGGTAAAAAGCACTTGTCCAAATAGGATACCTCTCATTTTTGCACACGCAGCCATAGATGCACATTCCATTTCTACAATGGCATATCCTTCTGATTTTCGATACCGAACCATATCCTTTGTTTCTCGGTAAAATCCATCTGTTGTCCATGTTTTGCAGGATCTATAACTTATTTTTGCATTTTCTAATACACTGCATATTGCTTTAATTGGTGCAGCGTCTAATTCGATTTCTCGTGATGGCGGCAAATAATGATATGATGTTCCTTCCTGTCTAAGTGCTGCAGTAGGAACAAAAAATGAGCCCTCGGTATCTTCCACTAAAGCCCCACAACATCCTGCAGCTATTATTTCTTTCACGCCTCCTGCAATTAACTGTTCCATAATCTGTACAGCGCCTGCTCCGCCAAGAGGTGCTTGTACAAATGCGATATCCATGCTATTAATTTGAGTTTTATAGACGTAAAAATTTTTTGTCACGCTGACAAATTTTCCGACGACTTCACATTTATTTTGGGCTACAAAATCATCTATTTCAGGCTCCATAAAAAGCATTACGGCCTTCTGTGGAAAATTATAATCAGAGTGATGCCCCGGCATTATAACTGCACTTTGCTCTGTATCAAATTCCAATATTGGTATTTGATTTTTTAATACTGCCATACTAAATTTTCCTTTCATACACATTTTTTAGAATTATAGCATAACCCCCTATACAATACCATATATTTTTAGTTAAACAAAGGAGCTTATCTCGCCCCTTTGTCTTTACTTTTAACTGTTCTTTGATGCTGATAATCCATTGTTTTCTTTGATGGATTCTTTAACTTCTCATGAACACTTTCCTTATTCTGCTTTCGATTACCCCCATTGTATCTCTTATCCCATTCAGCCTCTTGTTTCCTATAAGCTACATAGGCACTATGGGATTGGTAGTAAATCCGATAAAACTCCTGCACATTCTGATAACCATATCTTTTGGCTATACCGGATAATCCAATTTTTAAGATGTCAATCTCCTCATTTTTGCGGTCAATCCTGCTTTGGACTTCCCCTTTCTTGATAAATTTCGCAAGTCCTTTCAGATCGTCACGTTCAAGCTCCCACGCATTGCGTTCCTTTTCCGCCTCAAAAATGATTTCATTCTGCCGCTTCAGTTCCTTGTAAATCTTAAACAGTTTTGGATAGGCGGCTGCCTCGGCTGACATGACAGGCTTTGGTGGTATTTTTGGCTTGTTTGGCATTTCTTTTTCCGCTGGTTTTGGAACAGGCTCTTGTTTTGGTGTCTGCGGCGGTATCTGTCCTGTATCAAAAAGTTTTGCAGACAGTTCCCTTGCCTTTTGCAGCACCTTTGAAACCAGCATTGCCAGCACCGCAACAGCGCTCATAAGAATTGTCCCCAACCGTTCCGGCTGACTGCCGAATACATCAACGGATTCCCTGATGCGGTCGGAGATGTATTCTTTTTTTATCTGTTGTATCTCCGTTTCCGCCACGCCACTGACAATCGCCCTGTCAACTTCACGATTCCAACGCATACGGTATTCGTTATCCGTCTGTATCTGTTCCTCTTTCGGATTATTCTTCCCTATTTTCTTGGTAGCAAGGTACAGACCGTTTTCATCAAAAACCTGCTGTTTCTCCTTGTCGTCCTTTACCAGCGTATTGATAAGGTCTGTATAAAAATGCTTTACCTCGTCCACAAAATCGTCTTGCTTGAACAGCCTGTTCTTGACGGTAAATAGGCTACGCTCATATACTTCGCCTTTCTTCACAATCTTACAGCCTTTGCGGACATTCCCGTTTTCGTCAAGTATTTCCTTCTTGGTTCGGACGTGTTTCCCCTGTTCGTCATAGAACATATTCCTCGTTGCAGTCTTTTCTGTTGGTTCGGGCAACATCTCCCTCTCTGAAAAAACAAGGTGGATGTGGTAGTTTGTCTTTCGTTTGTTATGATGCAGAGCCGATACGCACTCAACGCCATACTTTTCCTTAAAGCGGTCTGTAAACAACTGTAACAGCCTGCCCGGCTCATAAAGATTGGTAAAGGATTCGGGCAGGGCAATGATAAATTCCCTCGCCTCGATACATTTTCCCTCTGTGCCGCTTTTCTGAAATTCCTGCTGATTGCATTTCGCAATCTCTGTCCAATAGTGGCGGTCTGTTGTTTCATAGACCGCATACAGATTTTCCTGTTTCGCATGGCTGGATATATAAGTGATCCTGCCCCTGACATCGGGCAGCTTGCTCATGCGGATAAATGAATGTCTTTGTATTGTGCCTTGTTCTCCTTCCTGCAAATGGCAGCGAATTGAGGAAAATCGACGGTATCTCAAATGCACAAGTACAGGCTGTCCTCATACGGACATATCCGCCGATTGGCGGCTGTTCAAATGCGTTAGCATTTGCAAGTCACGCTGGCGTGACTTTGCTCCCTGCAAGGGCGAAATCCCCATTGCATAAACGAAGTTTGTGCAGTGGGTGTATTTCGCTCTCAAACGCCGAGGGCTTAAAAGAGAGAAAAATCCCCCCCCCGAAAATGCCTGAACTGTGCCTGTAAAAAATGCCGCCATGATAGTAAAAAATGCTATCATCTGCCTTAAAATGATGGCAAAAAGTGATGCCACACATGATAGTGAAAGGTGCTACCATGACAACAATAAAAATACTGTCTGAAAAATCAGTTGACTTTTTTAACTGAACATACAGAAATCAGTTGATTTTTTCAGTTCACTTCTGGAAAATGGACTGATTATTTCAACTCACTTTTTCGCCTTTCCCAAAATTTCCGCTTGTACCGGAAGGAAGCACATGATATAATCTATTTGCGTGTAGGTATATCATGGCTTCGGTCTGATACATACCATTGGGCGGTTTCTTTAGAAGCCGCCTTTTATACTGCTGATTTTCTTGTAACTGTTCTTACATCATTCTTATCCCGCAGGTCTTTTCACTCGTTCACTTCCATGAACTTCTCCAAGATGTCTTTTTTGATAAGTACCTTTCTCCCGACTTTGAGGACGGGCAGCTTTCCCCACTCCACAAGGTTCCGCAGGGTATTCCTCCCGATACCCGTATAGTCGGCAGCTTCTTCAATGGATAGTGCGATTTTCATTCCGGTCATTGGATCACCTCCTTTTAGATTGCATAACGCAATTTATGGTATGAATACTATAACGCTTTTATAATCTCTTGTCAAGCGTTATGACAATTTAAATATTTATTTTAAGTTGCATATTGCATTGTTGCATTTTCTGTGGTATAGTAAGGGCATACCGACAAAGGAGGCGTATCAGTATGAAAGATAAAGAGTTGCGCAAGTTAATCGGTAGCAGGGCAAAACAGCGGAGGGTTGAGCTGGGATTAAACCAGCCTTATGTCGCAGAGAAGATGGGGGTAGCCACTTCCACAATCGTGCGCTATGAGGCGGGGACAATCGACAACACAAAGAAGCTGGTCTTGGAAGGTCTTTCAGAAGCCCTCCATGTGTCTGTGGAGTGGTTAAAGGGAGAAACAGAGGAATATGAAACGGACATTACGGATAAAAGGGAATTATTGATTCGTGATGTGATATCCTCCATTCTCGCAAAGCTGCCTTACGATATGGAACAGGCGGAATCAGACTTTACAAAAGACATACTGCTGCTGATGTTAAGGGAGTATGAGTTGTTCGTAGATTCTTTTCAGTTTGCCTGTAAGAATTTCAAGGACAATGCGGAAAATGCCGCACTCGCCCGGACAATGGGATTTGAATCAAATAAGGAATATAACGAGATTATGTTCCTTCGGGAAATCACCCACACCGTAAATATGTTTAATGATATGGGCGATATTGTGAGGCTCTATTCCAAAAATCCCGAAACAGCCACAACGAGGCTTGCAAACCTTCTTTCTATGGTCTCAGGGGAGGAATCCGAATCGGTATAGATTGGTAGCCGGAGTTATGATATACTTACACGCAGAAAGCATTTCATCAGTTCCGATTGCCATACGCAATAAAGGTTGCGTTTATCGAAAGGAGAAACGATTATGGCAAAAGGATCAGTACGGAAGAAAGGCAAAAAATGGTACTACCGCTTCTATGTGGAGGATGCAAGCGGGAACCTGGTACAGAAAGAATGTGCAGGAACAGAGAGCAAGAGTGAAACGGAAAAGCTGTTAAGGCAGGCAATGGAGGATTACGAAAGCAAGAAATTTATTGCAAAGGCTGACAATATCACTCTCGGACAGTTGCTTGACACGTGGGCGGAGGAAGAATTAAAGACAGGGACACTCAGCAATGGCACTGTCGGTACTTATTTGCAGGCAATCAACCGCATTAAGCAGCACCCTGTAAGCAGACGGAAGCTCAAAACGGTTACTTCGGGGCATTTACAGCAGTTTATGGATATCATGTCTTTTGGCGGCACTATCGAAGATTTTGTTTCCAAAGGGTACTCCAAAGACTATGTAAGGTCATTTTCCGCAGTATTACAGCAGTCATTCCGTTTTGCGGTGTTCCCGAAACAGTACATTACATTCAATCCCATGCAGTATGTGGTCATGCGGCATAAAAAGGACGATATGGATTTGTTTGCGGAGGAAACGGACACCGAAACGGGCAAGGTCAATCCGCTGTCATTTGAGCAGTACCAAAAGCTGGTTGCACAGCTTGGAAAGCGCAGCAAAGACGCAATTCTGCCCGTCCAGATAGCCTATTTTACAGGGCTCAGGCTTGGGGAAGTGGCAGGGCTTACATGGCAGGACATCAACCTTGAGGAACAATATCTGACAGTCCGAAGAAGCGTCCGCTACAACGGTGCTACCCATAAGCACGAAATCGGCTCGACAAAAAGGAAGAAAGTTCGGATAGTTGATTTTGGGAACGCCCTCGCTGATATCTTGAAGAAAACAAGGAAACAGCAGCTTAAAAACCGTATGCAGTATGGCGAACTCTACCACAGGAATTTCTACAAGGAAGTTACAGAGAAAAATCGGGTGCATTATGAGTATTACAGCTTGGGAATGACAGAGGATGCGCCGGAGGATTATACGGAAATCTCCTTTGTATGTCTGAGGGGGATGGCTGTCTTGAACTTCCTGCCACCGTAGAAACAGCCTGCCGGACAGCGGCAAAGAAAGTACCGGAGTTAGAGGGTTTCCATTTCCACACATTAAGGCATACCTACACAACAAACCTGTTATCAAACGGAGCGCAGCCAAAAGATGTGCAGGAACTCTTAGGACATTCGGACGTAAGCACTACCATGAATGTCTATGCACACGCCACAAGGGAGGCAAAGCGGGATTCCGCAAAACTCTTGGATAAGGTTGTGGGAATGAATTAAAACTGGATAAGAAAAACTTTCCCTTGTAACATGCCCATAAGGGCAAAAACAAGGGAAAAGGATACATATTTTGAGGTTGGGCATACCGCAAAGCCTTGAAAATAGGGAAAAGTTAAGGCAGTTAGTAGATAAACCGGAATTTATAGGAGGAATAGCAATGTTTGATGTTAAAAAATTAGAATGGACAAGAGAGCCAAACAGCTATGATATGAAAGATGATAAGATAGAGATTATTACAAAACCATATACAGATTTATGGCAACGAACATACTATCATTTTAGAAATGTCGTAAAAACAGAGTTTGAAAGTAAACATCGTTTTGACCAATGTGGTGTTGTTCTGTACCTCAACAGCGAGAACTGGCTGAAAGGCTCCATTGAGTGCTCTGAAGATGAGATTCATTTTTCCCAGATGCGGGTATGTCATATGTGGGACGCCACGGACGAAATCAGGTTTGGTGTTTATGCCTGCAGCCCGGAAGATTCGTCGTTTTAGGCATTCTTTTTTATATCGAACCTCCATATAATTTAAATCTTGCTAACATATTTTACGACTTATAGAGCTCTGGATGCTCAATCAGCGTACCATATTTCAATTTAGGAAGTTTCATCAATTGATTATAAATCGCCTTTACTTCCTTACAAGACTCAATGCTCAGATATTCAATATTTTCAAGCTCCAGTATAGGTGTATAGTCCTTACTTTTTACCCTCGCTGTTGTTAATGTAAAAGACCTTAACTGCTTCATCTCACGAAGAAAATCCAAAGAATCAATATGTATATATTGGGGAGACCATACATTTCCTTCGATAGAAAGCAATTCTAAATTCTCCAGTGCAGCCAATGTGTGATAATCATTTATTTTCTGAAAATTTTCTACAGAGAGCATCAAGAGATTCTTTAACTCCGAAAGAGGTTCTATACTCAGAACGCCGGCACCAGAACCAATATGAAGATATTCAAGTTCTTGCAGTTTTGAAATCGCTGAAATATCGGGATATACTCCCCATTTAATAGATAATCTTTTTAGATCTTTCTGCTCGCATACTGCATTAAAAAGCTCCTGCGGCATTCTTGTTCCAAAACTCAGTGAAGTAAAAGCATGGGTATTTTCTGTTAGAAATTCGCACCACTCGGATAAAACACGCTTTTTCTCTCTTGCACTTTTGTATTTTGGGTTATACGGATATCCATCGAGCTGTGTACAATTGATTGACAACTCTTTTTCGCCGACATATTCTGCTAATTCCACCACACTTTTATCTGGTGATTCGTATTTGAACCAGTGTTCTAATCCCTTTTCTATCTGTATTTGTGTCAATTTTTCCATTTTTTCCCCTTCAGACTGTCCATCTCGACATCCTCTACTATTCCTTCGCCTACAATATGAGGACCTTCCATAATTAAAAATTCTGCACCTTTAACCAATTTGTGATACCCTGCTCCCTCGTAGAGTGATACTACTATCGCATTAATTTCTTTGTCGTACACACAAGCATCCTCATCCGCGAAGGTTTCTCCTAAATATTCTTCCTTATACCATTTGAGAAAAATTTTACTTTTACCCAATACAACTCATTCATATCATCCTCAGTGTAAACTTCAAATTTCACTTCCTATTTTATCACGCATATCTCTGATATTCCACTTATATTTTCCTGAATATTTTAAGGCGGACTGCCAATTTTTAGCAATCCGCCTATAGGTTATCATTCCCCCTATGGATGAAGAAATCAATGTTGCCGGCAGTAGCTCATATCTTATCGGTCTTTCTTTTGCTAATTGATTTTATTGAGTATAGAGCTTGTGATTTTTTTGAAGAAAAGATATAATAGTTAATAAATCGATATTGAAAGAAGGGAGAATAAGAAATGGACAAATTAGTAGAATATTTGAAAAAGAACATCAATGATAAAATGGCAATAGAAGATATTGTTGACGTTTTTGAAAAGATGTGTCAATTCACCATTGAGAATGATATGATTCTGTTTGAAACAGGCACTTTTGATTTTACAGGAGAACCTTTGTTTTATTTTTCTTTGGTAAGACAATTTCCAAATGATGAGGAAGAGTATTTCCAAATTCATGTAGATGTTCTATATAAACCGACGAGTGAAAATAAAGTATTTCAAAAGGCGGTATGGAACGAAGATTTAAGTGAAAATATCTTCGATTATATCCGAAATTCACAGGCTTTTGCTTATGCAAAAAATACTGAATATATTCAGGTGGAAATTTATATTGACGATGAGCGCGTTATAATAAGGACAAAGTTAGAGAAACCCAGTAAAATCAAGGGGTTAGCACTAATTTAGTCCTTATTTTTATACCAATTTAATCGGCAAGGATAAGGCAGCGCTGACAAATCAAACCGAAATCCAAACATTGCACAATAATTCAGGAGTCATGACCTGAGTGGGGATTTGTGCACCCAAGTGAGGTGACAATTTAATAGTTTTTATTTAGGTAGGACTAAATTAGCACTTGAAACGGAGATAATCCGTCTGGCTGATATAGTCCTACTTTTGCTTTGAAAGGAAGAGAGTATATGGGCAAGGTGCTAATGGAAGTTCTGGTAACAATTCTTATCGCAGGAATATTTCTAATGCTATATTCAGCGATTCGCATATCGGATATAGCGGATCGGAGAGTTAGGGAGATACGAAGTATTGAAACATTCGATAAACAGAATCAGTTGATAACAGATAACAGTTGTGTACAAGGAGGAGTGGCTATGGCAAATAAAGAAAAGAAGATTGAAGGCAGATTAGGATTTAACAGCCAAAATGGAAGATATGGCTTGCTGGTATCAGATTTATGGCAACATACCGGCTTCCATTGTGGAGAATGTTTAGAGGTCAAGGTTGATGACAAATGGATACAAACCCGAATGGAAATGGATATTAACCGTCAGTGGTATCTGGTGGATACGCCATATTCGGGAGATTTAGAGTACGTTTGGGCGAGAATTTAAGAAGCGGAGGAAACACAGAATGAACAACATTGAAATAATTGGAATTGACCATGGTTGGTCACAGATGAAAACAAGCAATACCTGTTTCAATACTTCCATTAAAGAATTAGCAAATGCTCCGGCATTTCACGATAATGTGCTTGAGTATGATGACAGATATTTTGCAGTTGGGGAGGAAAGGCTGGAGGTACTGGACAGTAAGGTGGAAAATGAGAATTTCTATTTATTGACTCTGGTGGCAATAGCAAAGGAGTTGGAGATAAGAGGAAAGAGTGAAGCGGATGTGGTTCTTGCGGTGGGACTGCCCCTTACAAGATTTTCCGCAGAGAGAAAGCCATTTATAGATTATCTTTCAAAGAATGGGGATGTGGTATTTGGATTTGAACAGAAGCTTTACAGAATCCACATTTTAAATGTACTTGTTTATCCTCAGTGTTATGCAGCAGTTGCAGGTATGCTTCCCACATTTGGAAAGAAAGCACTTGTCATTGATGTCGGTTCATGGACTGTAGACAGTATGCTGATTGTAAATAAGAAGCCGGATAACAGTCGATGCGATACGCAGAATGAAGGTCTGATTAAGTGTATGAGGGCAATCAACAGAGTGGCAGTACAGGTTAAAAACAGAAAGATTGATGAAGCCGAGATTCAGGAATATATGAAAACTGGAAAGACAGAGCTTCCCAAGGATTTCAAGGAGATTATGGACCAGCAGATTCATGAGTTTGTGGATAAAGTGTACCGTTATCAGACTGAGTGCGGTTACAGTCTTGATATGATACCAGTCTATTTTGCAGGCGGCGGGGCAGTTGTAATGAGAAACTTCGGAAAATATCAGCAGTCCAATATCCATTACGTGCTGGATGTAAAGGCAAATGCCAAAGGATTTGAGACTATGGCAAGGATAGCCCTTAGAAGCGGGAGGTAAATTAAGATGGCAAAAAGAAGTAAGCAGTACAGTTTTCATCTCAATCTGAATAATCCTGACCATCTGAAGATATACCGGACATTGGAGGATTTGAATACTGATATTCACAAATCTGTATCAAACTTTGTGATTAAGGCAATTATTCAGTACATTAACGGTGCTTCAAAGTCAAGTCTTACAAAGAGTGGTAAGAATGAGAAGGAAAATCTTGAAGGATATGTAACAAGGCAGGAGCTGGCAGAAGCAAATCTTTTGCTAAAAGCAGAAGTAATGAAAGAGGTTGCACAGTTGTTTGGAAATGCAGCCATGAATACACAGCATCTTGTTACCCCGGAACTAATGCAACAGATGATGCAGATGATGCCGGATAAGGCAAAAAAGAATGAAGCAGTCGGGCATAATGAAGCTGTTGAGACAACAGATGAAACGTTGGAGGAAATGTCAGTATTATTTGCCCAGGGAAATTTCGGAGAGGAGTAAAAGCCTATGACAGTATTAAGCGGAATCGGAAATGTGTTACTTACCATATTGAAATGGATGTTAAAAATCATACTTGGAATACTCAGATTGATATTGGAGGTAGCAAAAATCTTTCTGCTTCTGCTTAATCTGGTATTAAGATTGTTCCTGGCATTTGTAGGAGCAGGAACACCATGAAAGGAGGTGTGGCTTATGCAGTTTGGATTTAATAATTACTTTAAGAACCGCAGATTTATTAAGTATTTCTTTGCAATGAAGAAGCTTGCGGATGTGTAAATCAAAAAGCAAAGGAGATGGAAGCATGGAGGAATACAGAGAAGTGAGAAACAGAACCATGCAGGCAGTGGCGGATACAGTGGAAGGACCAAAGGAAACCGTCGAAAAAATGGCTGAAAAGATAGCGGATGCTGTTATGGATGCCATTGCAGAAAATTACAGAAGTATCACAGAGGTTCATTCCATAGTGGAAGCAGTCAGGGCAGGACACCATGTTCAGATTGCATATGCGGATGCTGATGAATATGCAGATCCATGTATAGTAAGAGCCTGCTGGTAGGAGGTTAACAATGCACAGAATACGGGACAGTCCCACAAAAGATGTCCCGTGACAACCGAATAAATTGTTCACATAGAGTAAGAGTGGACAGGTCAGTTTGTCATGAGGACGAAAAGCCTATCCCTCTTACGGAAAGGGAATAGGTGATTCATATGAAGAAACTATTATTTTTCTTATTATCCGTAGTACTGATAGGAAGTGTCGGATGTGGCTCATATAGAGATTTGAGTATGGAGGTAACGGACGCAGGAAGCACAGAGACGGTCGAAACAGCACAAGAGCCGGTAACTACAGAGGTTTCGGTGGAAACGAAGGAGACTGGGGACACAGAAGAAGCCCAGCCGGAGAGTACAGCTTCTGTAACAGAAGAAGATGTATCAAAGGATAAGGCGGAAACTGGTAAGGATAACCAGTCAGTCGGGGCAACGGAAGATAAATCCGATAAGGATACCCAGCCGGTCAGGGCATCAGAGGATAAATCTGATGACAAGCAGACAGACGGAGATAAAAGTCCTGAGACAAAGGAACCGACGGAACAGCCAAAGGAGACAAAGAAAGAACCGGCATCTGAAAAGCAGGATACAAAACAAAAATCCGAACAAAAAGCAGTCTCTTACAGCCCGGACAGGGTGGTAAGCCTAGCAATTTCCAAATGTCAGGCTGGCGGGATGGTTACAACAGAACAGAATCTGAAGGATAACCTGAATGCCGGAAAGATTACGCAGGCTGAGTATGACGAGTATTATCCTCTGGATGGACTTGAGGACAGTTACTACAGTGTATTTGTCAATACTGACCTTAATAAAGCGGCAACAACATCCGGAAGAGCACTTGGAAGTGAGGAGGCAATCGCACAGCATATTGCAGATATGCTTCTGCTGGAGTCGGATTCCGTATTCAACATCCGTTATACCGGAACAACCAAAACATCCGGCGAAACTTTCTATGAGTTCCGTTGCTACAGATAAAAGAATACAGACTGCATCAGGAGAGCAGGTATAAGCCAAAAACTTATGCCTGCTCTTTTTTTCGTGCAGTCAACGAGAAGTGCTAAGCAAAATCGGGATGCACTTCTATTATCAGCGATAACAAAGATTAGGAGGAATATCGAATGAAACAGAAATTGAGACGATTTATGGCAGGTTTTCTTGCTGTATTAACCATGTTTACAACACTGTTTACGAATGGTACTACAGCTTTCGCCGCAAGTTCAAGTGCAAATATTGCATTCTGGGTTGCATCATCGAAAGACCATGGAGTAATCAGTGAGTTTAACAGTAATCACAAAGGAGGAATTCTGTATGCAATGATTGATGGTCATTCGGCATACTGTATGAACTTTGGTCTGTCGGCAAAAGGTGGACAGCTTATGACCAGTGACAGCAATCCGGATACCAACCTTTCAGCGGCGCAGGAGAAGCTTCTTGCCTATTGTATGTATTATGGTTATTCCACAACAGAGGCAAAAGCACCTACAAATGACCAGTGCAATAAATTTATTGCCACACAGTCCATGGTATGGATTATCGTAAATGGCATATTTGGAACAAGCAGTGCAGATTCGGCAGCAAAGAAGCTTTGTGACTGTGCACCGGATTCATCATCTTCTTATTCGTACTATGAGACATTGAGGGACAAAATCAATGCTTCCTACAATGCCACAAGACCAAGTTTTGCTTCAAAGACAAAGAGTGATGCTACAACCTATGAGCTTAAGTGGAATGAAGAGAACAAGAGATTTGAGTACACTTTTAAGGATGCAAACAAAGTGCTTGGAAACTTTGATTTTTCCATCGACGGATTCAGTGTATCAAAGAGTGGCAATTCTATGACAGTTTACACCAAGTCCGTAAATACCACAGCTACACTTGGCACTTTTAAGTCAACCATTGGGGCTGTTGATACCACTTCAAGCTGTGTATTCTGGCTCACCGGAAAAGATGGAGATCAGGAATTTATTTCAGAGCAGCCATCTGCTGACCCTATATCAGCATATATCAAAGTTAAGACAGAGAATATCGGATATGGTGAAATCACAAAAACGGATGAGTCCAGTGGGGTGAAGCTTGCAGGAGCAGTATATGGAATCTATTCCGACAGTGGATGCGCAAATCTTGTTGGAAAAATGACAACAGACAGCAACGGATATGCAAAGTCAAAGGCTCTTACAGCAGGCACTTATTATGTGAAGGAAATCACAGCACCAAAGGGATATGTTTTATCCGGTAAGGTTCATACTTTAACAGTCAAAGCCGGACAGACAACAGGCATTAAGGCTACTGATAAAGAACAGCTTGGTAATATCACAATCTACAAAGAGGGCGAAGTCCTTGTTGGATGGAATGGCAGCAACTACACTTATGAGACAAGAAAGCTTCCGGGAGCCACATTTAAGGTAACTGCCGGAGCAGACATCTATAAGGCGGATGGAACAAAGGTTTATAGCAAGGGAGATGTCATTGCAGAGAATCTTGTATCAGGAAGTGACGGTCAGGTAGTATTATCGGACCTTCATCTTGGCACCTATGTGGTAACTGAGACAAAGAGCATTGACGGATATACCATTAACACAACTCCACAGACTGTAAAGATTGAGTACAAGGATCAGAATGTAACGGTTCAGGCAGAATCAACGACAATCAAGAACAGCAGACAAAAGGCGGAAGTATCCGTTGTGAAAAAGGATTCCGATACGGA
>CANRLR010000009.1 GCA_947631505.1 uncultured Lachnospiraceae bacterium | reverse complement strand
TAGGAGTAACCAGCTATGCGAAAAACAGCAGAGCAGAGCTTTATGACAGCACAATACGCTGGTCTTCCAGTGATGAAGGGATTGCGAAAGTCGATAAAAATGGTACAATAACGACTCAGGGGAAAGAGGGCAGTTGCAAAATTTACGCAAGGGCACACAACGGAAATGTAACTTGGATTA
This sequence comes from uncultured Lachnospiraceae bacterium, assembly GCA_947631505.1. Classification (GTDB taxonomy): domain Bacteria; phylum Bacillota; class Clostridia; order Lachnospirales; family Lachnospiraceae; genus Eubacterium_F. Next base: position 95,060 of record CANRLR010000009.1, on the reverse strand, counting down.
AAGTATATGCGGAGGACTATGCCACGAATGTCAAATTTGAAAATGTACAGGCAATGGTAGATGATATGCAGAACCTTATTCATAACTATCAGACAGAGGTCGAACAGATAGCTGCCTATTTTGAAGAGAATAAGGCTAATCATCCGAATGAAAATCAGCAGATGATGTTTACACTAAATGACGAGCGGACAAAAGTTGAAGGAAAAGTTACAAGTGGTAGCAAAATTGAATACAAGAAGATAGAAGATATAATTTTACGAGTGTTGCAATCTTTTTCGGGCGATATGGAGATTTTTGTTATTAATGAAGTAGTTTGTTTTCGATTACATGGGATTGGATCACGATATGTTGATTTAAATTATGTATTTGAAAACATAGAAGATTTTGAGGATAATGTAGATGATTTTAGGACAGCAGACCGATGGACATATTTTTACACTGGACCATTAACATAAATAAATCCGTTACAAATCATGAATTTGGGTAAAAGCAATATAAAAAGGATTATATAAGATGAAAAAAATAATATCAATTTTATAATATAGATGGATTAGAAGAACTTGAAAATCTTTTTCTAACGGCGGATAAATGGACTTATCATTACAGTACATTCTATTCCCACATTAAGTTGATTGATATTGAAAAAAGATGGAATTTATGATACAATTAGTGCCATAGAAAAATTCGATTTGTTGACTATACGAAAGGAGAAATTATTATGATTATTAATGATATACATAAAGAAGATGTCGGATATGAAGGAACTGCTTTTTTAGATAATTGGGATTGTGACGTGAATGTTGCCTTTCCTTCAGAAGATAGGAGAGAATATGCAGAGAAATGTGTGATGTTTATTCAGAATATGAGTGAGGATTTTAAGAAAAGATTTTCAAAATATGCATATCGTTATTTTAAAGAAATGGTAGAAGAAGTCGGTGAGGAATGCCTTGAGGATATGCCGATTGATGTTAGAGAAGAAGATATTTTGGAATTTGTTTATCCTAATGTGATAATTGTTGATGAAGAATGCAGAGAGGATCGTGTAGAATTTCATGTAGAATGTAATTGTGATTGGGAGATAGAGCATGGTTTAGAAATTACGATATCTGATGGTAAAATATTGTATGTAGGCAGTTTTGATGATATGCCACCTTATGATACAGAAAGGTTGGAATATGTAGGATTTTATGATGAGAATGAAGATATGAATATGAATTATGCAGACAAGGAATTATAGAATACAATTATGATAATATTTTGCAAATTCATTTTGCCTCCATTATGAAATTAAGTTCTTGACAAACCAAGAATACCCATGTTATACTCTTTTAGTGTGCCGCACAACGAGGTTATAGTTCTGTCCAAGTTTATTCATTTTGACAGACACCATAGTTGGCGAGTAATTATATTAGGAGGTGCTATATGTACGCAATTATAGCAACCGGTGGTAAACAGTATAAGGTTCAGGAAGGCGATATCATTAAAGTTGAAAAACTTGGTGTTGAGGCTGGTTCTGAGGTGACTTTTGATCAGGTACTTTTGGTTGGTGACGGCGAAGTGAAAGTTGGGAATCCAACGGTAGCAGGCGCGTCTGTTACAGCAACCGTAGTAGCAGAAGGAAAAAGTAAAAAAGTTATTGTTTACAGATATAAGAGAAAGACCGGATACCACAAAAAGAATGGACATAGACAGCCATTTACACAGGTTAAAATTGAAAAAATCAATGCTTAATTTTGTGTGAAGCTATGATTCAGGTAATTGTAAAAAAGCAGAAAGAGAACATAATTGGATTCCGGGTAGAGGGACATTCCGGGTATGCATCCCACGGTTCTGACATTATCTGTTCTGCTGTATCCATTTTGACCATTAACTGTATTAATTCTGTAGAGGAGTTTTCAGAAGATGAGTTTATTTTGGATACAAACGAAGAGAAGGGGTTGATTGATTTTACCTTAAGAACAGAACCTTCCAAAGAGACAGCATTATTGCTTCGCTCTTGGGAAATGGGAATTACTCAGATATGCCAGACTTATGGAGAACAATATGTTTCGCTCATTAATCGTTAGGAGGAAAAGACCATGATGAAATTGAACCTTCAGTTTTTCGCTCATAAAAAGGGAATGGGTTCTACAAAGAACGGTAGAGATTCCGAGTCGAAGAGATTAGGTGCAAAAAGAGCTGACGGACAGTTTGTTTTGGCTGGAAATATCCTTTACAAACAGCGTGGAACAAAGATTCACCCAGGTGTAAACGTTGGTAAAGGCGGAGACGATACATTGTATGCTTTGGTAGACGGTGTTCTTCGTTTCGAGAGAAAAGGAAGAGATAAGAAACAGGCTTCCGTATATCCAGTAGAAAACAAATAATTCCCATGCGTGGAAATTGAAATGTTATGTCAGGGCTGCCACTATGTGCAGCCCTTTCTCGTATAGAAAGGAAAAGAATAAACTATGTTTGCAGACAGAGCTAAAATCGTTATTCGTTCTGGTAAAGGCGGCGACGGACATGTAAGCTTTCGGAGAGAAAAATATGTTGCCAACGGCGGGCCGGATGGTGGTGACGGCGGACGTGGCGGAGATTTGATTTTTGAAGTTGATCCGGGTTTAAATACATTAAATGAATTCCGGCATATACGGAAATATTTTGCGGGTGATGGCGAACCCGGAGGGAAAAGACGATGTCATGGTGCAGACGGGGAAGACATGATTATTAAAGTTCCTGCCGGTACCATTATAAAAGAAGCAGAATCCGGGCAGATTATTACCGATATGTCTTATGAAAATTGTCGTGAAATCGTGTTAAAGGGCGGCAATGGCGGCAAGGGAAACCAGCATTATGCCACCCCGACCATGCAGGTGCCGAAGTATGCCCAGCCGGGAAAACCGGGAATTGAGCTGGAAGTAGTGTTAGAATTAAAAGTAATTGCTGATGTTGGCTTGGTTGGATTCCCGAATGTAGGGAAATCTACATTTCTTTCCCGTGTCAGTAATGCCAGACCGAAAATTGCGAATTATCATTTTACGACATTAAATCCCAATCTTGGTGTTGTAGATCTGGAGGGAGCCGATGGTTTTGTAATTGCTGACATACCGGGGCTTATTGAAGGTGCTTCCGAAGGTGTCGGTCTGGGACATGAATTTCTGCGTCATATTGAAAGAACACGAGTATTAATTCATATGGTAGATGCGGCATCTACCGAAGGACGCAATCCCATTGAGGATATCCATGCCATTAACCGGGAGTTAAAGGCATATAATGAGGAAATCGCTTCCCGTCCTCAGGTGATTGCAGCAAATAAAATTGATTGTTTTTATGGAGATGACAAAGAAACGGTATTATCTTCTCTGAAGGAAGAGTTCGAACCGGAGGGAATCCGGGTATTTCCGATTTCTGCTGTTACCGGTGAGGGAATTAAGGAATTATTATACTACACAAAACAGATATTGAACGAATTACCTGAAGATAAAATCGTATTTGAAAAAGAATATCTGATTAAAGAACCAGACTTTTCTACCGAGCCATATACCGTTGAGAAAAGTGAGGAAGAAGAGGGTATTTATATTGTAGAGGGGCCTCGGATTGAACGAATGCTTGGTTATACCAATTTGGATTCTGAGAAAGGATTTGAATTCTTTCAGAAATTCCTCAAGACAAATGGCATTTTGGAACAGTTAGAAGAACTTGGAATCGAAGAGGGCGATACAGTAAAAATGTATGGCTGGCAATTTGATTATTATAAATAAAGGGGAACAACAATGACAAGTAAACAAAGAGCTTATTTAAAAAGTATGGCAATGACAATGGATTCCATTCTGCAGATCGGAAAGGCTGCTGTGACACCGGAGATGACAAAAACAGTGGATGAGGCATTGGAGGCAAGAGAATTAATAAAACTTCATGTTCTCAAAAATTGTGTCGCTGACGCCAGAGATATCGCCGGTCTGTTATCTGAACGGACCCATAGTGAGGTGGTACAGGTAATCGGAAAAAAAATTGTTCTCTATCGGGAATCGAAAACAAAACCGGAGAACAAACGCATTGTTCTTCCAGTGCAAAAGCGTGGTAGAACAGAGGATTGATCCTAAAATTTGTGGAAGCGTTTCATAGCAGATTGGAGGATGACAATGAAAAAGATAGGTATTATGGGAGGAACATTTAATCCGGTTCATAATGCTCATCTTGCTATGGCAGAGGCTGCCTATGAGCAATATGCATTGGATGAAATATGGTTTATGCCTTCCAAAAATCCACCGCACAAGGAAAAAGAGGAAATCGTATCCGATGAACATCGTAAACGGATGATACAGTTTGCCATCGATGATATTCCGCAATTTATATTTTCAGATTTTGAATTAAAGAGAAACGGAATCACTTACACGTATGAAACATTAGAGAAATTAAGAAAAAAAAATAAGGATGCTGCTTTTTATTTTATTATGGGAGGCGATTCTCTCCTGTCCTTTCACACTTGGTATCATCCAAAGAAAATTGCAGCACAGTGTGTTATTCTTGCGGCACCAAGGGAGGATACCACATGGGAGAAGTGGTGCGGAATATGTAAAGAAAAATCCATACAATTTAAGGGGGATATCCGGCCTTTAAAATTAGATTTTATCGATATTTCTTCTGAGACAATACGCAAGAAAATCAAGAAGGGCGAATCCATTATCGGATTATGTCCTGATAAGGTGAGATGCTATATCCGGCTCCATCAGTTTTATGGGGAGCACACAAAAAGCACAGCAATAGATTCGGATTCGATTTTGAACTGTCTTTCCAGTACACTTCGGCCCAAACGCTATGAGCATACCTTAGGAGTCGCCAATACTGCCTGTAATCTTGCCTTTTGCTATGGGGATGAAAAACTGCAGAAGCAGGCTTATCTTGCCGGATTACTTCATGATTGTGCCAAATATTACACCGGAGAGGAACAGATTGCCCTGTGTGAACAATATCAGATTCCATTCACAGAGATTGAGTCGGAAAATACGGCATTAATTCACGCAAAATTAGGAGCGTATCTGGCAAAGGAACGCTATGGCATTACCGAACCGGAGATTTTATCTGCCATTGCCTGTCATACAACAGGAAAGCCGGCAATGACAACCTTAGAAAAAATTTTATATATTGCCGACTTTATAGAGCCAAATCGAAAGATGAATACAAGCCCCTATACACTATCTGAAATCCGTAAAACTTGTTTTAAAGATTTAGACCGTGGACTTTATATGATTTTAAACTGTATCGTTTCACACTTGGAACAGTTGGAGATAAAAACAGATACATTAACAAAAGAAACCTTTGAATATTATAAAAAAAATTAAAAAGCATGGAGAAGCGTTACTATATCGTTTCGGAATGGAGGTTCATATATGAGTGAGAGAGCGAGAGAAATCGCAGCCATTGCTTATGATGCACTGGATGAAAAATTGGGACAGGATATTGAAATTATAAAAATTGATGAGATATCGGTAATCGCCGATTATTTAATTATCGCCAGTGGTAACAATGTGAATCAGATCAATGCCATGATTGATTTGGTGGATGAGAAGTTATCACAGGCAGGATATACAGATTGCCGGATAGAGGGAAACAAAAATTCAACATGGATTCTTTTAGATTATGGTGATGTTATTATCCATGTTTTTTCCAAAGAAGACAGACTGTTTTATGATTTGGAAAGAATTTGGAGAGATGGAAAAAACGTGGAACGCAGCGAATTATAATAAGTTGAATAGAACCGTAAAAGAAAGACAATATGAAATCGGGAATCAGGAACAGCTGATCTGCAATTTTATATTGTCTCTTTTCATTTTTTGATAGAATATAAGAGGGACTCTGTTTACAAAGCCTCTGTTGAAATTAAGTATCTTTACATGAGGCGGAACAGGCCTACTACCTTACCGAGTATCACTACTTCCTCTACGTAAATTGGCTCCATAGTATCATTTTCCGGCTGGAGGCGATACCTGCCATCTTCTTTATAATAAGTTTTTACCGTGGCGGAATCTTCGACCAAAGCTACTACAATGTCACCGTTCTTTGCTGTCTGCGTCTGCTGTACAATGATTTTATCACCATCATATATTCCGACATTAATCATACTTTCCCCCCGGACATCCAGCATAAATAAATTTCCGGCTGGCAATTCATCGGAAAGAAGAGGAAAGTAACCATTAATATTTTGTTCTGCAAAAATCGGCTGTCCTGCTGCTACCTGACCGATCATAGGAATATTCCGCATCTCCCGGCGGGTCATATTAAATTCATCATCTACAATTTCAATCGCCCTTGGCTTTGTAGGATCCCGGCGGATGTAACCGTTCTTTTCCAGTGTTTCTAAGTGGGAGTGTACGGATGAAGTTGATTTTAAATTAACCGCAGCACAAATCTCACGGACAGCAGGCGGATACCCTTTCTCAATAATCTGATTTTTAATATATTCCAAAATTTCGGATTGCTTTTTTGAAATTCTTCCGTTTCCCATAAAATTCTCCTTTTTTCTTTATTAAATTCCAAACAAAAGTTTGGCTGTTAATATAAATATACCACAGATAGAAGTAAGTGTCAAACGAATGTTCTGATTATATTCGGTAATGATTCATGATAATTTAAACAAAATTCCGATTTTCCATGGACAAACAGGGAAAGAATGGTTATAATAGACAAAGATAATAATAGAAGGAGTGTACAAAGGAATGTTAGACAGAATAAAACAGTTTTTTAGCAATATGAAGAATGATAAGCATCGTGTTTTTGAGATAACGATGTTTTCTATAAGCAGTGTTGTGTCGGTTATTGTTATTGCCTGTGTTGTATTACTGGGGGTATTTATCAGCCGTTCCAATGATAATATCATTTCCGATGAAGAAGCGAATGCTTCTTCCGTAACAGGCAGTGCTGTGACAGAAACAGAAGAACCGGAACCGACACCATATGAAAATGCTATTATTAGTGATGAGGATGATAGCAGTGAGATAGATGAGGACTTAGCAACCAGTAAATATGGTTATACAACAGCGAATGTAAATATGAGAAGTTCGGCTGCCATGACAGCAGATGTACTGGCTAAAATTCCGTCAGGAACAAGAGTAAAGCTTATTAAACTTCAAGAAGATAAGGAATGGATGGAAGTAGAATATAATGGAACAAACGGCTTTGTAAAGGCAATTTATTTATCAACAACAAAACCGGCTCCACTTGCTACAGCAGAGCCAAAGCCAACGAGTGCGCCACCGAAAGCAACGAAAACGCCAAAGCCGACCAAAACGCCAAAGCCGAAAAAAACACCAATACCAGATGAACCGGAAGATCCGGATGAATATGACATTGAGGAACCGGATGAGACCGAAACTCCGGCACCGACCAGAACGCCAAAGCCGACTTCGGTACCAACGAAAAAGCCGACACCGACTCCGGCACCAACGAACGAGCCGACACAAGTGCCGACGGACGAGCCGACTTCGGTTCCTTCCGAAAATCAGACAAACAACAATTAAGGATAACAATCGTGCAGAACAGAGTTCTGTTCTGCACGATTGTTCGGACAGAAGAATTTGTGAAAGAGGTTACAACCATGGAACAGCTTACACCAATGATGCAACAGTACATGGAAACAAAAGAACAATACAAGGATTGTATCCTGTTTTATCGTCTTGGTGATTTTTATGAAATGTTTTTTGATGATGCCATCTGTGTATCCAAAGAACTGGAGATTACTTTGACGGGTAAGAGCTGTGGATTGAAAGAACGGGCACCCATGTGTGGTGTCCCGTTTCATTCTGCGGAGGGATATATTAACCGGCTGGTGGAAAAGGGATATAAGGTTGCAATTTGTGAACAGACAGAGGATCCTAAGCAGGCAAAGGGACTTGTAAAGCGTGAGGTAATCCGAATCGTTACCCCCGGTACGAATTGTTTTACCAGTTCATTGGACGAATCCAGAAATAATTATTTAATGGGGATTGTATCCATTGAGAGCCATTTTGGAATTTCTATTGTAGATGTAACAACCGGAGAATATGCCTTGACGGAAGTAGACAGCGTATCGAAACTACTAGATGAGATTAATAAATTTATGCCGGCTGAAATTATCTGCAATGATTCTTTTTATATCAGCGGTGTCGACCTATCCGATTTAAGTGACCGCCTTGGTATCGTAATTTCAGCACTGGAACCACACTACTTTGATAAAGAAATCTGTGAGCGTTCTCTTTGCCGCCATTTTAGTATATCTACCTTAGCAGGACTTGGTTTAGGGGACTACTCTCTTGGCGTTACAGCAGCGGGCGCTGTTATGCAGTATTTAGAAGAAACACAAAAATGTTCTTTGGCACATATTTCTCATTTGACACCATATCAAACAGGAAAATATATGCTATTGGACCGTAATACAAGAAGAAATTTAGAATTAGTGGAGACCTTACGGGAAAAACAAAAGAGGGGTTCGCTTCTTTGGGTTTTAGATAAGACAAAAACAGCGATGGGAGCCCGAAAGCTCAGGGGATGTTTAGAACAGCCACTAATTGATGAAAAAGAAATCATCAAGCGTTATGATGCAATTGAGGAATTAAACAGCAATGTGATTACACGTGAAGAGCTGCGGGAATATTTGAATCCGGTTTATGATTTAGAGAGATTACTTAGTAAAATCAGTTATAGAACAGTAAATCCGAGAGATTTGATTGCCTTAGAATCTTCGCTTTCCATGCTGCCGCATATTCGCTTTTTGTGCAGTCATTTCAACTCAGCGTTATTTCAGGAATTGTGCAGCAGTCTGGATACCCTTGAGGATGTCTATGGCTGGATTCATAATGCAATTGAAGAAGAACCGCCGATTTCAGTTCGTGAGGGTGGCATTTTCAAAACCGGATACCATGAAGAAATAGACCGGCTTCGCAATGCCAAAACAGAAGGAAAGGATTGGCTGGCTGCTTTAGAAGCAAAAGAAAAAGAGAACACGGGAATAAAGAACCTGCGTATAAAATACAACAAAGTATTTGGATACTATTTAGAAGTTACAAAATCCTTTATTGATCAGGTACCGGAAAACTGGATTCGGAAACAGACATTGACGAATGCAGAACGATATACGACATCAGAATTAAAAGAAATGGAAGATGTCATTTTAGGTGCAGAAGACCGGCTTTATAATTTGGAATATGCCGTTTTTTGTGAACTGCGCGATAAAATATTTGAACAAATTGAGCGGATACAGAAAACAGCTGCGGTCATTGCTTCCATTGATATGCTCGGCTCTTTGGCGTATGTGGCAGAGCATAATCATTTTGTCCGCCCATCCATAAATCACAAGGGTGAGATTCATATTAAAGAGGGACGGCATCCTGTTATTGAACAGATGATACAGCACGGTATGTTTGTTCCAAATGATACTTTTTTAGATGAAGCTACGCATCGGGTTGTTATCATCACAGGCCCTAATATGGCAGGAAAATCCACCTATATGCGGCAAACAGCCCTGATTGTCCTTTTGGCACAGATCGGTTCTTTTGTGCCGGCAGAATCTGCGGATATTTCACTGGTCGATCGTATTTTTACCCGTGTCGGTGCTTCGGATGATCTGGCAAGTGGTCAAAGTACCTTTATGGTTGAGATGACAGAAGTGGCAAATATCTTACATAACGCAACAAAGAACAGTTTGATTATTTTAGATGAAATTGGCCGCGGTACCAGTACCTTTGATGGTCTTAGTATCGCATGGGCGGTAGTCGAACATATCGTAAACAAAAAAATGATTGGTGCCAAGACTTTGTTTGCTACACATTATCATGAATTAACAGAATTGGAAGGCAAATTGGAGGGGGTACAAAATTATTGTATTGCCGTCAAGGAGGACGGGGAAGATATTGTCTTTTTGAGAAAAATCGTAAAAGGTGGTGCTGACCGCAGTTATGGAATACAGGTGGCAAAACTTGCCGGTGTACCGGACGAAGTATTGCAGAGGGCAAGAGAGATTGCAGACTGCCTTGAAAAGGAAGCGAATACAACGATAGAGATTTCTGCCAGCATGCCCGCTGTTCCAAAACAAGAAAAGGAGATGAATCAATTATCCATTTTTGATACAATGGGCGGGAATCAAACGGATGATATTTTGTTTGAATTAAGAGATATTGATTTATCCCGCGTCACACCGATGGATGCCATGAACCTTGTCTATAAATGGCAGAACCAATTGCAGGAAAAATGGTAATCAGGGGGGCATATACATGATACAGGTATTAGATCAGAAAACAATAAACCAAATCGCAGCCGGAGAAGTCATTGAACGTCCGGCTGCTGTTGTAAAAGAACTTGTAGAAAATGCAATTGATGCCGGGGCATCTGCAATTACAGTTGAAATTAAAGAAGGCGGCATTTCTTTTATACGTGTTACCGACAATGGTACAGGTATACATCGCGATGAAATAAAAACTGCTTTTTTGCGTCACGCCACAAGTAAAATTCGTTCTTTGGAGGATTTACTTAGTGTGAGCAGTCTTGGCTTCCGCGGTGAGGCGTTGTCCAGTATTGCGGCAGTAGCACAAGTGGAACTGATTACCAAAGAGCGGGGAGAAATTACGGGAGTACGTTATGAGATAGAAGGTGGAACAGAAAAATCGTGGGAAGAAATCGGCTGCCCGGAGGGGACAACTTTTCTTGTCCGTAATCTTTTTTACAACACACCGGCCAGACGTAAATTCTTAAAGACAAAAACGACGGAAGGAAACTATATTCAAGAACTTGTCCTTCGTTATTCCCTTGCACATTCCGAAATCCGGTTTACATTTATGGCAGATGGGAAAAATAAATTGCAGACCTCTGGAGATGGACAGGTCAAAACAAATATTTACTACAATTACGGCAATGATGTAACAAAATGTCTGATTCCTATCGAACAGGAGCAAAACGGGATTCGGCTGTCTGGATTTATAGGAAAACCGGAATTATCGAGAGGTAACCGAGGCTTTCTTCATTATTTTGTCAATGGACGTTATATCAAGAGTCCCATTATTACAAAAGCAATTGAAGATGCTTATAAAGAATTCCTAATGAATCACCGGTATCCTTTTGTTACGCTGTTTTTAACGATTGACAGCCGCTTAATTGATGTTAATGTCCATCCGGCGAAAATGGAAATCCGATTTACGAATCAAGAAGAAATCTATTATTTCTTCTATCATACGATATATGATACTTTAAAAAATATTACTCTCATTCCAGAGGTGGGATTAGAGCCGGAAAAAGGGCCAAAACCGAGCATGCCGGTCCTCACTCCGAAGCGAAGCGCCGAGCCTTTTGAACAGGTTCGGCAGACAACGGATTACAAAGCCGTTTCGGTTCCACGTCAGGAAGAGAGGGCTTTTAACCAGTTAAATCTGCTGAAAGAAGAGCTTATACAGGAGGAGGTACCTCAATTTCGTATTATTGGTCAGGTTTTTGATACCTATTGGTTATTGGAATATGAATCCAAATTACTCATTATAGACCAGCATGCAGCACATGAAAAGGTCCTCTATGAAAAACTAATGAACCGGCTGAAGGAAAAGAAAGGACTTACCCAGAATCTAGCTGCTCCAGTTGTAATTTCTATATCTGGCAGAGAACAGGAAGTGTTACAGAAAAATTGGGAAATTTTCTGTCAGATTGGTTTTACTCTGGAACCCTTTGGTGACAGAGAATATTTAGTTACAGGTATTCCGGCAGACTTTCTTAATATACCATCAAGAGAATTATTTCTTGAAATGTTAGACGGTATGCTGGAGGAACGGCCGGGAGATAAGAGAAATCCTGAAATGGTATTAGAGCATTGTGCTACCATGGCATGTAAAGCAGCAGTAAAGGGAAATAACCAGCTCTCTTTTGCAGAGGCAAAAACTTTATTTGAAGAGATGCTGCAGATGGAACAGCCCTATCATTGTCCGCATGGAAGACCGACTACCATTGCTATGAGCAAGCAGGAATTTGAAAAGAAATTTAAACGCATTTTATAATAAATCCAGAAAAACTTTCCTATACAAGAAAAAGGAGGTGGCACGTGAGTAAACCATTATTAATCCTGACAGGACCAACAGCAGTAGGAAAAACAGAAATTTCCATCGAATTGGCGAAACAATGTAATGGTGAAATCATTTCTGCAGATTCTATGCAGGTTTATAAAAAAATGGATATTGGCACAGCTAAAATTCAGCCGGAAGAAATGCAAGAAATTCCCCATTATATGATTGATGAATTGGAGCCGGATGAGGAATTTAATGTTTTTATATTTCAAAAAAAAGTAAAGAAATATATGGAAGATATTTATCAGAGAGGACATATCCCTATTCTTGTAGGAGGAACAGGATTTTATATTCAGGCCATATTATATGACATTGCTTTTACGGAAAATCAGCAGGAAGATTCCTACCGAAAGGAATTGCAGAAGATTTCACAATCTCCGGACGGGGTACATCAGCTGCATGAAATGTTATACAAAGTGGATGTTATATCGGCACAGAACATTCATGAAAATAATGTCAAACGGGTCATTCGTGCTTTGGAATATTATCATTTTACAGGAGAACCTTTTTCTGAGCACAATGCGAGAGAGCGGGAACGGAAATCCCCTTATGATTTCTATTATGTCGTACTTACGATGAACCGGGAGAAGCTATATCAGCGGATTAATTATCGCGTAGATGTTATGCTTAAAAATGGGTTAGTAGAAGAAGTAAAAAGTTTGTTAGCTGCCGGCTATGGGAGAAATCTCGTATCAATGCAGGGATTAGGTTATAAAGAAATTGCCGCATATTTAGAGGGTGAGTACACATTGGAAGAGGCGGTATATAAAATAAAACGTGATACGAGACACTTTGCAAAACGTCAGCTCACATGGTTTCGCAGGGAAAAAGAAGCTATATTCTTCAATAAAGATGAGTATGACAGCAAAGAGCAGATAGTAAAAGAAATTCTGAAAGGTGCGATAAATTGCTCAGAAATGGAGAGATAATATGAATAAAGAATCTATGTATGAACAGTTCGGAATCAAGAAAGCAGTCATAAATTTCGGAAATGAGGTGCTGGCTTCGATTGAAGACCGTTTTTCGGCTATTGACGAGCGGGCAGAAATCAATCAGCTGAAAGTGATTCATGCAATGCAGAAAAACAGGGTCAGTGAAAATCATTTATGGGGTTCTACCGGATACGGTTATAACGACTCCGGAAGAGATACATTAGAGCGGGTCTATGCTGATATTTTTCACGCAGAGGATGCCCTTGTGCGTTCCCAGATTACCTGTGGAACCCATGCACTGACAATCGCCCTGAGCAGTATTCTTCGTCCCGGAGATGAACTGCTTTCTCCGGTAGGAAAGCCTTATGACACCTTAGAAGGGATTATCGGTATGGAGGGAACAACGACAAAAGGTTCGTTGCGTGAATTTGGCATTACGTATCGGCAGGTCGATTTGTTAGAGGACAGTGAACTGGACTACGAAGGAATAAAAAAAGCCTTGAACGAGCGGACAAAACTTGTCACGATCCAACGTTCCAAAGGATATGCAATGCGAAAAACTTTTTCCGTTGAGAAAATAGGGGAATTAATTGCTTTTATTAAAGGAATTCGACCGGATGTTATCTGTATGGTGGACAATTGTTATGGAGAATTTGTGGAAACGATTGAACCGACGGATGTAGGTGCTGACCTCTGTGTAGGTTCTCTTATAAAAAATCCGGGAGGCGGTCTGGCTCCTCTCGGCGGCTATATTGTCGGAAAGAAAGAGTTGGTAGAATTAGCTGCTTATCGCCTGACCGCTCCGGGGCTGGGAAAAGAGGTGGGAGCTTCTCTTCAAGTGAATAATTCTTTTTACCAAGGCTTATTTCTTGCCCCGACCGTTGTGGCATCCGCATTAAAATCCGCTATTTTTGCCGCAAATTTATACGAACGTCTTGGCTTTACCGGAAGCCCTGATGGAAAAGAAGAGCGGTATGACATTATTCAGGCAATTGCTTTTGGCAGTCCGGAGCGTGTCATTGCCTTTTGTCAGGGGATTCAGCAGGCAGCTCCGGTAGATTCCTATGTTTTGCCGGAACCATACGCAATGCCGGGATATCACAGTGATGTTATTATGGCGGCAGGGGCTTTCGTTCAGGGCTCTTCCATTGAATTGAGTGCAGATGCACCGATAGAACCACCATACAGCGTATATTTTCAGGGCGGGATTACATGGCCGCATGGAAAGCTTGGAATTCTGAAAACTTTGCAAAATATGATAGATGGCGGATTTGTCGCATTGCCATAAAACAGGTCGAAAGAATTCGAAAATTCACAGAAAAAACTTTTGGAAAAGGTATACTTTTTATGTATTATATGGTAAAATAACTGTGTTTGATTTTCAATAGATTGATTCCGCTCAATAGGGAAGAAAAAATGAATACAATGAAAAATTTGCCAGCATCCGAGATGCCTTATGAAAAATGTATTCAATCTGGTGCTGCTTCTTTATCCGATGCACAGCTTTTGTCTGTAATTATCAAGACAGGGACAAAAAATAGGACAAGTCTGGCATTGGCACATGAACTTCTTCAATTATCACCTTCCTATGGAGGATTATTGGGAATGCATCATTTAAAGTTACAGGATCTGATGCAGGTAAAAGGAATCGGAAAAGTGAAAGCAGTTCAGCTGTTATGTGTTGTAGAACTTGCCAAACGTCTGGCAAAACAGACAAAAGAAAATCTTACACATTTATGTAATCCAAGTGATGTGGCTGCTTATTTTATGGAGGAGATGAGAAATCTTGAAACAGAGCATTTCTATGCAGCGTTTTTAGATGCAAGCGGGCATTTGCTTCACGAAGATATTGTATTTAAAGGGACAATACAGTCTTCGATTGTCAGTCCACGGGAAATTCTACGGCTGGCACTGGCATATGATGCCGCCCATTATATCGTACTTCATAATCATCCCGGTGGAGACCCGACACCAAGTGATGAAGATATTCATATTACCCGACGGCTCTGTGAAGCCTCTGGGATTATTGGTATTCCACTCATGGATCATATCATAATTGGAGATAATCAGTATATTAGTTTAAAGGAACGAGGATATTTATAACCCATGAAATTCATGGAATAGAAGCAAAGAGAGGAAGAGTTAAAATGGCAGGAAAAGCAATTGGTATTGATTTTGGAACAAGTTCCATCAAATTCTATAAAAATGGTGAGGGTGTGATTTTACAGGAAAAGAGTGTAATTGCCATCTACAATAAAATTCATACTTTTGCCGTTGGTAATGAAGCTTTTGAGATGTATGAAAAAGCACCCGCGAATATTGATGTTTCCTATCCGGTGAAAAATGGTGTAATTGCTGACATTGGAAATATGCAGGCGATGATTGATTATTTCTTCCAGTTACTGGATGGCAAACGGAAATTAAAAGGAGCGGACTACTATATTGCAGTCCCTACAGATATTACAGAAGTAGAAAAACGTGCCTACTTTGACTTGATTTCAAATACAAACTTGAAACCAAAAAAAATCCATGTGGTAGAAAAACCAATTGCGGATGCTCTGGGTATGAATTTAGATATTACTAAATCGACAGGTACTCTTGTTGTAGATATTGGAGCCAATACAACAGAAATTTCCGTTCTGTCCTTAGGTGGAATCGTACTAAGCCGGTTAATTCCGGTTGGAGGAAACAAATTTGATGAGTCCATTATTAGCAAAATAAAAAAGGATAAAAACTTTGTAATCGGAGAAAAATCGGCAGAACTGATCAAAAAAACCATTGGCTCTGCCTATATAACAGAAGAGACGATTGATATTTGCGGACGCAATCTTGTGACCGGACTTCCTAGTGAGATTACCGTAACAAGTGAAGATGTGTATGAAGCTTTAAATGAACTATTCCAAAGCATTGTAGATTCTATTAAAATTATTTTGGAGCGTACACCACCTGAAATCTCATCCGATATTTATAAATCCGGTGTATACATTACGGGAGGTTCCAGCCGGATCAAAGACCTTGGCCGGTTTGTTTATGAGCAATTAGGTCTAAAGGTAAATTTGTGTGAGGAACCGGAAAGCACGGTTATTGCAGGATTGGGAGCAATTATTGAAGATCCGAATTTAGCAAAACTGACTCTGTAATGATATTAATTAGGGGAGGCATTTTGATGAAAAGACGCAGGAAGAAATCTTGGATTCATCCGAAAACATTATATATTGCATTGTCTGTTATTTGTGTTTTGCTCGTTGTGTTCTCTTTTAAATTTTCTGACCATTTTTCTTCTGTCAAGACGATGGTCGGAAATGCGGTGACACCGATGCAGAAAGGAATCAATTCGGTGGGCAAATCCATTTCGGAAAAATTTGACTTAATGGAATCCAAGGAATCACTTCTTAAAAAGAATAAGGAATTGCAGGAAAAAATTGATTCCTTAAATTACTCCAATAAAATTCTAGTGGGAGAAAATAAGGAACTGGAAAATTATCGGGAAATGTATCATTTAGATAAAAAATATCCCGATTATCCCAAAGTGGCCGCTACTGTCATCAGCCGGGATGGAAACAACTGGTTCAATGTTTTTTACATTGACAAGGGCAAAAAAGACGGTGTTGATGTGGATATGAATGTTATTTCCGGAAATGGTCTGGTAGGAATTGTTTCCGAAGCAGGTGAGCACTATGCCAAGGTAAGGGCGATTATAGACGATAAGAGTAATGTCAGTTCTATGTTTGAGGCAAATGGAGAGACCTGCATTGTAAAGGGAAATATGGAGAGCATTTATAACGGATACATTGATGTGGAAATGATTAGTAACTCAGCAAAAATAAAAGAGGGAGACGAAATTGTAACCTCTCATGTCAGCGATAAGTTCTTACAGGGGCTCTCCGTTGGATTTGTAAAAGATATTACCACGGATGATTCCACTTTAACAAAGACCGCCCACCTGACACCAACCGTCAACTTTGACCAGTTAGAGTATGTACTGGTTATTACACAGTTAAAAGATTCATCAGAGATTAAGGGAATATCAGAAAAATGATTCAGAAAAAAATTGTAGCATTTTTGGTAATTATAATTGCATATTTATTACAGACTACAATATTCCAACATTTGCAGCTGGCTAATGTGGTGCCGCATCTGTTACTTGTTGTTGTGGTTTCGTATGCTTATCTGCGGGGACGTACATCTGGTCTTTGCATTGGGTTTATATGCGGCTTGATCTTGGATATGCATGGTGGGACCGTAATCGGTCTTTATGCATTTATCCTTATGTCGATTGGTTTTGTGGTCGGATTTTGTCAGAAATTCTATTTTACGAATAACCTGTTGCTGCCTGTGATTTTAATTACAGCCAGTGATTTTGTATATGGAATTTATTACTATATAACAGAATTTCTTATGAGAGGACGGCTTCATCTCGGATTCTATTTTTTACATGTTATATTGCCGGAAATGATTTATACTGGTATTGTAGGTATCTTACTATACCGTCTTATTGTTGCTCTGGAACATTTACTGACTCGTAAAAGGGAGGAGGCATAATTTGTTAGAAAATATACTTGATTTTTTAAAGAGTATTGTGAAATCACGTTATTTTACATTTATCGTTACTTATATTCTTCTATTTAGTGTACTGGTAGGGAGAATGTTTTATTTACAAATTGTCAAGGGGGAAACTTATGACAAAGAAGCCTCCCTGCAAATGCAGCGTTCAAAAACAATTAAAAGCTCCCGTGGTAAGATTTTTGACTGTAACGGAAAGCTATTGGCAACCAATGAACAGACCTATGCCATAACGCTTGAGGACTCCGGTGAATTGTCTGACAATCCATCTAAGAACAGGATGATTTTGAAATGTGTAAATTTAATTGAAAAAAATGGAGATTCTTTAGATTTGGAATTCCCCATCACTTATAAAAAGGGGAAATTTCGGTTTAATGTAAATAAATCAGCAGAATTACGTTTTAAGCGTGATATTTATTATAAAAAGTCGGTAGACGAACTGTCAGAAAAACAGAAAAAAATGACAGCAGAAGAATGTTTTCAATATATCCGTACTTCCGATAAAGTAAATGAAATCCGTTTCTTTACGCCAGCAAAAGACAAAAATCAGGATGGCATTATTGATGAAGAAGAAAAAGCGGCTGCGGATGCAGATTATTCGGTGGAACAGGCATTAGTGATTATGACAGTTCGCTATGCCCTCTTGATGAATACTTATTCAAAATATGAGCCAATTACGCTGAGCAGCAATGTCTGTGAAAAAACAGTGGCAGCCATAAAAGAAAATTCGCCGGATTTGCCAGGCGTAGAAGTGAGCACAGAGCTGAACCGTGTGTATTATGACAGCGAATATTTTGCTCACATTATTGGTTATACCGGTTTGATTTCTTCAGAAACACTGGAATCCATGCGGGAAAAAGATGAAAATACGGAGTATACCTCGACAGACCAAATCGGTAAAACCGGTATTGAAAAGGAATATGAAGAAGAGCTGAAGGGAACAAAGGGAAAGGAAACCCTGCTAATTGACAGCAGCTCCCGTATTGTGAATACAACAAAAGAAAAAGATGCGATAGCCGGTAATGACATCTATCTGTCTGTTGACGCAAATTTACAAAAAGCCGCTTATAAATTAACAGAGAAGGAAATTGCGGGAATACTTACTTCAAAATTGGTGAACAGTAAAAGTCATGGTACGAAGGGAAAGAAAGCATCTGGCATTTTAGTTTCCATTTATGATGTGTATGATGCGATTCTGCAGAACAGTATTGTCGATGTGAAACATTTTGCGGAGGATAGTGCAACCGATTTGGAAAAATCGATTTATCGTAAATTTAAAAATTCAAAAGAAGATGCTATCCGTAAAATGAAATCCCAGTTACAGTACAATAACAAAACGGCCGGTAAGGATCTATCCGAATCCTTGGATGGATATTTAGACTACACGTTCTCAATGTTAAAAGCCAATAACATTTTAAATACCGATAATATGGATACCACAAATGATGTATATAGCAAATATGTAAATAACAAAATCAGCCTGAGTGAGTTTATCAGTTATGCCATTAAAAATAACTGGGTTAATTTGGATACATTAGAGATTGGTGATGATTACTATAGTTCAGAGGAGGTCTTTTCAAAAATATGTGATTATATATACGATGAAGTTTCTGATGATCTGGCCTTTGACAAGAAGGTATATCACGTCATGATTGATAAAGGGACAATTTCAGGAACAGAGATCTGCCTGTTGTTATATGACCAGAAGGTTCTGAAAAAGAACAATGCAACTTATATCAAGCTGCAGACAGGAATGATTTCTCCTTATAACTTTTTAAAAAGCAAAATTCGTTCGTTAGCTATTTCTCCGGGAGAATTGGGGCTGACACCGTGTGCCGGTTCGGTTGTCATTACTTCTGTGAAAACAGGAAAAGTTTTAGCACTTGTTTCCTATCCAAGTTATGATAATAATAAATTTGCCAATTCTGTAGATAGTGATTATTATAGTAAAGTCAGTACAAGCAGTGCTTCGGCATTATTGAATCGTGCTACACAGCAAAAGGCAGCACCAGGTTCTACTTTTAAAATGGTAACCGCTACTACTGCATTGGAAGAGGGAATTATCAGCCCATATGATACCGTTCATGACGGTGTACAATTCAAAAAAATTAATAAACCATGGCCAAAATGCTGGAGTAACTATTCCCATGGAAATATTAATGTATCACAGGCAATCCGTCATTCGTGTAACTTTTTCTTTTATGAAATGGGCTATCGGCTGGGAAATGGACACAGTAATGTTGTTGACAACGAAAAGGGATTGAACCGTTTGAAAAAATATGCTTCAAAATATGGCCTAACCTCAACATCCGGTATCGAATTAGCGGAAGCAGAACCGGTTTCTTCGGATATGGATGTTGTCCGCTCTGCGATTGGACAAGGCTCTGCCAGCTATACACCGGTTCAGTTATCCCGTTATGTTACAACAATTGCAAATGGGAATACTTGTTATGATTTAACTTTACTAGATAAAATCATTGATAATAAAAATAGTAAGACATCCAAAAAGCAAGCGAAAGTAAAGAATGAACTCGATATTTCATCCTCTACCTTACAGGCAATTAAAAGCGGAATGAAGGGTGTTGTTGAAAACGGAAGTATCTCATCACTTTTCCGCAAGGTTCCTGTAACTGTTGCCGGAAAGACCGGTACGGCACAGATTACACCAAATGAGCCAAATCATGCATGGTTTGTCAGTTTTGCTCCATATGAAGATCCGGAGATTTCTGTTACAGTACAGATTCCAAATGGATTCACTTCATCGAATGCAGCTGAACTTGCCAGCAATATTTATAAATATTATTTTGATAAGAATTCCAGAAAATCCTTGCTTAATTCCAAGGTCTCCATTCCGACAATTGGTTCAAGCCGTCAGATGGATTAAAAGGGGAGAGAAGATATGAAAAAAGCACCAGTAGTTATAAAAGGAAATAAATCCGGAATACGACTTGTATTGGATGATGAACTCGTTTTTGATGATTTGTTAAAGGCAGTGGAAGACAAATTTGAGTCCAGTTCAAATTTTTTAGGAGATGCTCAGGTTGCCCTTTCTTTTGAGGGAAGAGAGCTGACAGAAGAAGAGGAAGCAATACTTTTACAATGCATTTCGGAACATTCTAAGTTAGAGGTTGTTTGTGTTGTGGATAATGACAGGGAACGGGAAGCATACTTTACCCAATCCTTGAACGAAAAATTAAAGCAACTGAATTCGAATACCGGACATTTTTTTAAAGGCAATTTACGGTCCGGACAAGTAATGGAATTTGAGACCAGTATTGTAATATTAGGTGATGTCAATGCCGGAGCACAGGTGGTATCCACTGGTAATGTAGTAATCCTTGGAGCTTTGAATGGTAATGTATATGCCGGAGCATCTGGCAAAGAGGATGCCTTTGTTGTAGCTTTAAAAATGAATCCGGTACAGATTCGGATTGGAGATGTGATTGCCAGATCTTCCGATGAGAAGGCGGAAATACCAAATGAACCGCAGATTGCTTATTTGGAAGACGGGAATATTTATATAGATACATTGTCAAGGAAGACCTTGGCAGATATAAAATGGAGGAATGAAAAATGAGTGAAGTAATTGTAATAACATCTGGTAAAGGTGGTGTCGGTAAAACAACTACCACAGCAAATGTAGGAACCGGACTTGCAAAAGAAGGGAAAAAAGTAGTTCTGATTGATACGGATATCGGACTTCGTAATTTGGATGTTGTTATGGGACTGGAAAACCGTATTGTATACAATTTGGTCGATGTCATTGAGGGAAACTGCCGGATCAAACAGGCTTTAATAAAGGATAAACGATATCCGAATCTTTATCTTCTGCCATCTGCCCAGACAAGAGATAAGACTGCGGTAAATCCAGAACAAATGGCAAAATTAACATCTGAATTGAAGGAAGAATTTGACTACATACTGTTAGATTGCCCAGCGGGTATCGAGCAGGGATTTAAAAACGCCATTGCGGGTGCCGACCGTGCTATTGTGGTTACAACGCCGGAAGTTTCTGCTGTCCGTGATGCCGACCGTATCATTGGTCTTTTAGAAGCATATGAAATTGGTAAAACAGAACTCATTGTGAACCGTCTCCGCGGTGATATGGTAAAACGCGGTGATATGATGTCAAGTGAGGATGTTGTAGAAATTTTGGCTATTGACTTGCTCGGCGTTGTACCGGACGACGAAAATATTGTTGTATCCACAAATCAAGGAGAACCTTTGGTTGGAAGTAAAACAATGGCAGGACAAGCATACGAAAATATTTGCCACCGTATTATGGGAGAAGAAGTACCGTTTTTGGATTTATTACAAAAGAATGGTTTCTTTTCAAAACTAAAAAATAAATTCAAAAACTAAGGAGATGAATGGATATGGGATTTGCAGATTTTTTTAAGAAAAAATCCTCCAGTAATGTTGCAAAAGACCGGTTGAAAATGGTGCTTGTATCAGACCGTGCCAACTGTTCACCGGAAGTAATGGAGCAGATAAAAAATGATATTATTCATGTATTATCAAAATATGTGGAAATTGATTTGGAAGGATTAGATATAAAAATTGAGCAGACAGAGTCGGAGGGAAGTAATGGTATGGTACCAGCTCTTTTTGCCAATATTCCGATTAAGGATATGAAACACTCAGGAAAGTAAGAACCAAACATAAGGATCAAGGCGGGATTTATCATGCGGGAAAGATTACAACATTGGCTGGAATTAAAACGATATAATTGGAAAAGGTATGACCTGTTTCTTGTAATAACAGTGCTTATTCTCACATTGATCAGCGGATATATTTTATCCGTTATACAAGGAGATGCCTTTTCTTTTAAAAGACAATTAATTGGTGTATTTGCAGGTCTGTTTATTATTTTTATATTTTCGATAATTGATTATCATGACCTGTGCCTGTATATTCCAATTATTTATATTGTAACAACGCTAATGGCGGCGGCAACGAAATTTTCTCCATTAGGAGATGATCAGTCAACCGGCTCTTATCGCTGGCTGGATTTCAAAATAATTGAATTTCAGCCATCCGAAGTATGTAAACTTGCTGTAATTTTGGCATTAGCAGTATTTTTTGCGAAAAATCGGGACAATTTAAAAAATTTTAAATGCTTTTTTCTGGCATCTGCTATTGCCCTTGTACCGACTTTTTTCATCTTGATTCAGTCGGACTTGTCCTCAAGCGTTGTTATACTGGTAATTCTCGCTATGATGTTAGCAACTTCTGGCATGGGACACCGTGTACTGGGACCGGTAGCAGCGGTTATTGTTCCGGTTATTGGATTTGTCTTTTGGTATATTCTGCAGCCAAATCAAAAATTGCTTCACGGTTATCAGTTAAAGCGAATTATTGGCTGGCTGCGCCCGGAGGAAGCTGCTCTGGATGTCATGTATCAGCAGAATAACTCGATTTTATCCATTGCTTCCGGTCGATTATATGGGAAGCTTTTAGATGGAAATACGGCAACTAGAAATTATTCCAAAGTAGATGTCATCGAAAGTGATTTTATTTGGACGCCGATCAGTGAAGAATTTGGATTTATTGGGTGTCTTATTATACTAGTTTTATTATCGGTTGTTATTTTAAAAAGTTTTATGTTAGCAAAGCAGGCGAGAGATTATATGGGAATGATGATTGCGATTGGTATTGGCTCTATGTTTTGTTTTCAGGTATTTTTTAACGTAGGCGTAGCGACAAGATTATTGCCGAATACAGGTCTGCCTCTACCATTTTTAAGTAATGGATTAACTTCTCTTTTAAGTAATATGATGTCCGTTGGCATTTTATTGAATATCGGTATTCAGCCAAATCGGGGCAGTAATAACAGCAACTTTGAGATACACTGATTGAAAGGAGAACTATCATGAATATTGGGTTAATTGCACATGATTCTAAAAAGATTTTGATGCAGAATTTTTGTATTGCATACCGGGGTATATTGAGTAAGCATACAATCTATGCCACCGGCACGACCGGAAGACTGGTAGAAGAAGTGACAAATCTTACGATTCATAAATATTTAGCGGGGCATCTTGGCGGAGAAAAGCAGTTAGGAGCTCAAATTGAAAACAATGAATTAGATTTAGTGATTTTTTTGCGGGATCCCTTGACACCAAAAATTCATGAACCAGATGTCAATACCGTTTTTCGACTATGTGACGTTCATAATATTCCTCTTGCAACGAACCTTGCAACGGCAGAACTATTAATTAAAGCACTGGAACGGGGAGATTTAGACTGGCGTGAGTTAGTACGTATGTAAAGAACGGCACTGCCGTTCTTGTATGGTACCATCTAATTGTTCCCAATACGTCCACAATAGCTGATTGCGTACAAACCGCAGATACCAATGACAGCATAAATAATTCGGGATATCACAGACATAGAACCACAGAAAAATGCAACTAAGTCCAGTCCGAAAAATCCAATTAGTCCCCAGTTAATTGCTCCAATAATAACAAGAACCAAAACGGTATAATCTAAAGCTTTCATAATAGCAGCCTCCTTTTTCTATTAGTGTGGCAATTATGAAAAAAACTATACATTAAATATAAAAAAGAAAGGAAGTAGGGGCAGTGGCAACAGGAAAAATACAGCCAATGAAAAAAAAGTTTCAACCCAATATTGCACTATTTATTTTTCTTCTCATTGTTGTCTATGTCATTATATTGGGAGTCGGATATTTTACCAAAGAGCATATATCCATATATGAGGTCAATACATCTGAAATTTCGGATGATTCACCTATTTATGGATTTATTTTGCGTTCAGAGGAAGTTGTGAAAACATCCGATGCCGGATATATTAATTATTATAATGCAGAAGGAACGAGAGTGGGAAAAGGTGATGTAGTCTATACGATAGATTCCGATGGTGAAGTGAGCAATATGCTGGAGCAGTTACAAAAAACAAATACAACGACAGATACGATTGCCAGTATGCGTGAAGTTATTTCTTCTTTTCAAAATAACTTATCTTTAGCAAAATATAGTCAGGTTTCTGATTTTAAATATGATGTAAATAATGTTTTATTAGAACAGAGCAGAGGAACTCTTTACAACGATTTGAATAAGGCCTTGAAAAGTTCCGGGAAAAATAAAGATTTTACCAAAGTAACAGCACAAAAAAGCGGAGTAATCTCTTATTCGGTTGATGGCTATGAAGGAATTACACAGGATGATCTTACGGCAGAATTATTGGATGAATATGGAAAAGCAACCCGGAAGCAGATACAGGGAAAAGAGATGACACAGGCCGGAAGCCCGGTATATAAATTAGTTACTAACAATGACTGGTCGATTATTGTCAAATTGAATGATGATTACTATAATCAGTTAAAAGAACTTGATTTTGTAAAAGTAACGGTTGAAAAGGATGATATTTCTTTTAATGCAGCTGTTACCCTGTATGATAAAGACGGTTTTCATTTTGCCAGATTAAGTACATCCCGTTATATGGAACATTACATTAATGATCGGTTCTTAAAGATTGAATTTACTTTAAAGACAGCAGCCGGATTAAAGATTCCAAACAGTTCCATCTTAGAAAAGGATTATTATGTTCTTCCTGCTAATGTTATAACGAAAGGTGATGAAGGAAATGGTGTGATAAAACGAATTATAGATAAGAATGGTAAAGCGACAAAGCAATTTACTTCTCTTGGAGACAGTGAATATCTCGATGGAAAATATTATGTTCGTGATTCTGTAGTTTCGGGCGGAGATATCGTTCTGAATATGGAAACAGGTGATGATTATATTGTCAGTTCCAAAGAAAAACTATACGGTGTATATTGTGTGAATGCGGGATATTGCGAATTTCGTCCTATTGATATTCAATATCAGAACAAAGAATACACCATTGTTGCGGATAGCACATACGGCGGTCTTGCCGCTTATGACCATATTGTAGTAGACCCTAAAAATCTACAAGACGATGATTTTATTGATTAAAGGAGAGGAATCTATTATGGTAACAGAAAATCTAAAAATAGTAGAAGATAAAATTGCAAATGCCTGTGCAAGGGCAAATAGAGAACGCAGGGAAGTTACACTTATTGCAGTCAGCAAAACAAAACCGGTAGAAATGATTCAAGAAGCAATGAATTCAGAAATTACTATATTTGGCGAAAATAAAGTTCAGGAATTAGTCAAAAAGCAGGAAATACTTCCGAAAAACTTAAAATGGCATATGATTGGTCATTTACAGAGGAATAAAGTAAAACAATTAGTGGGAAAGGTAGAGCGAATCCATTCGGTAGATTCCATTCGGTTAGCAGAACAGATACAAAATGATTATGAAAAGCAGGGAGAAATTGCGAATATATTAATTGAGGTAAATATTGCCAAAGAGGAATCAAAATTTGGTCTGATGCCGGAAGAAACCGAGGAGGTAATTCGTAAAATAGCGGTTTTTCCGAATATCCGTGTGAAAGGTCTTATGACAATTGCCCCTTTCGTAGAAAATCCAGAAGATAATCGCCTGCATTTTCGCAATTTACGAAAATTACTTGTTGACATTAATGCTAAAAACATTGATAATATTAATATGCACGAGCTTTCCATGGGAATGACTGGTGATTATGAGGTTGCTATTGAAGAAGGTGCAACTTTTGTAAGAGTAGGCACTGGTATATTTGGAAACCGAATTTACATGTAGAAAGGAACGAAGGATATTATGGGTTTAAATTCCATTTTGAATTTTTTTAGACTAGATGAGGAAGAGGATGATGAATATATGGATTCTTCTTACAATGATATAATGGAAGAACCAGAAGAAATGCCAATTCACAGAAAACAACAGGCACGTCCTCGTACACAGGAAGCATTCGATGATGAACCAAAACAGCGTTCCGGTTTTCTCGGTGCTAAACCAAAGGTGGTATCTATGAATCGCAGTACAATGGAAGTAAATGTGATTAAGCCTCATTCATTTGAGGATTCACAGGAAATTTGTAACATGTTGTTATCAAACCGTCCTGTTATTGTTAATTTGGAAGGGTTTGACCCGGATGATGCACAACGCATTATGGATTTTATTTCCGGATGCATTTATGCAATTAACGGAAAATATCATCAAATATCCAAATATATTTTCATTTTCTCACCGGAAAATGTTGATATAAGCGGGGATTCTCTTTCTATTGATGGCAGCACCGCTGCAATGCCTGTTATCAATCGCGAGTTTTAATGATGGAAGATAAAAAAGAGCAGTTTTTTGCCAGACATATGGGAGAATTGGCAGAGCGGGCTTATAGCGGACAATATCCAATTTATTCTGATTTTTTAACAACACGGGAATATACTATTATAAATCAGATCAGAAAACAATTTCCTCCTGTGAATTTAGAATTTTTTGGTGGTCATGAAGATTGTGACCACAGAATATGCGGATTTTTTCCGAAAGATTGGCAGACGCTGGATTTTCCGGTTTGTTGTATTCGTGTCGATATACAGAACAGCCATTATGCTCAGTTATTGACCCATAGAGATTATTTAGGAGCGATATTAAACTTAGGAATCGAGCGGTCTAAAGTCGGAGATATCCGTATCTGTAATGAGACAGCCTTTGTATTCTGCAAAGAGGAGTTCGCTCCTTTTATTGTAGAACATTTTAAAATGGTAAAGCATACCCCCGTGCACTGTGAATTGCTTTCTTCTACCGAGAATATTCCTCCACAGCAATGGGAAGAAATACACCGCAGTGTAGCTTCATGCCGGCTTGACAATATTGTATCTGCCATAACTGGCAGGTCAAGAGGAAAAGCAGCGGAATTAATCCGACAGGGACTTGTTGTGGCAGAACACGAAGTTCAGAGTTCCGTCAGTTTTTTCTGTCATGATGAAGCGATTATTACCATTCGGGGATATGGCAAATACCGTTTACAAATTCCCATTGATTCTTATACACGAAAAGGAAAACAAAAAATTATAATATATAAATACATTTAAGAGGGAGGAATCTCAATGTTATCGCCATTGGATTTGCAAAACAAAAGAGTAGTTACGAAAAAGAGAAAATATGATAAAGAAGAAATGGATGAGTATTTAGACCTTGTCTTTGAAAATTACAAAGCAATGTATGACGAGCATCAGGAACTTCAAAAGCAGGTCAAAACATTAAGTGATGGGATTCAATATTATCGTTCGATTGAATCAACGATGCAAAAAGCCCTTGTTTTAGCAGAAAAAACTTCAAAGGAAACGAAAGATGCTGCTATTTTGAAAGCAGAAGCGATTGAGAAGGATGCTAGTACGAAGGCAGCGAAAATTGTATCGGATGCAGAAAATGAATATGATAAAATTAAAGATAAGTGTCTTACTTTAATGCAGCAATTTAACCAATATAAAATGCAATTGAAGCAAGTGGCTACGGCACAGCTGGAGTTAGTGACCAGTGAATCCTTTGATGTATATATACCGGAACTGGATTCTTTGCAAAGGGAATCTACACCAACATTAGAAGATAACAGCACTATCAATGCAGTAGCCCCGGAACCTGCTGTTTCTGTTAATGCTGAATTGAAAGAAGAGGAAGAAGAAAAAGAGGAAAAAGAGGAAAGTAATGACAATTTGGATAAAACGATGGTTCTTCCCGATCTTAAAAAGGAAATGGATGCGGTAAAACCTCCAGTTGATGAAGAAGAGACCATTTCTATTTTGACTGCGGATACTATTGATTTGAGTCAATCCATACAGAAAGTCAAAGAAACCGAAGATTTGGAAACATTTGTGCCAGAGGATCATACAGGGGCGGACGATATGATACAAGCCCCCATAAAAGCTAAGCCAAAACAAGTTCAGGATGCACTTGTCATAGAGCCAATCGATGCAGAACCATTAAAACCACTGGACGCAGAATTAAAGAGCCATGTACGCTCTCAAAAAACAGAAGTATTGGAGCCAATACCAGAAACGGATACCGAGGCACCAACTCTTGACTCTCTATTGCAGAGTATGAATATGAGTAAAAAACAGAAAAATAAGAAAGGACAGCAGGACGAGGATCCATTTGAATTTTTAGGCTCTGTTGATGATTTTTAATGAATAGAAAAATAGTTTCAACAAATTTAATATTTGCTGCATTCTTTATTGCACTTATTGCAGTTGACCGCTTTACAAAAAAGTTTGCGATTACTTCTTTAAGAGAAAAGGATATTGAAATTATTCCCAATGTATTATCCTTTCATTACTTGGAAAACAGAGGTGCCGCATGGGGAATTTTACAGAATGCATTTTGGCTTTTTCTTATCATAACTATAATTGTAGTAGGTATAATGATTTTCCTCTATGCGAGAATTCCTTTTAAAAAGCATTATCTCTATCTGCGTTTTACTATTATTTTGCTTACAGCTGGAGCAATTGGCAATTTTATCGACCGCGCATTTTGGCATTATGTAGTGGATTTTATTTATTTTAAATGGATTGATTTCCCAGTCTTTAATGTTGCAGATATTTATGTCTGTGTTTCTGCATTTTTATTAATGCATTGTTTACTATTTGTCTATAAGGATGAAGAAATGATATGGAAAAAGAATTCTTGACTTTACAAGTCACAGCGGAACAGGAAGGTTTACGTCTGGACCAGTGTTTAGCAGATACTTTGGATTTTTCCCGTTCCTATTTACAAAAACTCATTAAAACAGAAAATGTTACAATAAACGGGAACTTATCTATAAAAGGAAAAGTTCCCGTTCATATTAATGATGAAATCGTAATAGCGATTCCGGAGCCGGAAAAATTGGAAATTCTTCCGGAAAATCTGAATCTTGATATTCTTTATGAAGATGATGACCTTTTAGTAGTCAATAAGCCAAAAGATATGGTTGTACACCCTGCACCGGGGCATATGAGCCACACTTTAGTAAATGGATTATTATATCACTGTAATGGTAATTTATCCGCAATAAATGGTGTATTACGTCCTGGCATTGTTCACCGCATTGATAAGGATACAACAGGTGCTCTTGTAGTGTGCAAAAATGATTTGGCCCATCGCTCTTTAGCAGAGCAGCTCCGTGTGCATTCCATAACAAGAAAATATAATGCCATCGTATATCACAATTTTACAGAGGAAGAAGGAACCATTGAAACTTATATCGGAAGACATCCGGTTCAGCGAAAAAAAATGGCTGTTGTCTCCTCCGAACAGGGCAGAAGAGCAGTCACCCACTTTCGTGTACAAAATCATTTAAATCATCACTTTAATCATATTGAGTGTCAGTTAGAGACAGGACGAACTCATCAGATCCGTGTTCATATGAGTTATTTGCAGCACCCTTTATTAGGAGATGAAATCTACGGTCCAAAAAACCCATCCCGTTTTGCAACCTTAAAAGGACAAACTTTGCATGCTAGAATAATCGGATTTCAACATCCAAGAACAAATCAATATATAGAAGTAGAAGCACCACTACCTCAATATTTTGTGGACCTTCTGAAAAACCTCGAAAAATAACGGAAAAATGTACTTTTTTAGCAAAAAATCCTTGACAATTCTACAGCTATAGGTGTAGTATAGAGATAATTAGTCGACTCGTGATAGCGTTGTAGAATAGAAAATATAATGTTTTCTACGAATGTAGATAAATAGTAATACATTTGTAGAACAATGGGGTTTATGTTTACAAGGAGGAACTGACAACATGAGTAGTACAACAAAAGAAATTCGTCTTCACGAAGGGGAACTTAATGTTATGGAATTATTATGGTCGAACAAAGTTCTTGCTGCAAAAGACATTTCTAAGATTATTAAGGAGTATATTGGGTGGGAAAAAAATACTACATATACAGTTATCAAACGATTAATTGATAAGGGGGCAATTTCCCGTGAAGATCCCGGTTTTTTATGCCGGGCTGAAGTTACGAAAAAACAGATTCAGGAAATTGAAACAAAGGCATTGCTCTCAAAAATGTTCAATGGATCACTGACAACATTTATAACGGATTATCTGAAGGATTGTAAGCTGACAACGGAACAGGTAATTGAATTACAGCGGGTATTAAATCATCAGGTATAAGGAAGATGATATGAATAAAAGAATCGCACTAGACAGAACTAAAGTTTTAGTGCGTTTTTTTATTTTGTTATATTACTCTCTTGGACAAACTCCAGTTTTTCAAAAAGACTTGATTCCCATACCTATCTGTGCTATAATGTGTTTATATAACTTAATTATAATATGTAATGGAGTTTTTATGTATGGACAAAAAGATAACTTATCATGAAAAGGTCACACGTGACAATACCGTTAAATTAAGAAAAGTTTTAGCAACATTACCAGATTTTACAAGAGATTATTTTCGTGCTATTGAGCCAAATACCTCTGCCAGAACCAGAATTTCTTATGTATATGACATAAGGTTGTTTTTTCATTTTTTGTGCGAGAGCAATCCTTATTTTAAAAAGATGGAAAGTATTACCGCTATACGTCTTTCTGATCTGGAACAGCTTCAAGCGGTAGACATTGAAGAATATTTAGAATATTTAAAATATTATACGGATGCAGACGGCGTGGAGCATACAAATAATGAGCGTGGGCTTCATCGAAAATTAGCTGCCTTGAGAAGCTTCTTTGCTTATTATTATAAACGCCAAATGATTCAAAATAATCCGACCGTTATTGTAGATATGCCCAAATTACACAAAAGAGAAATTGTTCGTTTAGATTCCGATGAAGTTGCAAACCTGCTGGATTATGTTGAGCATGGCGGCGACGAAATGACCGGGATGAAAAAAGTGTATTTTGAAAAGAATAAGACGAGAAATCTTGCTCTCTTCACTCTTCTGCTTGGTACCGGTATCCGTGTATCAGAATGTGTAGGATTAGATTTAGAAGACTTAGATTTTAAAAATAATCGTATTAAAATTGTGCGCAAGGGAGGAAAGGAAGATTTTGTTTATTTCGGTGATGAAGTTGCTGAAGCATTGTATGATTACTATGCAGAACGAAAAACAATTTCTACAAAGGAAGGGCATGAACATGCATTGTTTCTGTCTGTACAAAAACGACGCATATGTGTTCAATCCATTGAAAATCTTGTTTCAGACTGTGCAAAACATGTGACAACGATTAAGCACATTACTCCCCATAAGCTTCGCAGTACCTATGGAACAAGCTTATACCGCGAAACAGGGGATATTTACCTCGTTGCAGAGGTTTTAGGGCATAATGATGTAAATACTACCAGAAAACATTATGCGGCCTTAGAGGACGACAGAAAGCGTCGTGCGGCATCTGCTGTTTCTCTCCGCAAAACGGATTAGATGACAGAGTGCCGGTTTTTCACGGCACTTTTTTTACCGTCCTGTTTTATATGTTGTAAATAAACTCACAATTCCATCATAAATTGATTTTGCTGCTTTTTCCTGAAAAGAACTTTTGATAAGATTACTATAATCTGTACTTCCTGATATAAAACCTAATTCAATCAAAATTGCCGGAACGGTATTGTGTTTAATTACATAATAGCCGGCTGATTTTACACCACGGCTCTTTGTTTTCAAATCGGATACTAAACGATTCTTAAACAAAGTTGCCATTTTTTTGCTGGTAATACCACCAAATCCGGCACTATTATTAGAGGTAGAATAATAAACCTCTGTACCGTTTGCGGAAGAACTGGATGCAGAGTTCATATGCAGACTGATAAATGCATCGGCACCGACGCTTTTTGCAAAGGCGGCACGGTCAGCTAAGGTTACATACTTATCTGTAGTTCTTGTCCAGTATACTTTTATATCAGGGGCATTGGCAGAACAATATTTTTTCATTAACGTATATGCGATCTTATACGTTAGATCCTTCTCATTGGTTCCTTTATTCTGTGCACCCGGATCATAGCCCCCATGACCGGCATCCAATACAACAATTGATTTATAAATACTTTTCGGTGCCCCTACAGATACAACAATATTGGAACCCTTTTCATAAATTTTATATCCCCGCAAGGAAGATGTTGTAACGGTTATTACCGTATTGCTGCCGCTGAGTGACACATCCACTCCTTTAATTGTGTTATTATTTATGACAATAGGATTTTTTTTCAAAAAATCAATATGATTTCCCTGTATGATGATCTGAAATTTCTTATTGTCATACAAATCTTGGTTTGATATTTGATTAATCGTAATATTATTCGGTTTTGGTATGGATAAAGAATAGTTCGTTACACTGCCATTTGAGACATTATACGTATAGAGTACACTTAATTTCAGAGTATTCTGTTGAATAATATAGGAATAATCCATGACTGTGTTACAATCTAAACTAATTTCAAGAGCTCCCTCTTTTCCAGTCACAATATCCATTTTGGTAATCATTTCACCAAAATTGGCAAACTGATTTTTATCCAGAACGCTGGAGGATGACGGTATTGTAATTAAAATAGTCTTACTGTTTCTTTTTACAACTGCCTGATTCATAATTTCTGCCAAGGAGCCGGTAAAGGACAGATTAATGGAACCAATGCCGTTTTGTTCTGTGTATTCAGCCAATGCCTTATGAAGATAATTATTTTTCGTATCTTTTTTTTGTGAAGCTGTCAGTTCTTTGTTCCATTCTAAAAATTTCTTACTCTGTGCCATGTAATATTTTCCCGCTTTATTCCAAGAACGAGTATAATTTAACTGTTTCAAAACTCCGGACGCAGGTAAACATACAACAGAAGTTTTCTTTGACACATTTTCAATTATTTTTACAGGTGCAGAAAGTTTAACCTGTTTCTTATTTACAACCGCAAGGTTGGAATTAACATTACATTCCAAATGAATATCCGTATCCTCATTTACAATGGATATTTTTCCGGTAGCTGCATTATAATCATATCCAAGCTTTAAAATATTAGAAACAACTTCTTCTGCAGGCATATACATGTTACCGTTTATTTTAATAACCGGCATAGTCGTTAGCTTGTAATTCGTATGATTGTAATAAAAACTTCCCTGAACACCTGTATGATAATGAACTGCATTATCATATTTCAATTTTAACGGTGCAGAAAGAGCAATCGTAGAACCGGATTTGGAATAACCCAGATGTAATGTTTTTGCCACATAGTTCAGTGGTATAAGTATCTTCGTTTTATTTTTTTTAACATATTTAACCGACAATGGTGCTGTCGGTAATTTCACCTTTTTCTTATTTACATAGGCTGTTTTACTACCAATTTTCATTTTAATTGTGACAGAATTTTTCTTGATTGTAAGTGTTTTTTTTGATTTTACATATTTACAAGTAGCTTTTACACCCTTTTTGAAAATATCATCATAAGGTGCCATATAGTATTTTTTGATAATGAGAGCTTTATAGGAATTCTGAGACACCTTTTTATTATTATACTTTACATTCATTTTTTTACTTTTATTTTTATGGGTCTTACCATTATATCGAACTTTAATTGAACTTGCAGCTCTGACATATGATTGAGAATTCAGTATACTTGTACCAATTCCTAAAATAGAAAACAAAAGGGCAAATAAAAGTACCTTAATAATTTTTTTCTTACGCATAAACTTTTCCTCCTAAACCATGATACAAATATAATATTGAAATGAATTGACAGAAGTATGGCAAATTCTTATAGATAAAATTGATTATACCGCAAAATTTTGCATATGGCAAATAGGTTCATTGGCAAGTTTGTGTCAAGCGAACGTTGGCACTTTTTTTAATTTCCCGTATTTCACGCAGAAACAAAACACTCGAACAGTCGCTCCCGCTTAATCAATTACGTAACACTAAGGGTGCGCCGACCACGCGCACCTCTTAGTGACGCAATTGAAATACTGTTCTCATTGTTTTGTTTCTGCTTGAAATACTGCACAATTACAGATGTGCCTACTTTTCCAGATACAAACCCCCTTCCACTACAGTTTTCTTTATCTTACAAATGCTTCTCGAAAGACTTTAAATCCTATCCTGTCCGTACCCCCGTCTTCTGCAATCCTATTACTTTGTTTATCAACATTTCAAATTAATTCTTGACAATTTTGTGTTAGATAACCGTTGGCACTTTTTTCAGTTTCCGCATTTCATTGAAAAAGATTTGCGGAGTATGGGTTTATAAGTGCGTCGGTATGAGGCATCCGTATTTTGGATGTCCATACCGCTACGTACTTATTTAACGAAAGTGCCCATACGAGCAAACTTTTATCATGAAATGCTGGAATTCTGAAAGATTTGGAATGAAACCTGTTATATGCTTTTTCTTCCCACTCTAGTTGTTACTTTTATCCAGCTATTATTTTACACTACCATTGGCAAGTTAATTTTGCTGTAAGCATTTTCACCGAAAGCGGGGCACTGTCTGCGCCCCGTCTTCTGCAATCCTGTTACTTTGTTTATCAGCATTTCAAATTAATTCTTGACAATTTTGTGTTAAATAACCGTTGGCACTTTTTTCAATTTCCGCATTTCATTGAAAAAGATTTGCGGAGTATGGGTTAATAAGTGCGTCGGTATGAGGCATCCGTACTTTGGATGTCCATACCGCTACGTACTTATTTAACGGAAGTGCCCATACGAGCAAACTTTTATCATGAAATGCCGGAACTCCGAAAGATTGGGAACGATTTATTAATACAAACTGGAAAGTTAAAAGAAAAACGGTACTAAGACAACTGTCCTAGCACCGCTTTGTCTACAGTCTGAGGACACGCTGTACAGCGTGTCCCAAAATTTGTTATATGCTTTTTCTTCCTGCACTAATTGTTGTAATTTGGTAATAAAATATAACTTCCGGCCGAAATATATTCGGAGGATAAATTATTTAAAGTTATAATTTGCTCTAAATATTCTGCAGCAGGTACTTGAGAATATTGATCCGCATACTTATTTGCAATATCAGATAATGTATCTCCTTTTTTTACAAGAACAGATTCAATCTTCGTTACTTCGGATAGACCTACCGTATTCGCTGAAACCTTAGCATTTGAAAAGAACAGAAAACAAGCAGCTAATAAAAGTATAACGGGAATCGTAAATATAAACATATGGGCACCAAAATTCTTCTTTCTCATTTGACAAACACTCCTTTACTATCTCACTGTATCCGAACAAGTAATCGGAACAAATTTTCCGAACATCTGTTTGATAATAGTATATAATACGAACATGCGTTTGTCAATCCCTTTTCATCATATTTTGATTTTTAAATGAGTTAATACTATTTTTGTACCGTGTTAAGTTTCTCAATTAATTTGGCAAATAAGTCCGTTCCATAACTGGTAACGCCTGGTTCTCCCGGCAGAATTTTGTATGTTCTTTTTCCGTTCTCTTTCCGCTCTGCCACGTAAAATCCGACTTCCGGTAATTGTTTTTTATACCATTGTCTTGCCAGCTGGTAAAGATGGGTTACCATAATAACAACAACATCTTTTTCATAAAATGCCTGCAAAATGTGATTTGCGATTTCTGAACCCTCCTTTTCGGTCGTACTGGCAAAGGATTCATTCAACAAAAATAAACTGTCCCGTTCCGTATGTTGAATCATTTCGCTCATTCTCTTTAATTCTTCCCGTAATCTTCCGCTATTGAGCTGTTCTTCTTCTCTCCTCGTAAAATGAGTAAAAATCTGTGGATATAAGGGAGCACAAAATTCTTTTGCCGGTACCGGCATTCCGCACTGCAGCATAATCTGGGCAATTCCGTAGCTTCGTAAAAAAGTAGATTTTCCACCTTGATTTGCTCCGGTGATGAATGTTTCTTTTCGGTTATTCCAAACAAGAGAATTCCCCACCGGCTTTTGCTGCGTATAAATTGCCATGGACAACTCATACAATTCTGTAAAAGAGGTGTCTCTTGCACCTCTTGGAAGCACCTGTGGAAAAGTGAGATCAATTCCCAATTCTTCCATGCGGGATGCAAATTGTAAAATTCCTTTATAAAAGGCCATTTCCTCTGCAAAATCCTGATAAAAGGAAAGCATTTCGTTCAAATAAGGCTGGAACATGGAAAGAATATGATGAATGGTTTCTTCATTGAGGTGATTTACTTCTTTTTTTAATTCCTCATCATTGAGAGAAATGATATTCCTCTTTACATATTTATGATACAATTCCTGCAGTTTATTTTTTTTGATATCTTTACTATGTTTGTGCATATTTTCCATGGACAGAATTTTTATTTCTGCCATTTTCAGTCCTCCGCCAAGAGATATCCGGTAACGAATCGTACCACCATCAACATATAAATTCATATCATTTATTTTTGTCTGTATTTCTTCTAATGGCATTGTTCCCAACCGATTATATAAATCACGGATTCCCTGAGATCGTATTGAAGTATTGTTTGCTGCCAGCAATTCCCGCAAATGAATAAATTCCATCTGTCCCTGCTTCAAATAATTTAACTGCTCTAATATTTGACTCGTATAAGAAGTGCTTCGCATTCGATTATTATCTAGATTTGTCTTATAGCTTTCAAACTGTTTTTTTTGCCGAAGTGCAATGTCGTACATCTTTTCCAAAAAAGGTTTGTTATTCGCAAAATCCTTTATAACTGCATGTCGGTATGTTATCTCTTCCGGGGTCTGTAATGGTGTTAAGACAATTTGAGGAATCATTTCTGCAATCCATATATCTTCTCTTGCCATGGAGCGGAATAGAATTGATAAATTCAAATCCTTTATTAAGTCCTGACAGAACGCATATCGTTTCTTTCCCTCTCTTGAAGTGGAGGAATATAACAAATTCGGTCTCATTATAAAAGCCTCCTTACAATGTCTTCATATTGAAGATGAAATTCTTTGACTAATGACTCTGAATATCCATATCCCTGTGGCTTCATTGGAAGAATACGGAACGTGCGTTTTTTCTCTTCGCCCTCTTCTACCTGTGCCACCAGACTTTTTACATTCTCCGATTCTTCTGCTAATTCCTGAATATGAGTTACATATATTCCATAACAATTCCGTTCTAAAAAATGGCTCATTACGTGTTTTCCCATAGAATAAGCATCCGCTGTTGTCGCTGTTGTGAACAATTCGTTTAAAATAATAAATTGCCCCTCATCTTCCGATAACATCATCGGTTCCAGACGATTGATTTCTTCTTTCAATTTTCCCGCATTGGACATGAGACTTTCCTCTGTTTCAAAATGAGTGGACAAACCACGAAAAAAGGGAATCTCCATATAGGAAGCGTTTACTGGAAGCCCCATCAGAGAAAAATATACTGCTTGCCCAAGTGCTCTGGCAAAAGTTGTTTTTCCGCCTTGGTTTGGTCCTGTGAGAACAAAAAAGGAAGGATGGTTCAAAAATGCAAAATCATTCGTAATAACAGGGGCATCTGTTTTATTTCTTTTCCAAAGAAGTGCTGTGTCATATATTCCTATCCCATTAAATTTTGATTCTTCCCTGTAAGCCTCCCTGCTTCCCTGATCTGTAAGCTGTGGAAGAGAAAAATCATATCCTTTTTCTTTTGTTTTTTCTGCTAAAATAAGAAAAGACAGATAGAAGTTAACTTCCTTTGTAAACCTAAAAATAACATCAGAAAATACTCCTTCATATTTTTGGTAAAAATAAACGAATTGTTCAAATGTGTCAGGATGATTCCGATTCAGAACATGCAGCATCGTTCTTTCCAATAAACCAGGTTCTACCATATCAGAAAAAACACCGGGGATTTGTGTGTCAGAATCCTCTTCTAACTGCAAGAGCTGCTTTATTTCTTCCAAGTAATTTCCATCTTCCTCCAAACTCTCCTCTTCCATGACAATTTTATCCGGTTGAACAGATATCGTATAGGTAAGACCTGCCAAGATACCACTTGCTTCTTCTAACATTTTATAAAAACCATTCTCCTGTAAGGATTTCCATTCATTCAAACTATAAGTATAAAAAGCCTGCAGCCCTTTCGATTGTATTTCCTTATCAAGGGAACAAGTAACAAATTCTTCAATTCCTTTTGCATACTCCGATGCGGCTTCTAAATAGTAAGCAGCTTGAACAAGGGTGTCCTCTGTCTGTGCCACCATACTTTGACGGCTTAACGTAAATTCCATTTTTCTGCACAGCTTCTCAATCCTTTTTCGGATGTTTGGATTCATCAGATCTGTATATATCTCCTGACGATAATATACATCCTCTATCCGATTTGGAATTGTATAAAAATAGGAAAGAATATCGGTTTCCTTTTCAGAAAGTACCAA
Source organism: uncultured Lachnospiraceae bacterium (assembly GCA_947631505.1). GTDB lineage: Bacteria > Bacillota > Clostridia > Lachnospirales > Lachnospiraceae > Eubacterium_F. The sequence goes on along the minus strand of CANRLR010000009.1, from coordinate 56,352 downwards.
TATTTTTTCCATAATGTCATGTAAATGCAGATCACGAAAAAATACAGGTTCATGATTCGAAAGTACCATGTTTGAGTTTTGAAAAAGTATACTTGAAAAATCCATAAAAACCCCCATTCCGAAGCACAAGCACAGGAAGCCTTCCTTGTAAATACTAGAGAAAAAATAAACCCAGAAGCATAATTCTGGGTTTGCCTTTTATTCTATTGAAGAATCCCCTGTAAGCTCTTCTTTCTGTTCCGCTGCATATTCATCTACTACTTCATCCTCTGCAGCTTCTTCACCGTTAATCTTAATAGCACTGCTTGCCAGCTCATCAATTGCAATGGATAAAGGCTTTGGACAAGAAGGATTCTTGGCCAGCGGTTTCGAGCCGTCAATCAGCAAACGGGCCCTTTTCGCAGCGGCCAATACAATAGAATAGCGGCTGTTTACAACAGGCTGCTCACCTTGTTCAACCTCACTGTTTGCAATGTTCATTAAATCTGTATAAGACGGGTGTAACATATTTATAATCTCCTTTCTATTACAGTATCAGAACTTCTGAACTAACACCGTTATATTTCTTTATGAATCACGGCACACCAAATTTACTCAGCGGCCAAATTCTCAAAATAACTTTTCCTGCAATATTTTCAAACTTTACTGGTCCCGGACCATCCGGATCCATGTCGGATGTTGTCCGGCTGTCCATACTTACAGAACGATGGTCACCAAGAACAAAATACTCATCGTCTCCTAATGTGTACGGTTCTTCTGCCAGTCCAGCACTCAGCATAGCATCCTTTGCATAAGGATCCTCTATTTTCTCACCATTAATGTAAATATCATTTTCCTTTATCTGAATCGTCTCTCCCGGTAAACCGTAAATACGTTTTACATAATATTCCTCTACTTCTTTTCCTCTCGGATAAAATACGATAATATCATAACGTTCCGGGTTATGAATCCGGTAAGAAACTTTATCCACTAAAAGACTCTCTTTATCATGTAAGGTATCTTCCATAGATTCACCGCTCACAACCGTTCGCTGAATAACATAATTTGGAACAACATAGACACAAACTACGATTAGCACAATATAAATCAGTCCTTCAACAACATAACTAATCGGTGAACGCTTTTTCTTTTCCTTATTTGTTTTCATCTCCTGAGTCTGTTCTATTACCTGTGATTCATTCATATAAAAATAATCTCCCTCCTACAATTGGGCTAAGCCACTCTTCATATCTGCCACAAAATCTGACTGGTATAATGGCTTGCAGCTTTCATTTTCTATAATGCTGTGTACTCGTTCTACTGCCTGTTCTAATTCTTGATTCACAACAATATATTCATATTTCTCCATATAAACGGTTTCTTCTTCTGCCCGCTTTAAACGTCTTGCAATTTCTTCCTTTGATTCTGTTCCACGGCCAATAAGCCTTTCCTTTAAAACCATAGCGGATGGCGGTGCGACAAAAATCATTACCGCCTCAGGAAACTGCTCCTTTACCAGCATACCGCCCTGCATTTCAATTTCTAACAGAACATTTTTTCCCTCTGCCAATTGCTGCTCGACAGCCTTTTTAGGAGTACCATAATAGTTTCCCACATATTCTGCCCATTCAATGAGTTCCCCATCTGCAATCATCTGCTCAAATTCTTTCCGGGAATGAAAATAATATTCTCTTCCATTTTCCTCCCCCTCTCTTGGTGCTCTTGTCGTAGCAGATATGGATAAAAAATAGGGATATTGTGCAATTAACTCCTTCATTATTGTTCCCTTGCCTGCCCCGGAAAAACCTGAAATCACAGTCAAAATACCTTTTTTCATGATGTTCTCCTTTCATCTTCCGCATTCATTCTTGTCGCAATTGTTTCTGGCAACAAGGAAGAAAGCACAATAGTTTCATTTTCCATAACCAGAACAGCTTTGGTCTTACGTCCGCATGTACCATCAATCGCATTTCCTGCATCTTTTGCATTTTGAATTAAACGTTTAATCGGTGCCGCGTCCGGACTGACTATACTACATACTTTATCACTATTTACAACATTCCCATATCCGATATTTATAAAAGGCATAATAACCTCCATTCTCCATTGTTCTATTTACGGAGCCAAGTTTAACTCCGTTTTTTATTCAATATTCTGTATTTGTTCTCTGATTTTCTCGATTTCTGTTTTTAATTCAATACCATAATTGGAAATTTCAATATCATTGGACTTTGAAAGAATAGTGTTAGACTCCCGGTTCATTTCCTGCGTGAGAAAATCCAGTTTGCGGCCGATCGCACCTCCTGTTTCCAACGTTTCTCTCATATGTAAAATATGTGTTTTCAGCCGGACCATCTCTTCGTCCACACAGACTTTATCTGCAAAAATTACTAGTTCTGTAGCCAGAACATTTTCATCTAATTTGGCATCTCCAAGTAATTCTGTTATTTTGTCACGAATCCGGTTACGATATTCTTCTACAATAACCGGAGAACGCTCTGCAATCTGTTCTACCAGTTTCAAAACATGTTCAAGCTTTTTCCATAAATCTTCTTTTAATTTCAGTCCCTCCACTTGCCGGCTTTGGAGAAATTGTTCCCCGGCCTGATTCATCGCTTCTATCAGAAGATTACCAAGAGAATCTTCATCTAACATCTGCTCTTCCATTGTAAAAACATCAGGAAAACGGGATAGCTGATATGCCGTAACCGACTGTTCCAATGAAAAGTCAGATGCCATTTGACGGATTCCTTCTATATACGCAGCAGCAGTTTCTTTGTTATAGGTAATATTGCTGCAATTTCCCTGTGAATCCTCAAAAGAAACAAAAACGTCCACTTTCCCTCTTGAAGCAAAATTTTTTATTTGTCCCCGAAGTGCTGCTTCAAAAGAATTAAGCTTTCTTGGCAGCCGGATATTAGTATCAAGATAACGATGATTCACCGATTTAATTTCAATTGTAATTTTCTGTTGGTCATTGGAAGCCTCTCCCCGGCCAAATCCTGTCATGCTTTGAATCATAATGTCCTCACTTTTATGATTTTTATGAAAAATCCAATCTCTCCTATGTAAAATGGATTTTTCAGCCATACGATTCAATTATAGTGCAAACAACGTGATAAGTCAAGATTTCTCTTCCTTTCCCCCTTATTATAGTGTATAATTAGCACGATAGACTATTTGCTAAGAAGATAATAATTAAGAAAGGGTGAATATTATGGCATTTGACGGTATTACGATAGCAGCCTTGGTAAAAGAATTTTCAGACACTCTCACGGGGGGACATATTCAAAAAATCGCACAACCAGAATCCGATGAGTTATTATTAACGATAAAAAACAACCGAAAAAATTATAAATTGCATTTATCAGCCAGTGCCACTCTTCCCTTGATGCATCTGACAGAACACCCAAAAACCTCTCCGCTGACCGCACCGAATTTTTGTATGTTATTACGAAAACATCTCAATGGTGCCAGAATTTTATCCATCGAGCAGATCGAATTCGAGCGGGTCGTCTGTATTTCAGTAGAAAATTTAAACGAATTAGGTGATGTGGTTCAAAAAAAACTTATAATTGAGATTATGGGAAAACACAGCAACATTATCTTTGTAGATGACCACAATATTATCATAGACAGTATTAAACATGTCAACGCTCTTGTCAGTTCTGTCCGGGAAGTTCTTCCCGGCAGGGAATATTTTATTCCAAACACATTAGACAAACAAAATCCGTTCACTGTCACTACTGAATATTTTCATGAACACATTTTCACAAAACCTGTTACTGTAGCGAAAGCGATTTACAGTTCCCTTACCGGTTTTAGTTCAATTATGGCACAAGAACTTGCCTATCGAAGCGGCTTAGACGGCGATGCCCCTATTGCTTCACTCAACGGAAATGACAAATCCGCTCTTCTCACTCAATATCGTATGCTGATGGAGGAAATAAAGAACGGTTCTTTTTGTCCCTGTATCGTATTTGACGGAGCAGTTCCGAAAGAATTTGCTGCCGTTACGTTATCCATATATGAAGCCCTCAGGAAGAAAGAATTTAATTCCATTTCCCATGTAGTAGAAACATTTTATGGAGAAAAAGAAATGATAAGCCGGATTCGGCAAAAATCAACCGATCTTCGAAAAACGGTTACGACTCTTTGGGAGCGATGTAACAAAAAAATGAATATTCAGCGAAAACAATTAAAGGATGCCGGGAAAAGAGAAAAATATAAAGTATATGGTGAATTATTGACTACCTATGGTTATCAGCTTACAAGTAAAGACACTTCTCTTACCTGTGTCAATTATTATGACAATGAAGAAATTACAATTCCTGTTGACAATACTCTATCTGCCATTGAAAATGCCAACCAATATTTTGCAAAATACAATAAAATGAAGCGCACGTTTGAAGCTGTTTCAGAACAATTGAGGGACAGTGAAGAGATGGCAGCGCATTTAGAGTCCATTATGACAGAGCTGGATATCGCAAGAAAAGAAGAGGATCTGCATTTTATACGGCAGGAATTAATCGAAAGCGGTTATATGAAAAAACATATGAATCATAAGAAAAACGGCAGACTTCCTAAAAGCAGACCACTTCATTTTATTTCTTCGGACGGATATGATATGTATGTCGGAAAAAATAATTTTCAGAATGAAGAACTGACATTCAAAATTGCCACAGGAAATGACTGGTGGTTTCATGCCAAACAAATGCCCGGATCGCATGTAATTGTTAAATGCAACAATGAAGAGCCTCCGATTCGTACTTTTGAAGAAGCAGCAAGTCTCGCTGCTTATTTTTCCAAAGGAAAAGGGGCAGATAAATTGGAAATTGATTATACACAAAAAAAGAACGTTAAAAAGCCAAATGGCAGCAAACCGGGATTTGTAGTGTACTACACCAACTACTCGATCGTTGCCTCTTCACATATTGAAAATATACAGTGTGCAAATGAAGAGGATAAAATCTTTTTAGAAAGGAGTTATTTATGATTACCTATGACTGCCATATCCACAGTGATTTTTCCACGGACAGTGCTACTCCTATGATAGAGCAGGTAAAAAAGGCAATCGCTCTTGGATTAGAAGGACTCTGCATTACCGACCATATGGACTATGAGTTTCCCAAAAATCAAATGGACGCTGAAATCATTTATAACGGAAATCCTTTTGAATTTAATTGGACAGAATATAAAAAAGTGATTCACCACTTACAATCACAATATCCAGACTTAGATTTATTATTAGGGGTGGAGTGCGGCTTGCAAACAATACCTTCTGTTATAAAGAAAAATAACGAATTAAATGAAGATACGGACTTAGATTATCTGATTGGTTCCTTACATTTAACAGATGGCAAAGATCCTTATTATGCCCATTTTTGGGAGGGGAAAGAGCCTTCCCTGTGTATCCGCCGCTATTTGGAACAATTATATGATAATATTCTGTTATTTTCCAAAATGGATGCACTTGGACATTTAGACTATATTGTGCGTTATGCCCCGGCTTCTTTTTCCTACTCCCCTATGGAATTTCGTGATATTTTGGAAGAACTGCTAACCTATATTATCCGAAAGGATATTGCCCTTGAAGTAAATTCTTCTGGGTTGAAGCATTCATCCCAGCCCAATCCTCATATTGATATTTTAACTCTCTACAGGGAGTTAGGAGGACAGGCAGTAACAATCGGTTCGGATGCCCATAAGCCAGCCTATATAAGCGATTCCTTTTCCGTAATTGAAACGGCTCTGATACAAGCTGGTTTTAAAGAATACTATACGTTCCATAAAAGGAAAGCCATCTCACATTCTCTGTAATTTATCGCTTTTTATTATACTTTAAGAAGGAGGTATAGGAGTCATTTAATTTTCTTGTTTTCTCCAATGCTTCCTTTAACTTTTCAATTGTGTAATCAATTTCCTTCTTTGTTGTTTCTTCATTGAGAGTAAAACGTACGGCACCTCTTGCTAAGTCCGCCGGAATCCCTAATTCCATTAATACATGAGATGCACTTTTCTGGCCGGAAGTACAGGCAGAGCCGCCGGAGCAGCAAATTCCTTCCATATCCAGCAGTATCACTATCGTTTCACCTTCAACAAAGGAAAAGCTAATATTAATATTATTGGCAAGGCGTTTGGTACGGCTGCCATTCAAACGACAGAATGGAATTTCGTTCTGTATCCGATAAATCATATAATCCCGAAGCCGTGACATTTTTTCGTATCTTCTTCCCATCTCCTTACCTGCTTCCATAGCAGCCTGCCCCATCCCAACAATTGCAGCAACATTTTCGGTCCCTGCCCGGAATCCGGACTCTTGTTTTCCGCCATGCAGAAAAGAAGGCAGATGAATCCCGTCTCTCATATACAAAAACCCAATTCCTTTTGGACCATGAAATTTATGTCCACTGGCACTGAGCAAATCAATATTCAGTTCCTTTGGAATAATTGGAATATGCCCGAAAGCCTGAACTGCATCGGTATGAAAATAAGCAGGATGATTTTTTAACATCTTTCCGATTCCTGCAATAGGCTGTATGGTTCCGATCTCATTATTTGCAGTCATGACAGAAACTAAAATGGTATCTTTTCTTAATGCTCTCTGTAACTGTTCCATTCGTATCATTCCCTGCTCATCCACATCCAGCCTTGTTACTTCAAATCCCCGCTGCTCCAGATAATCACATGTGTGAAGAATCGCATGATGTTCAATTTTGCTTGTAATAATATGCTTTCCTTCTGCCTGTCTGCTTTCGGCTGTTTTTATTAATGCCCAGTTATCACTTTCTGTTCCGCCAGAAGTAAAATAAATTTCCGAACTGTTACATTGTAATACCCCGGCAATTTGTTCTCTGGCCTCCTGAAGTGCGGTCTTATTACTTACTCCTATATCATAAATACTGGATGGATTTCCATATTCTGTTTGCAAAAAAGGGAGCATCCGTTGGAATGCTCCCTCTGAAAGTTTCGTTGTAGCTGCATTATCAAGATAAATGGTTTCCCCCATATTTCTCCACTCCGAATCTATTTTAGTACCATTACATTCCATACTTTAATCTATTCGGAATTTAGATTATGGTGCTTATCCCAATGTGATTCTGTGATAGGAACGTTTACCAGCAGCCGTTCGTTTTACAACCTCTTCGCTGTGAATAACCGGTTTCCGTTCATCGGAAAGGTCCTTTTCTTCCTGTCTGGGAACTTCTTCCAATGTTTTTGAAACTTCTTCTAACGAATAAGCGAAACCATTTCCTGTTTCTTCTTCCGGCTGTTCTTCCTTTATTTCCTCCTCGAATTGTTCGGACGGTGTGTCAGTCACAAGTTCTTCCATAGATTTCTCTATCAATGGTTCTTCAGCCGGTTCCGTAAATGGTTCCATGACTGATTCTATGACTGGTTCCTTAGCCGGTTCCACGACTGGTTCCTTGGCTGGTTCTATGACCGGTTCCTTAGTCGGTTCCTCGGAAACTACCGGTTCATTTGGCAGATCATTCGTTTCGTTCAATTCTCTCCACTTGCGCTCCAAATCATTAATTGTCGGTACCCTGTCATACTCGCTGATAACGGGTTCATTATTTGACAAAGGTTGAGCTAACGACTCCATAGAAAAATCAAAATCCGGTTTTACATATTTGGGGAGAGAATGAAATCCAGCCGGTTCCCGCTCTTCAAAATCCGGTTCGGATTCCACTTTTGGTTCTTCTTTATCCAAATCCAATGTATAAACTAAATTTTCCGTTTCGTAATTCATTTCCTCTGCCGGAATAGCTGTTAGTAACTCCTCCCGTTCTTCCACCCTCTCAATTACATCAGCCAGATCTTCCGTAGCACTTTCCTTCATTCGCCGAATATTTTCAGAAATATCCAAACGTTCCAATAAATTATCCAGTTGAGCATCTTCCTCTTCTGAATCTGTGCGAATTATCGTATCGGTATAATCATCAAAAAAATCCTTTTCCTTCAGGCTGCCCAAATCCTGCATATAAGATTCACTTTTTCCTTCATCTACCTGCTCTGTTTCCAAAATCTCAGGAGAAGCAATTTTATATTCTTTATCAATATTCAGTGCCTCACTTCCCAATTCTTCGACCTGAATTGTATTTTCAGCATCGACATCTTCGACAGATAATTCTACCGTTGCTTCTGGCTCATTTTCATATGCTTTACTTTTTACGATTGCATCACTTTCTGGTACCGCAATCGGAACTTCTTCTTCCACTACATCATTTGTTTGCCATTCATTCTCTAAAACCGGCTCCTCCTCTGGCAGCTCAGTTTCCGCTGACTTTATCTTTGTAATATAATCCTGTGAAATAGTCCACTCCGGTATTTCTTCCGGTTCTACATTCAATGAAATATCTTCTTGATTTTCTTTTTTCATTGACTCCTCCAATCCATTTTCTTTTGCTTTTTCTTCATGCTGATGTTCTGCTAAAGCTTTGGATTCTTCCATTTGATTTTCCGGAATGGCTGGTTCTGCTTCCGGGATATAATCATGTTCATTTTTTTGCCGTATTTCTTCCGGAACCACATCTTCATTTCGTACTGCCTCATCGGAACACAGCGTACCATAAATACCATAAGCGGTAAACACTGGTAAAAAGAATGTTAAATAGTAAAAATGCGTTCCCAGTTCATTGCAGGATACATAGTATGCAAGCAAAATAATATAGGTCAGACAAAGCGGTCCGATTCCCGATGTTCTTTTACGAATGGCATAATATCCCGAAACACATCCCAAGAACATCAAAATGGCAGGGAAAAAGGAAAATGTAAATGGCCGGTAAATATATTGCATCGCTCTTGTGTATTTTATAATACAGTATTCTACTATTTTTCCAATATCTGTATTTTCAAAAAGGCGGGAATCCAAATCAAAGGATGGAAACAATGATAAATCCACTAAGAGATATTTATATCCAACTAAAAGACCAGCCGTAAATACAACAAAAACAGCAGCAGCAATCGGACCGTTTGCCATTCTGGATGCGTTTTCTTCCTTCACTTTACCAAAAACCAATGAACAGGTACAACCAATCAACAAAACACACACAAAAGGATTAACAGACACGGCTAAAGCAAATAGAACTGCTAAAAACACATAACTGCAGAATAAGATAAATCCCCGTTTGGCAAAGATTTTTATTATATATTGGGTAATCCAGAGAAAAGCCGCATAAGGAATTAAAAAGCATAGACAATTTATATACTCTTCGGAGTCAAAATAATAATTTGCCATGTGCAGAATAAAGAAAAATCCTGCCACAAGAGCAAAGCTTCCACATAATCTTCCTCCTAAGAGCCTTGCACAAGTATATATACTCAATAACATGATTACAATTAACAGTGCATTATCGTTTCCCCTCTCCATAGTAAGAAAGAACATTGTTCCACAGACAAACAGAACCAAAAATCCTTCCAAGAGATTGGAAAAAACACTGCTTTCCTGAAAAAAATCGCAATAACGGCCTTCTTTTACAAAAAAAGCCACAATTAAATAAATCGCAATTCCTAAAACAAAGATACATGCGATAATATTACGATTCGTTGTTTCTAAAACAGCAAGTTGTGCAACTTCTAAAAAACCGATACCAAAGACAAGCACAAATATAACTGAAGATAGGATTGTCAACAAATTTCTTCTCAATAACAAGTCATTCGCCCCTTTTTTGCACAAATATACATATATATAATACTATAAAATCATAGGAAACACAACATTTTTTCAAGTATTGTTTCATAAACTGTAAAAAAAACAGGAGAATAATTTGAAAAATCAACTATTAAAGGGCACCATTATTTTAACAGCCGCTGGCATTGTTACCCGTCTAATCGGTTTTGTCTATCGTATTTTCCTTGCCGGCTCATTAGGAGAAACAAAACTAGGAATCTATCAATTGATATTTCCAGTTTATTCTATTTGTTTTACCATCTATGCTGCCGGGATTCAAACAGCCGTTTCACAGATGATATCGCATGAAAAAAAGGAGAATCACAGCCGCCTGTTGAAAAGCGGTCTTTTCTTATCTCTCCTTTTTTCCATTCCATTAACCTTTTTGTTGTATCACTTTGCACCTTTCATTGCCGTTTCCTTCCTTGGAACAAAAGAAACCATTCCACTTTTACGAATCCTTTCCGTCATTTTTCCATTTTGTGGTATTACTTCTATTATTAACGGTTATTTTTATGGAATCAGCAATGCCAAAATTCCTGCCATAACGCAGATTATTGAACAATTAGTGCGGGTCAGTTTTGTTTTTCTTTTTTCCCTGCTTGTTCTTCATGGCACACTCTCTACTCATATAGCCGTATGGGGACTTGTGCTGGGAGAATTAGCTTCCAATCTTTTTAACATTTATCATGTGAAAAGGAGCGTAGCAAAAAAAGACACCAATACGTATCATATATTTTCAGGTATGAAAAGACTCTTTTCCTTATCTGTTCCGCTTACGGCAAATAAATTAATTTTGGCATTACTAGGAAGTATTGAGTCGGTATTGATTCCTGCCATGCTTATGAGGTACGGTTATAATCATGAACATGCACTTGCTATCTTTGGAATTCTGACAGGTGTTGTTATTCCCTTTATTATGTTTCCGGGAACAATTACAAATTCCTTAAGTGTTCTTTTGCTCCCTGCCATTTCACATGCTGCCGGAAAGGGAGCGTTTCATGAAGTACAAAGAACAACATCTGTAACCATACGCTATTCCCTTCTTCTTGGCGTTCTGACAAGCACAGTTTTTCTAAATTTCGGAGTTCTTATTGGCACAACTGTTTTCCACAGTGAAAATGCGGGGAAATTATTAACCGCTCTTGCCTTTTTGTGCCCTTTTTTGTATGTATCTACTACCTTCAATAGTATTATAAATGGTCTAGGAAAAACGGCAGTGACGTTTTTGAATAGTGTACTTGGTCTGTCGGTACGCATCTTCTTTTTACTTGTAATTACTCCCCGTCAGGGAATTTATGGTTATCTTCTTGGAATGATATTCAGCCAGATTTTCCTTTGTCTGTTAGATGGCAGTTACCTGATACGAAATTATTCTATTCAATTTCATTTAATGAATCATTTTGTATGGCCGTATATTTTCTGTGCGGGTATCCTTTATTTGGCAAAAATAGCAGGAATCTGGCTGACCGGATACTTCTCCCATTCTTTCGTTCCCTTTGTCTGCCTGATTCCTGCATTTCTGCTCATTTTATTCTATATGAATTTTTTCAACCTTGTAAAATGGAAAGAAGTTCATCCTCGGTAATAATCGGAATTCCTAATTCCTTCGCCTTTTTATTTTTGGATGACATGGACTGAATATCATTATTCACGAGATAAGTGGTTCTGGAACTGACACTACCTGCCACTTTCCCACCAAGACTCTCAATTACTTCCTTACATTCTTTCCGGTTCGCAAAATGATTTAAGCTGCCTGTTATAACAAAAGTTTTACCAGATAAGGATTCCTCTGCCATCTGCTTTTCCGGCAATGGAGTTTCCAGAATTTCCGCTAGTCTACATACAACAGCATAATTCTCTTTATTCTGGAAGAACTCAACAAAAGAGTGTGCCAGTACCTCCCCTATTCCATCAATGGTAACAAGGTCTTCTATCGTAAGTTCAGCATACTTTGGCAATGCCATCGGAAATTGACGAACAATCAGCTTTGCTGTGCTTAAACCAACCCCTTTGATTCCAAGACTGAACAGAACATTTGCCAAAGGAGTGTGTTTTGACTGTTCCAGTGCCTCCATTAAATTAGCAAACGACTTTTCACCAAACCCCTCGACTTCGATAAGTTCTTCCCTATGCTTTTCTAGGCGATACAGATCGGTTACGGAGTGGAGTAAGTTCATGTTTATAAATTTTTCCAAAGTAGAATCCGACAATCCATCAATATTCATGGCATCCCGGCTCACAAAATGACTGAGATGTTTTATTTTTTTTGCATAACAGTCTGGATTCGGACAAGTGAGTACAATCGTTCCATTTTCATTGAGCAGCTCTGTTTCTTCACCACATACCGGACAATGCTCAGGAATCACACATTGATTGCTTTTCGTTTTATTTTCATAAATCTGCGGAATGATCATATTAGCTTTATAAACTGAAATTTCATCCCCAATACCTAATTTCAATTCTTTCAGTATACTGACATTATGCACACTGGCACGACTTACGGTTGTTCCCTCCAATTCCACCGGTTCAAAAACCGCTACCGGATTAATCAGTCCTGTCCGTGAAGCACTCCACTCAATTTCCTTTAATGTTGTATCTGCAAGTTCATCCTGCCACTTAAATGCAATAGAATCCCTTGGATATTTGGCAGTACGCCCCAAGGTGGCACTATATGCAATATCGTTATAGGTCAATACTAATCCATCACTTGGCAAATCAGATTTTGCTACTTTCTCAGAAAAATCCGATACACAGTCCGCAACTGTCTCTTTCGTTACTTTCTTATAAGGCACAAAATCAAATCCGAGAGAAGAAAGCCATTCCAGCTCTTCACTCTTCTTTTTGAAATTCTCCTCATAATCGGTCTGAATTATATGATACACAAAAAAATGAATCCGCCGCTTTGCCGTTATCTCATTATTCAGCTGTCTGACACTGCCGCTGCATAAATTTCTGGGGTTTTTATATTTTTCTCCGATTTCCGCTGTCTGACGGTTCAGTTCTTCAAAATCAGAATAACGGATCAAGGCCTCCCCCCGGATTACCAGTCTGCCTGTAAAGGAAATTCGGGCGGGAAGGTTCATAAAGGTTCTGGCATTATTGGTTATCACTTCGCCAATCTCACCATTTCCTCTTGTAAGTGCTTTTGTGAGAACTCCATTTTCATAAGTGATTATGACACTCAGACCATCTAACTTCATAGAAAGAAGTCCCTCTTCTTCCCCGATCCATGAAACAAGCTCTTCTACTTCTTTTGTCTTTCCCAAAGATAACATCGGTGAAATATGGGCCTCTTTGGGCAATTCGCTCAATGTTTCGTATCCCACATTTACCGTTGGACTGGATGACATAACAATTCCTGTCTTCTTCTCCAGTTCCACTAACTCATCATAATATTTATCATATTCATAATTGGACATAATTTCATCCTGTCCCTGATAATAAACTTTAGCTGCTTTATTTAGTTGTTCCACTAACTCTTTTATACGTTCTATCTCTTTCATAATCCGTATCATCTCTCCAATTTACATTGTCTTTTCAATTCTAATATTTCTTCTGTTGTCAATTCCCGCCATGTACCCTCAGGTAGATCATTCAGCCATATATTCATGACACGTATCCTTTTTAAGGTTCTCACACGGTAACCAAAATATTCACACATTCGTCGAATCTGCCGGTTCAGCCCCTGTGTTAAAACAATATGAAACGTTCTATCCTCCCGTTTTGTTATCACACAAGGTTTTGTTATTGTATCCAGAATCGGGACACCCTGTTCCATAGCATCATAAATTTCTTCCTTCACTGGATGATCTACGCTCACAATATATTCTTTCTCATGATGATTTCTTCCCCGTAAAACAGCATCCATTAATGCCCCATTGTTCGTCAAAAGAATCAGCCCTGTAGAATCCTTATCCAATCGTCCTACAGGATATATCCGCTCCTTATATCCAATGGCATCAATAATATTATTTTTATCCTTTTTACTTGTAGTACAGACGATTCCTGCCGGTTTGTGATAAGCAAGAATAATTTCTTTTTTTGCCCCCTGTACCAGTTTACCTTCGACAAAAATCTCATCCTGTTCACATACCTGCTCTCCTATAACAGCTGGCCTGCCATTTACAATCACCCTGCCTGCCTCCAACAAACGGTCAGCTTCTCTGCGGGAACATATACCACATGTACTCAGATATTTATTAATGCGGAATTTCTCCATGATCCATAACTCCTTATGATGTAATAAAGAGGCGATTTCCCATCGCCCCTTTCTTCCAAAATTCTTATTGTGCTGCTGCACCAGATGCCGTCACTGATTTATTCTGTGAATCCACTTTTTGATAAAGCTGTTTAAAACTGGAATCTTTATTGATTAAATCCTGTGTCTGCTGTCTGACTTCTTCTTCTATTTTTATGACATTACTATTCTTCTTTGCTGCGTTAATAAAATCTACCTGTGCTTCATCCAAAGCACTAAAATAAATAATATAACTTCCGTCAGAGGTTGTTGTTACATAGAAGAAGGTAAAGCATGGTGCCAGAGTAGAAATATTTTTCAATTTCATGTCATATTTTACAAAAACACAATATCCATCGGATTCTTTATTTTCAATTACATAACAATTAATATTCTGATAATCTTCCACATATTCAGCCATTGCTGTGAACTTTTCTTTATTAATCTGGTCCGGTGCACTCACAAGCGAACTCATAGCCTCAATATTCACCGTTTTCTTTGCTGCATAATAATCGGTTATTAATTTATTTATTTCCTTATTTTCATTTAATTTTAGCTCTGCCTCCTCTACACTCTGCTGTGTTGAGCCTCCGGTAGGAATCAATGTAAGAATAAAAAAACCAAGTCCAAGTGTGATAACAGTAATAATAATTACCAGCTTTTTATATCGTAATTTCATGATTTAACCAACTTTCTGTCAATTTTTCAGAAGCCGTGTTTCTCCACACTGCTTTTTCTACATAGTATAACAATATTTGATAAATTTGTCTATGCCTTTCCCATTTTTTTCTGAATCTGCTGTAACTCTTCAACGGTAAACTGGTAATGAGAATTACAAAAATGACAATTCATTTCAATGGACTCTTTCTCTTCCACAATTTTTTGAATTTCTTTTCTTCCTAAACTAATCAATGCCCGTTCCATCCGTTCTTTCGAACAATTGCAGGAAAAGGATGCCGATATTCTTTCTTCGGAGAACACGGGTTGAAATTCATCTAATAAGTCTTTCAACATGGATTCTGGTGTATGCCCATTAGCGAGCATTGTTGTAACGGACTCCGCTTCTTTCAATTTTCTTTCCAGCCTGTCAATCACGTCATCTTCGGTCCCCGGCATTAACTGAATGATATAACCACCTGCCTGTGCCACTGTATTATTTTTATTCATTAATACGCCAAGTGCAACAGAAGATGGTGTCTGCTCCGAAGTGGCAAAATAATAAGTCAGATCTTCTGCAATTTCTCCTGATACCAGCTGAACCTGTCCAGAATAGGGCTCTTTGAGTCCAATATCTTTTATTACGGTCAGAACCCCTAAGTCCAATGCCTTCCCTACATCCAATTTCCCCGCCGGACTGGCAGGAAGAGAAACAACGGGATTGATTGGATATCCTTTTACGTGACCATAGGCATCGGCTGTAACAGTAAGCCCCTGTGCCGGACCACGGCATTGAATCTGAAGTGTCAGCAAATCGTTCTCACCCTTCATCATGCTTCCCATCATTGCTCCGCCAGAAAGAAGCCTTCCCAGTGCGGCTGTCATCACAGGACTTGTTCCGTGCCGCTGCCGTGCTTCTTCTACCAAATGAGCGGATGTAATGGCAAAACACCGAATCTGACCAAATGCTGCCACTCCCCGTACAATATAATCGTTATTCATAATCAATTTAATTCCCTTCCTCATCTACACGAAATCTGCCTTATACCAAAGATATCGAGGATAAAATAAGAAAAAATGCACCTGGAGGGATTCGAACCCCCGACCAACGGCTTCGGAAGCCGCTACTCTATCCACTGAGCCACAGATGCATTGCTTTCTCATTATATATCATTTTTCATGCATTTGTAAAGAGTAAATTCAGGAATCTTTTTAAAATCATGGCTCAGAAAATAAATTTCTTTTGATTCTTATTGTAAAAATAAGCCTGATCAGAAAGAATTTCTTCTTCTTTGACATAATCTTTGTTGATGCGTTGAACCATATCAGCAAGCTCATCCAAAGAATTCCCATCTGTCTCAGGTAAAATAATAAACTCATGTACACTGCTCGGCAGAATATAGAGATTTGCATTCAGTTCGTTTGCTATATGTTCTACTGCATTCGGGTACAGAATCGTTGATGCCCCATAAACGCCTGCTTCATTTCCCATAATAATCATTGGTATTTTTAGTTCATCCGAGGTTTCTTTTTGATCCGGTAATTCCAGATGTTTCTGCAGCAGCTCTGAAAGAAATTGGATTTTCGCCGGAAAAATACGAGGTGTATTTTCCTCTGCCAGACGATATAGCTCTGATGTTGTTACTCCCCATTCATTCATTAAATCGTTCGTAACTTTAATTGTTTCTACACCGCTATCGGAATAATTGACAACAACACAAAAGCTAATCATCAAATCAAGAAAAGGAATATACGGTATTTTTTCACATAAGTTTTCATTCATTTCTTTTGATATCAGACGGTAGATAATTTTGTCCTGACATTCTGCAAATTGAAGAGATAACGATTGATATTGTCTGGCATGTTTTTTTACCGGTTCAAGCATTTCCATAATTTGTTTTACCGTTTCATCTACCGACATTTGTTCCTGCAAATAATTTTCATAATAATGCTCCAGAAAAATCATAGGTGTCACTCGTTCATTGTCCTGTTGTAAAACAATGCCATAATGTTTGGTATTATTATTTTTAGTAAAAACCTGACACCGGATATCCAGCCCCTTTGTCTGCCGCAATGCTCCTAAACGCTCCGCCACTTCATACATAAATTGTTTTTCCGTCATACTAACTCCAATCCCATTATTAAAAAATCGCTTCTATGCACTTACTATTTTATCAAGGGACTTTTTTTATTTCAATAGTTGTCTGTCCAGAAATAGGAGCGCTTTACACCTTTCGCTGAAACAAAAAAGAGAGCCTCGCAGCTCTCTTTTTAGAATACTGATTTTTTATATAGGAGTTATACAATACCCTGTGCAGTCATAGCCTCTGCTACTTTCTCAAATCCTGCAATATTAGCACCTACGACATAGTTCTTCTCAAAACCATATTTCTTAGAAGCATCATCACAAGCGTGGAAAATATTTACCATGATACCTTTTAATTTGCAATCTACTTCATCAAATGTCCAGCTTAATCTCTCACTGTTCTGGGACATCTCAAGTGCGGATGTAGCAACACCACCGGCATTCGAAGCTTTACCTGGTGCAAACAACACGCCGTTTGACTGAAGATACTCTGTAGCTTCCAACGTAGTCGGCATATTTGCACCCTCTGCAACAGCAATTACACCATTTGCAACTAATGCTTTTGCATCTTCAATATCAAGTTCATTCTGGGTTGCACAAGGAAGAGCGACATCACATTTAACAGTCCAAACACCCTTGCCCTCATGATACTCTGCACTCTTTCTTGCCGCAGCATATTCCGTAAGACGTGCTCTCTTCACTTCTTTTACTTCCTTCAAGAGTTCAACATCAATGCCTTCGGAATCATAAATCCAACCGGTCGAATCGGATACCGTTACTACTTTAGCACCGAGCTGCTGTGCTTTCTGAGTCGCATAAATCGCAACATTACCGGCACCGGAAACAACAACTGTTTTACCGGCTATGTCATGTCCGTTACATTTTAACATCTCTTCTGTGTAGTAAAGGAGTCCATATCCGGTAGCTTCTGTACGGGCCAAAGAACCACCATATGTAAGTCCCTTTCCTGTTAAAACACCCTCGTATATATTTTTAATCTTTTTATACTGACCATACATATATCCGATTTCACGTCCACCTACACCGATGTCTCCTGCCGGAACATCCGTATCAGCACCGATATGTCTGCAAAGTTCTGTCATAAAGCTCTGGCAAAATGCCATTACTTCACGGTCAGATTTCCCTTTCGGATCGAAATCAGAACCACCTTTACCACCTCCGATCGGAAGTCCGGTCAAGGAATTCTTAAAAATCTGCTCAAAACCTAAGAATTTAATAATACCAAGGTTTACAGATGGATGGAAACGAAGTCCCCCTTTGTAAGGTCCGATTGCACTGTTGAACTGTACACGATAGCCAGTGTTTACCTGTACCTGACCTTTGTCATCTACCCAAGGTACACGGAATTTAATCTGTCTTTCTGGATTGACAAGACGCTCTAATAAAGCATCTTTACGGAATTTTTCTTCATTCTGCTCTACAACAGGACGAAGAGATTCAAGCACTTCTTTTGCTGCCTGATGGAACTCTGGCTCTGCCGGATTCTTTTCAATTAACTGAGCCAATACCTCATCTACGTATGACATAGTCATAACCTCCTTAATTTTTTGTCACTTATCATTATATACCACGAACATACAAAAAAACAAGGTATATTTTTCTTTTTCCTGATTTTTTGCGTTTTTACTTTTTAAGACGGATGAGCAAGAAAACTATTGGTATAATGATAATCACCGCTGACATCCTCACCGAACCATTCCGGTACTGTAAATGCCAGCACCTCCCTCTCTGTTGCAAACTCGACCTCAGCCAGCATTTTCCCCTCATATTTTCCATGAAAAATATCAAGTTCAATCGTATATTTTCCATAGGGAATCCGGTATCGCGTTTTTTCAATGCAGATTCCATCTGCTTTTTGTTTCAGATGTTCATAGGATTCTTTTGTAAGCGGTACCTCCAACTCATTTGATACACATAGCTTTTCTGTGACAGAGGGCTCCTGTCTGTTTTTATAGGTGAGTATATACTCACCATTTCTTTTCCGTATACGAAGTGTCGGTTCTTGACAGAGGTAACATTGTTCAATCTCCCATCTCTCTGCTTTTTTCAAATCTTCCGGCACATGTTTTACCAAATACTTTTTTTCAATCTCCATTTCTATGCTCCTTTTCCTATTGAATCACCTGCATTTTATCAAAAGGATAAAAACGAACCCACGCCTTACCGGAGATATTTTCCCTTTTCACATTACCCACTTCCGGTTTCCGGCTGTCAATGCTGGCATTCCGATTATCTCCTAACACAAAATATTCATCCTCACCAAGATGAATGATATCAGCAGCCAGTCCATCATCCTCCATATCGGCATTACCATAATTCTCCTGCAGTATTTCACCATTGATAAAAATCGTACCATCCATAATCTGCACCGTTTCTCCCGGTAAGCCAATAATTCTTTTAATATAGCTGACGTTATTATCATACGGAAATGTAATCACATCAAAACGTTCTGGTTCATGAAAATAATAGCTGATATTTTCCACAATTAACTGGTCTCCATTAGATAGCGTAGATTCCATGGAACTCCCCTCCACAGAAGTATGATGGGCTACATATTCCGTTATCACCAAGGATAGAACCAGTGCCAATAACGCACAGATCAGAACACCCAGAAGTGTCCGCAAAAAAGGATGGCTCTCTTGGTATTCTGCATCTGACCAATCTCTATCATTGCTTTTTCTTTCTTTTTGCTTCTTTTTTCCCTGCTTATCCGCGGATTCTAAATTTAAAGCATTCACTGGGATTTGCGGAACCGATTCTTGTTCTGGAGTATCCGGCCGGGAAAAACGCTTCTGAATTTCTTCGCAGACTCGCAGGCTTTCATCAATGTCCTTCTTCTCTGACATATTAATCCTCATCTCTCATTTGGTCTTTCTATTGTTATTCTTCCCAATTTGGCATTTCGAAAGTCATCCAACAATAAATAGGCAGCTTTTTCATAGTTCGGTTCATTTCCCTTTTGAATACAGCCTCTATTTATCGCTAATTGGCGCAATATATCAACAGAATCTAAGTTCTCTTGCACATTATAATGCCCGTTCAGGATTCCTTCATAGGTTTTTGTTAAAAATTCGATCAGATCTAAAGCCAAATCAACACTTTGAATCAATTCATCCTTGATGGAGCCAATAAATGCCAAGTGCTGACCGACCTGCTGGTCTTCAAATTTGGGCCACAAAATTCCCGGCGTATCTAACAGTTCCACTTGTTTATTCAGACGAATCCACTGTTTCCCTTTTGTCACTCCGGGCTTATTTCCTGTTTTTGCACAGGCTCTGCCCGCAAAACTATTAATAAAAGTGGATTTTCCCACATTCGGAATTCCCACAATCATTGCCCGCACCGGACGATTTAAGATTCCTCGTTTCCGGTCTCTCTCAATCTTTTCTTTACATGCCTCTTGTATCAACGCATTGATTTGCTTTAATTCATTTTTCTTCTTCGCATTTACGGCTAATACAAGATAACCCGCTTGCTCATAGTAGCGAATCCACTCCCCCTGCACAGCTGCATCTGCCATGTCACTTTTATTCAGCAGAAGCACCCTTGCTTTTTGTTTTGCCAGCTCATCAATATCGGGATTTTTACTGCTGCGCGGAATTCTGGCATCCACTAACTCAATTACAACATCAATTAGTTTGATGTCTTCCTGCATCGCACGCTTTGCCTTCGTCATATGTCCCGGGTACCATTGAAAATGCATTATTGTTCCTCCTGTTGCGGTCCGCCAATCAGAGAAAGCGGATGAAATTTCAAAATTACTTTGCCGATTATATTCTCTCTCTTTACTTTAGTAAACGCTTCGTTCCGGCTGTCATCCATATCATTGCGGTTGTCACTTAACACAAAATATTCATCTTCCCCCAATGTAATTTCACTGTTGGCAATACCGGCCGACACCATTTCACCAAAATTATATTTCTCTTTCCATTCTTCTTCATTAATATAAATTTTTCCATCGGTAATTCGGATTTTTTCTCCCGGCAAACCAATAACCCGGCGGATCAGAACAGCAGAATCATCCAATACCGCTTCTTCTTCCTCTTCTAAGTCCGGATAAAAGGCTATCACAGCTTCCCTTCCCGGCGATAAAATGGCATAAGAAATTTTGTTAACAATGACATCCTCGCCATTATAGAGGGTTGTTTCCATAGCACTGCCAATGACATTTACTTTTTTTAAAGCAAATCGTACGATTAACCATGCAAATAAAATGACAATAGCAGCAATCAAAAGAAACCAAAGCAATTCCTTGAAAGCATCCCGGCGCCGTTCCCGTTTCATTTCTTCTTCAAACCTGAGATTCATAATCTGCCCTCCATGAAATAACATCAATTACAAACGAAAAAAAGTTTCTATTGTGCAAGCACAAAGAAACTTTTCCCGTTGGTAATGCGGCTTATTATTTTACCAGCTCTTTTACCTTTGCTGCTTTACCTACACGTCCACGCAAGTAATTCAGTTTTGCTCTTCTTACTTTACCAAGACGAACAACTTCGATTTTCTCAACAATCGGAGAATGAAGAGGCCATGTCTTCTCAACACCTACACCGTTGGAGAACTTACGAACCGTGAAGGTCTCACGGGTGCTTCCGCCCTGTCTTTTTAATACAACACCTTCAAATACCTGTGTTCTCTCACGCTGTCCCTCTTTAACCTTAGCGTATACCTTTACCGTATCACCTACGTTAAATTCAGGTACTTCTGCTTTCAGCTGTTCTGCTTCAATTTTCTTGATAATTTCGTTCATTGTTGTTCCTCCTAATCTTTTTTGATGTTCTTAATGTATCATTTTTACCACCAGAGGACCATCTACTTTTATTCACAACATTAAAAATATAACACAGGAATGCAAATCAGTCAAGACTTTCCTATCATTCTTGCTTCATTGTTTTTTTATTGTTTCATTATTTATCCCTGATAATACTGTGCCTGAGCATTCCACAGTTCCTGATACAGTCCATGCTGTTTCACCAGTGCATCATGACTTCCCATTTGAACAATATTTCCATTCTCAAAGACAACAATGTTTTCACAGAACCGGCAGCTGGACATACGGTGGGAAATATAAATCGCTGTTTTCTCTTCCACCATTTCATCAAACCTCTCATATATTTCCAGTTCTGATACCGGGTCCAGTGCTGCCGTTGGCTCGTCTAATATAACGACCGGAGCGTCTTTGTAAAGAGCTCTTGCAATGGCGATCTTCTGAGCCTCCCCTCCGGAAATTTCCACTCCCTCGTCTTCCTGTTTAAAAATAACGGTATCAAGCCCTTTTTCCATCTTTTTGACCCGTTCTGCTATACCGACCTGTTCCAGTGCCTTCCATACCTTTTCCTCGTCATATACAAGCCCTGCTGCAACATTTTGTGCCACAGGAAACGAGAAGAGCCGGAAATCCTGAAATACCACACTGAAAATCTGACGGTATTCATCGTAATCATATTTTTTAATGTCAATACCATTCAATAGAATTTCTCCTTCTGTAGGGTCATACAAACGGCATAATAGTTTGATGAACGTAGATTTTCCAGAACCGTTCTTTCCCACAATTGCCATTTTCCGCCCAACCCGGATTTTTGTTGTAATATTTTTTAGTACCAGCTCTTCACTGTTGGGATAGTGAAAAGAAACATTCCGAAATTCCAGTTCATAATCATGGTCCAGACGTTTCTCAATGGGAAGTGTTCCGTCATATTTTTCGTTTTTCAGTTGAAGAAAATCCACATAATTGCTCAGAAAGTCATTTTTAAGTCCAATTGCATTCAAAGCGGTGAATACCCCCGACAGGTTGTCTGAAAAACTGGTAAGGGCACCGATATAAATTGTCATTTCTCCCAAAGTAATAGCACCGGCTGCTGCTCTTAACCCGACAAAGCAATAATATACGAAAAGTAACAAAATGGAGGCGGCATCCGCAATCACAATAAGTTTCAGGTATTGATTTGTCATTTTGTGTGTTCGTTCTGTCATTGTGGATTCCAGTTTTTTTAATCTTTGGTATATCATTGGGAACATATGATAGATTCGCACCTGTTTTCCAATATTATAATTATAGAGAAATTGAAAATAAGAGCCGAATTCTCTGTTTCCCCGTATATTATGCTCCAAAAATTCATAATTGAGTTTCCTCTGCTTTTTGGACAGTATATAAACAAGAAAAATAACTGCTCCCATCAGGACAAACATTACAATTCCCGCCTGTGGTGCCGTCATCAGACGCAAAAAAGAATCTTCACTTTTTCCGCTTTCTAAAAAGAAATCACTCAGAAGTATAGCAGCGTACAGGATGGATGCAATCTGTGTAATTCCCTCTCCGAGCAGAACACAGTAGCTGGTAATTCCGCCATTGGCCTGGGAAGCAGATTCCGCTTTCTGAATATAATCCAATGTTCCGGTTTTTTCTAAAATCTGATAGTCCAAATTCAAACTTTTTTGCGAAAGCTGCTTTGATACGGAATCCTCGATCTTACGCCTTGTAACAATCAGCCATTTGTTAATTCCCCATCGGATAAGAGCCAGTACGAGGTTCAAGCCTACCATAAAAAGTGCCGTATGGATTAACTCCTGTTGTTTTCCAATGGCAATTCCATCCAAAATATCGGCACTCAGTATAATATTGATAAAGACAACAGCGGTTGACAAAAGTGCTTCCAGTATGGTAAAGGGAAGAAAGCAGGGGCTCATTCCAGATATGAGTTTCAGCATATCTCTCATGTTCGCTTTTCTTTGTGGTTTCTTTCTGCAATTATGCTTCATATCCGATTCCCTCCTCTTCTGACAAATTTTCCTCTTCTTTCTGCTCTGTGTAATAATGGCTCTGTATCTCATAAATTCTGGCATATTCGCCCTGATTCCGGATTAGTTCCTCATGGGTTCCCTCCTCCGCAATCTTTCCGTCTTTCAAAAACAGAATGCGGTCACAAAAACGGGTACTGGCGAGGCGGTGGGAAATAAAAATACTGGTTTTATGTCTGGTCAACTGATTATATTCCTCATACATAGCACTCTCTGCCAATGGGTCGAGTGCCGAGGTCGGCTCATCCAATAAAAGAAAGGGAGCATTTTTATAAATGCATCTTGCTAACATCAGCTTCTGTATTTCTCCACCGGATAATTGAATTCCGTTATCATCAAAAACATTAGAAATGTAAGTGTCTTCTTTTTTTGATAAAGACTCAATTTTATCCTGCAGCCCTGCCCGTTTTACCGCCAGCCAGAACCGATTCATGTCAGTATCCTCTTTTTCTCTGCCGGATACAAGATTGACAATACGGTATGGCAACGGTTCTACGTCCTGAAACACCACACCGACTAATTTGAAATATTGTTCAATATCATATTCCTCAATATTCCTGCCATTTACTAAAATCTGTCCCTCGGTCGGATGATAAAATCCACATAATAGTTTCACAAGTGTTGTTTTTCCTTCTCCATTCGCTCCCACCAAAGCAATCTTTTCACCTGCTCCGATTTTCAGATTTATCCGGGACAAAATTTGCTTTCCTCCCTCTTCATAGGAAAAGGATACATTCTGCAGTTCAATTTCCGGTGCATCGGAACTCTCCTGTTCTGATACCGGATATCCCGCTCCATGTAAAAAAGTATCTTTCAGATCCAGTACACTGCGTAAATCCGAAATACTTTTGTTACTTTTCATAAGGTCCATATAGCAGTCCACAAAAGCGAACATCCATGTAGAAAAACCAGATACAATTCCAAGCATTAATGTAAATACCGACAAAGAAATACTTCCCTCCAATGCCTTTTGAATTAAAATGACATAGGCAAGACCATCCCGCAGGGCTATAAATACCGTATCGGAAAAGACGGGCAGATAGAAATGCTTTTCAATTCCTTTCTGCCATTTCTGTCCCCATTCCACATAGGACTGCATCAGTGCTGTAAACCACTTTTCCATTTTGTATAAACGGATATCTTTACCACAGACAACATCCCTTGCCCGGTCTTTTATTATATCAATCTTCCGATTTAATCTGGCATTTTCCTCCAAGTGGGAATTCAGATAATTCGTTGCAAAACGATTTGCTGCCACATTGCATAGTAACATTGCAATCAATACAACAAGAATCCTGACGTCTACGGATAAAATGGCACCACCGAATAGCAGCATGCCGGTCAGATTCATAACTGCCCTTGGAAGCTGGCGGTACATAAGTTCCACACCGACATAGTTTGAATTTATTGCCCCATTTGCCTGATCAATGAGTTTCTGATTCTCATGTTTTTCCCTGTTGCAATAATCCGATGTCAGGCTTTTCTTAATCATCATCCGGACAAATTGATATACCCGGATAAGCATGCTATAACTTTCGTATTTCTCCTGTGAAAGTATACTAGCTGACTTTAATATGAAATAGAGAAAAATAATCCCCCCTACCTGTACCAAAAAGGACATAGCCCCCAGTTCATGTTCAATGACATAGACTGCTCTTGCCGGAATCATGACCTGAAGCACCTGCTGAAATAGAAATGTCAAAATGAAAAGAGGGAGCCATAATCTCGTCATTACCGGATGAGTCTCATCTGCCGCCCTCAAAAGAAACATAATATTGGAGCCAATAGAATAGGTCTTCTTTTTTTTCTCCTTCATAACATCACCTCCACGAAACCCATTGTAGCAGAAAACTTTTCTTTCGGTCTAATTTGTTCCTAAATGGAAAAAAATCGTTCACGAATGGTATTTCTACCATTCAGGAACGATTCTGAAGAGGAAGCATAATTTCTGTTACAAAGGCCCCCGGTTCATTTTGCCGATTCATATACCCTTGGTACTTTTCCACAATCTGATTCATTCGCAGCAGCCCGTGTCCGTGATTTCCCCGTTTTGTCGAAATGTATTCCCAATCCAGCTTCCGCACAACTTCATTTGTAGAATTACAGACAGAAATATAGAACTGTTGTTTTCTCACACAGAGATAAACACGGATAAAACGTTCCTGCGATTGTTCCATCTTTTCGCATGCCTCAATCGCATTATCAATGAGATTTCCCAAAAGAACACACAAATCTACCGGATTAAAGGATAGAATCTTCGGCAGTTGTGCATCGCATTTTACCTTCAGTCCCTGATTTTCTGCCAACGAAAGTTTGCTGTTCAGAATAGCATCTACTCCTGTGTGACCGGACTTATACTTCAAATCAATTTTCTTTAACTCCTGCTCCATTTGGTCAATGTATTCATCCACCTCAGCATATTCTTTCAATGCCAGATGAGCACGGATTTTCTGCATATGGTTATGATAATCATGACGCCATCCTCTCATTGTCATATAAATCTGATTCATTTCTTCCAATTGGGAAGACATCATTTTATCCTGATACTCAAAAAAACGGTGTTCCCGCTTTTTATAATTGTATATGAAAATAATTATAAATATAAGGGTAATTCCAATGGCATACATCCACAGCCACATCAGATCTCTCCCCCTTTCCAATATAATATTTCCCTCTTGTCACATAAAGAATTCTACAAAACACCGATTCAGCTCCGAATAGCACCCCCGGCTCACTTTCACAGAGCTTCCATCGCAAAGTTCACAATCGGTTCGGGTAATCCGCTCCACATTGTATAAATTTACTAATACCGAACGATTGGCTAAACAAAAACAGGAATCATTCCATTCTTGCCGCAGCTGTTTCATGGAGCCCTTCCTTTCATATTCACATTCTTTTGTTTTAATATACAAATAATGTCCCCGAATCTCTGCAAAAAGAATGTCCGATTTTTTAAGTTTTCGGTATTCTCCCTGATAGAAAAAACCAACATAGCTTTCCGGCTGCTGTTCTTCCTGCCGCTGCCAAATGCAGGACAACGCTTCTGCTAAATCTTCCTGTTTATATGGCTTTAGCAAAAAACGCATCGCTCCTACTTTGTAGCCCTCCAGTACATAATCTCTTTCTCCTGTGATAAAAATAATCGGAAGCTCCTTATCTTGATTCCGAATCTGTTTTGCCAAGGAGACGCCATCCATTTCTTTTAGTCCGATATCCAATAACAGACAATGAAACGGCAGACCGGAGGGATATTGAAACAATAATTCCTCTGCACTTTTAAATCCCTCCACTACGGCCTCACAGTCCTGTTTTTCATAATAGCATTTTACTTCCTGTTTCAAGTAGTTCAGCTGCGTCGAATCATCCTCACAGATTCCGATCCGTATCCGTTTCAATTCATTACCTCTTTACCGAATCTGACCGCAATCGAATTGGCGTGAGCAGTCAGATGTTCTGCTCTGGCAAATCGGATGATATCTTCATGAACTTCCTCTAATGCTTCCTTGGAATAAGAAATCACACTGGATTTTTTAATAAAATCATCGACGGACAAAGGAGAGAAAAATTTTGCTGTTCCGTTCGTTGGTAATATATGGTTCGGGCCTGCAAAATAATCACCGAGAGGTTCACTGCTGTATTCTCCAAGGAAAATGGCTCCTGCATTTTTTACCCTTGTCATCGTATCAAACGGATTGGCCGTAAGAATCTCCAAGTGTTCCGAAGCAATTTCATTTACGGCATCTATCGCATCTTCCATAGATTCTGCCAAGAGAATATAACCATAATTATCAATGGATTTTTGAATAATTTCACCACGGGATAAGTTCGCTGTAAATTCCTCTATCTGAACAGATACTTTTTCTGCCAGCTCCTGACTGGTCGTCACAAGAATTGCAGATGCCAGTTCATCATGCTCTGCCTGTGAAAGCATATCTGCTGCTACATATCTCGGATTCGCCGTTTCATCTGCCAGTACCATAATTTCGCTTGGACCGGCAACCGAATCAATACTTACATGACCATATACCGTTTTCTTCGCCAGTGCTACAAAAATGTTCCCTGGTCCCGCAATTTTATCTACTTTAGGAATCGATTCTGTTCCGTAAGCTAATGCGGCGATTGCCTGCGCACCCCCCACCTTGCATACCTCAGTGGCACCTGCGAGATGAGCCGCCACTAACGTAGCCGGATTTACTCTGCCATCTGCATCCGGAGGCGTAACCATAACAATCCGCTTCACTCCTGCCACATGGGCCGGAATAATATTCATTAACACGCTGGACGGATAAGCTGCCTTGCCTCCCGGGACATAAACACCAACACTCTCTAATGCCGTAACACGCTGACCGAGAATCACACCGTCCTCCCGTGTAGTAAACCAGCTGTTGCGTACTTGTTTTTCATGGAACTCCCGAATATTCTGAATGGATTTTTTCATTACCTCAATCAATTCAGAATCCACCTTTTCATAGGCCTCTTTGATTTCTTCCTCCGTTACATATAAAGTATCTGCCGTTAATTCTGCCTTATCAAATTTTTTTGTATATTGAAATACAGCTTTATCACCATTCTCACGAACATCCGCCAGAATTTCATTGACCGTATCCTGATACGTATCATAGTTACTCGGACTTCTTTTTAATAAATCTTCTAAAATATTTTTCTTTGATTCCTCTGTTAAAGCAACAATCCTCATAAATATAACCTCCTTACTCAAGAGCACCTTTTAAATCTTTTACCAGTTTCGTTATTCTCTGCCGCTGCAATTTCATACTTGCCTCATTGACAATCACCCTTGCTGACAGCGGACAAATTGTTTCCAATACTTCCAAACCATTCGCACGAAGCGTTGAACCGGTCTCCACAATATCCACAATTACTTCAGAAAGACCGACAATCGGAGCAAGTTCTACTGAACCGTTTAATTTTACAATTTCTACCGTCTGATGTTTCTGATTATAAAAATATTCTTTTGCAATTTTAGGATATTTAGATGCCACACGAATAACCTGATTTTTCTTCAGTAATTCTTTCGCACTGACCGGACCTGCTACACACATATGACATTTGCCTAAGCCAAGGTCAAGAACCTCTAAGACCTTTCTTCCCTCTTCCATAATCGTATCACTGCCGACAACACCAATATCTGCCGCACCATATTCTACATAAGTTGGTACATCGGAAGTTTTGGACAGAAAAAATTTAAGTCCCAGCTCTTCATTGACAAAAATAAGTTTGCGGGTTTCTTTATCTTTCATTTCTTCACAGGTAATCCCTGTCTGTTCCAGCAATGCCAGCGTTTGTTTTGCCAATCTTCCTTTTGCCAGAGCTATCGTTATGTATTTCATCTCATCTAATCCCCCTTAGGCCTTTAAATCAAATTCTGTCACTTCGCCGGTATCATCAATATAAAGAATGGATGCCACTTCATTTCGCTTACCATATTCTTTATAATCATTCAGGGCGATTTCCGCATTTTTCCGCATCAGACGTACCGATTTTTCCTCTGCCCGGAGCTGATTACCCAGCTCAATCGCTTTTTTCCGGTTCGCAGAACGGTACAAAATAAGAATATCCTCTTCTCTTGCCTGAATCTCCACCTGCTGGCTCACTAATGCATTCATAAGCTCATCTAACACAAAAGCAAGTCCGATTGCCGGTGTTTTTTTACCGAACTGCTCCACTAAGTTGTCATAGCGTCCTCCCGTAGCAATGGCATCTCCCGTTCCGTAAGTATATGCCTTAAAAATCACACCGGTATAATATTCGTAATGGGACAGCATGCCAAGGTCAAAGGTTGCATAGTCCTCCATGCCATAAGTTTCCAATATATGGTATAGCTTTTCCAGACGCTCCAGCGCCTCTAATGCTTCGGCGTTGGAAGTTTTTTCTTTTGCCAATAGAATGGTATCCAATCCACCGAATAGATCCGGCAGCTGAATAAGGAGCTCCTTGCACTCCTTGGCGATTTCTTTCTTCTCCATCATATCTTCTACCGCAAACATATTTTTATTGGCAAGAAAGATTTTTAACTGCTCAATTTCTTTCTCCTCTAATCCCGCTTCTTTTACTAATCCGCGGAATAAGCCGGCATGTCCAACATCAACTTTAAATTCTTTCAGACCGGATTTTATCAGACATTCAATGGTCATGGCAATCATTTCACCATCTGCATCGGAAGAATCGTCATTCATTAACTCTGCTCCTACCTGACGGATTTCTGACATTTTTCCCTGATAGCCGCTGCGGTGAATAAACGTATTGCCCATATAACAAAGACGGATCTGCATATTTTCCTTATCATAGTATTTTGCCACACAGCGGGCAATGGATGGTGTTATATCCGGCCGCAGCACAAGAGTATTGTTATACTGGTCAAAAAATTTAAACATTTCTTTCGACTTTACCGTACCTCTCTCCCGATTGAAAATATCAAAAAATTCAAAGGTCGGTGTCTGGATGTCTTTGAAACCATATAACTTCATCGTTGCATGAAGCTCATTTTGTATTTTATAGCGTTTTTCACAATCCTCTCCATAAATATCACGAACCCCCTCCGGGGTAAAAAGTAATGATTTCTGTTCTATATTCTCCAAAATGAAAACTCCTTTCTCTACTGGTAAACAGCCGTTGGCTGCTCTGATTTCGGTTTGTAACCAGCCTCTTCTAATGCATGGATAATGGACTCTTTATGCTCATTCCCAAAAGCTTCCATCGTAATGGTCAGTTCCACTGCCGCATTTCGGTTAATACTGACAAACTGGTTATGCTCCAAACGAATGATATTTCCCTGAGACTTCGCAATCACGTCTGCCACCCGGAGGAGTTCTCCCGGACGGTCCGGCAGCTGCACACTAACCGTAAATACCCTGCCCCTTTGGATTAAGCCATGCTGTACCACCGATGACATTGTAATAATATCCATATTACCGCCGCTTAAAATGCATACGACCTTTTTATCTTTACAATCCAGCTGCTTCAGAGCAGAAACTGTCAGCAGTCCGGAATTTTCTACGATCATTTTGTGGTTTTCTACCACATCCAAAAAATTAACAATCAGTTCATGGTCATCTACCGTGACAATATCATCCACATTTTTCTGTACATACGGAAAAATATTTTCTCCCGGCGTCTTTACTGCTGTGCCGTCAGCAATCGTATTCACACTGGGAATGGAAACAACTTCTCCCTGTTCGAGAGATTGTTTCATGCAGCTTGCTCCTGCCGGCTCTACACCGATTATTTTAATATTCGGATTAACCAGTTTTGCCAGTGTAGACACGCCACTGATCAATCCCCCTCCGCCAATCGGTGCCAAAATTACATCTACCGTTGGAAGTTCTTTTATAATCTCCATGGCAATAGAACCCTGTCCGGTTGCCACCACTTCGTCATCAAAAGGATGTATAAATGTATATCCTTCTTCTTCTGCCAGTTTTAACGCATGTGCACAGGCATCATCATACACATCACCGTATAATATAACCTCTGCCCCATAACTTTTTGTGCGGTTCACCTTTATAAGCGGTGTCGTGTTTGGCATCACAATAACAGCCTTTGCACCAAATAATTTTGCCGCATAAGCAACTCCCTGTGCATGATTTCCGGCCGAGGCAGTAATCAGTCCTTTTTGACGTTCTTCTTCGGACAGGGTGCTGATTTTGTAATAAGCACCCCTGACCTTATAAGCACCTGTATACTGCATATTCTCCGGCTTCAGGTAAATTTTTCCCCCTGTCTGGGCACTGTAATACTCACTGTAGATCAAATTTGTTGGAAGAATCACCTTCTGTACCGCTTCACTTGCTTCTTCAAATTTTTCCAATGTCATCATAACGACACACGACCTTTCTATTCTGTTTCAAACAACGCATTGACAAATTCTTCTGCATCAAAGCGCTGTAAATCTCCAATCTGTTCTCCGATACCGATGTATTTGACCGGAATATTTAATTCTGACTGGATTGCAATAGCAATGCCACCTTTTGCTGTTCCATCCAATTTTGTCAGCACAATACCTGAAACATCAGCCACTTCACTGAACTGCTTCGCCTGAGCCAGTGCATTCTGTCCGGTTGTTCCATCCACTACAATCAAAGTTTCCAAATATGCTTCCGGATATTCCTTTTCAATAATCGTATGGATTTTATGAAGTTCCGCCATCAAATTCTTTTTGTTGTGAAGACGTCCCGCAGTATCGCACAGAAGAACATCCACGTTTCTTGCTTTCGCAGCAGCTACTGCATCATAAACAATTGCTGCCGGATCCGAGCCCTCCTGTCCCGCAATGATATCCACTCCGGCTCTTCCGGCCCATTCTTTTAACTGTTCAATTGCACCGGCACGAAAGGTATCTGCTGCTGCTAACATTACCTTTTTGCCATTCTTTTTTAATTGACCTGCCAGTTTTCCAACACTGGTTGTTTTTCCTACTCCATTGACACCAATTAATAAAAGAACCGATTTCCGATTCAGAAATTCATAGGCATCCTCATGTACCTGCATTTGGTTTTTGATCGTTTCAATCAATAATTCTTTACAGGCAGACGCTTCTTTTATCTTATTTTCCTTTACTTTTTCTTTTAAACCATCAATAATTCTCATCGTGGTATCAATACCGATATCGCCCATAACAAGAAGCTCTTCTAATTCCTCATAGAAATCCTCATCCAATTCCGAATAACCATGAAACAAAGAATCCATTCCTGAAACAAAAGAATCTCTTGTCTTTGTCAGACCACTTTTCAGTTTGTTGAAAAATCCTTTTTTCTCTTCCATTAAAAACTCACCTCTACTCGTCCAGCTGTTCTTCAATTAATTTTACGGATACAAAGGTAGATACTCCCTTCTCCTGCATCGTAATACCATATAAGACATCTGCCGCCTCCATGGTTCCTTTACGATGCGTAATGACAATAAACTGAGTATTCTTCGTCAGTTTATGTAAATATTTCGCATATCGTTTTACATTGGAATCATCCAATGCCGCTTCAATCTCATCTAAAAGACAAAATGGGGATGGTTTCAAATTCTGAATGGCAAATAACAGTGCAATTGCCGTCAATGCTTTTTCACCGCCGGACAACTGCATCATATTGCCCAGCTTTTTGCCGGGAGGCTGTGCATTAATCGTAATACCCGCTTCTAAAACATCCTCATCCTCCACCAGTTCCAGTGTGCCCTTACCACCGCCAAACAATTCTTTAAATACTTTGTCGAACTGCTTTTGAATTTCCACGAACTTCTCCGTAAACTGTTTCCGCATTTCTTCATCCAGTTCTTCAATAATCTTCTTTAAAGCCTGTTCAGATTCAATCAAATCATCATGTTGCGTTTTTAACAGCTCATATCGTTCGCTGACACTCTTATATTCCTCAATGGCATTAACGTTGACATCTCCCAGTTCACGTATTTTACTTTTCGTCTCTCCTACGTTTGCTTTTGTTCTTGTATAAGAAACAGATTCATCGATTTCAACTTCCAACGCATTGTGATAAGTAAGCTCATATTCATTCCACATATAATTTACTTTACTTTCTAATTTTTCTTCCAGATTATTTTTTCTGGAATCCAGCCGGAAGCTTTCTTTATTCAATTCATTGATGTGCTCCATCAGTTTATCTCGCTTCTCAAAGAAATCCTTCTGAGACTCCATCATTTCTTCTTTTTTCTTCGACTCATCCTCAATTTCTCCCAGCAGCTTTTCAATTTCTTCCCCTAGTGCCGTATGCTTTTCTTCATAACCGGCAATTGCCTCATTCATTTCTGCTACTGCATCATCGGAATGTTCCTGTTCCTCCATGAAACGGTTATACTCTTCCTTTATACTTTGAAGATTACTTTCAATTCGTGTAATATTTTCAGAAAGGTAATTATTCTTCTGTATAAAGCTGGAAATCTCAAGGCGCATTTCTGACAGCTTGTCCTGAAGTTCCATTTGTCTCTCATGATCGGTCTCCAATTCTTCTGTCAAATGCTTCACCATTTCCTTTGCCTGCTCTTCTCTTGAGTGGCTGGCTGTCAGTTCTTCGCCGATCCGTGTCAGCGAATCTTCAATCAAAGATTTCTGATTCTCAATTTCTTTCCCCGCATTGGCGATAGCAAGATATTCCTTTTCTTTCTGCTCCTTGACCTGTACTGCCTGCTCATATTTTATTTGGGCCGTATTTTCTTTTAATTCCAGTTCCTTTAATATTTCATTTTTATGATTCGCCTCTTGTACAAGCCGTTCCACTTCTGTTGTTGCTTCCTGTATTGACTTTTTGCCAGCTGCCAGCCTGCTTTCCAGATCAGTAATCTTTTCTTTTAACTTTTCTATTTCACGGCGTCGGCCCAAAAGATTGCTGTTGTTCCGAAACGCACCGCCGGAAAGAGAACCGCCTGGATTCAACAATTCCCCTTCTAGTGTTACAATACGAACCGAATAGTGATATTTCCTGCTGATACTCATAGCATGGTCAAGCGTATCAACAAGCAGATAACGTCCTAACAGATACTCTACAACCTTATCATATTTTGCATCCCGGTTGACATATTGCGCAGCATTGCCAAGAACCCCTTTTTCCGACAATAGTTCCTCTTTGAATGGCTTGTCCTTTTTCGGTGTCACGGTCGTAAGCGGCAAAAAGGTTGCTCTTCCGTAATGATTTTTCTTTAATAGAGCTATCATTTGTTTTGCTACATTTTCATCTTCTGTAACAATGTTCTGGATATTACCGCCTAATGCCGTTTCCACTGCTGTCTCATACTTGTCATCTACCTGAATAATATCTGCTACAACACCAAGAAGACCGGGGTGATTTTCTTTTTGCTCCATAATGCGCCGAATGCTCTGTCCATAGCCATCATACCGTTCTGCCATATTCTTAAGCGTATCCATCTTAGAATTTTCGATATGATAATGCTTTTGAGTTTCCTGTTGTTTGAATTGTAGTGTTTGAATTTCCTTTCTTTTTTCGTCTGCTTTACGAAGCATATTTTTTTGCTCTATGTATTCTGCGTCAAATGCTTTTTTTGCTTCGTGTAAAGAGGTTTTCTCATGTTCCATTTCCTCTTGTGCACTGTTCAGACCAGACTTATTTGACAGAATTTTCTGATTCAGCTCTGCCTTACGGATGCTATTTTGTTCCAGCATGGACTTTGCCTTTTGCTGCTCCACCGTAATTTTAGAAGAGGTATTCATGGCACGGATAATCGTGTCATTTTGTTCGTTTAACTGAATTTCCTTCTCAACAATTGCCTTTTCTAATGATGTCAGTTTTTCCTGCAGTATGTTTTCTGCCCCCTGCATTTCCTCCAGCTGTGTCAAAGCTTCTTTCTGGCTTTCCTTATATTCAGCCAATTCCCCCTCTGTCTCTTCACGGGATTGATTTAATACATCCGTACGTTCTTTATAATACTCCTTTCCCTGTGCCGCTGATGCGATTCGTTCTTTTGTAATTCGGACTTCACTCTCAAAATTTGTCATCAGCAGCCGATTCTGATTTACTTTTTCTTTTTTTCGTTCGATTGAGCGGTCAAATTCCTTTATCTCATTTTCTACTTCTTCATACTGTGTTCTTGACTGTTCCTTTTGCTCTTTTGCTTCTTCCAATTCTTTCTGTGTATGGGAAGAATTGTCGGCCAGCTCTTTCAATTCATTCTGCAGGCTTTCATAATCCATGCGGAACAGACCAATTTCATATCGTTTTAAATTTTCTTTCAGATTCAGATATTCCCGTGCCTTTTTGGATTGCTGCTCCAAAGGCCCGACCTGTCTTTCCAATTCCGCTAAAATATCCTGAACACGCAAAAGATTTTGGCTCTCTGTTTCCAGATTCTTCTCTGCTGTCTTTTTTCTCTTTTTAAACTTAACAATGCCAGCTGCTTCATCAAATAATTCACGGCGGTCTTCTGGCTTACCGCTGAGAATCTTATCAATCTGCCCCTGTCCAATAATGGAATATCCCTCTTTACCAATACCGGTATCAAAAAATAATTCCTGCACGTCTTTTAACCGGCAAGAAACACCATTCAAAAGATACTCACTTTCACCAGAACGGTATACTCTTCTCGCTACCTGAACCTCTTCATAGGGAAGATTCAGCTTATGATCCTCATTCGAGATCGTAAGTGCCACATAGGCATAGCTTTGCGGTTTACGCATCTCTGTACCAGAAAAAATGACATCCTGCATGCTGGCACCGCGAAGCTGTTTTGCACTCTGTTCCCCCAGCACCCAGCGGACGGCATCTGCCACATTACTTTTTCCACTTCCATTTGGTCCAACAATTCCCGTAATTCCGTTATGAAATTCAAACACCAGCTTATTGGCAAAAGATTTGAATCCGTGCACTTCAATACTTTTCAAATACATCTATTTCTTCTCCTGTCTTAACATTAAAATCGTTTCGTAGGCTGCCTGCTGCTCTGCCTTTTTCTTTGTTGGCCCTTTGCCAAAACCATAGTCTTTTCCGTTAATTGTACACTTTACCAGAAAATTTTTATTATGGTCCGGCCCCTCCTCTTTCATAATCGGATATCCAATCTCTGTCTTTTCGTGACAGGTTTGCTGGACAATTTCCTGTAAGATTGTTTTGCTGTCATAAAACAGCTGTTTCTTCTCGATATCTGACAGCACATATTGCATTACAAATTTCTTTGCCGGTTCATATCCTCCATCCAGATAAATTGCACCAATGACTGCTTCAAAGGCATCGGATAAAATAGAATCCCGTTTCGCTCCGCCCGTAATTTTCTCACCATGACCAAGATAAATATATCTGCCTAGATGTATTTCTCTTGCAGCTTCCGAAAGACTCATTTCACATACGAGACTTGCACGCATTTTCGTCATTTTCCCCTCTACCATATGAGGATGATTCCGAAAAATGAATTCACTGCTTATCAGTTCCAGCACCGCATCCCCTAAAAATTCCAAACGTTCATTGTTTGTTTTGTATTTCCAGTGCTTCTCATTGGCATAAGAACTATGCGTCAACGCATTTTTCAATAGCTTTTCATTCTGAAAGCAGTATCCGATGTTTTTCTGAAACTCCATAAGTTTTGAATTATTCACAGTTCTGCGCCTCCTTCTTTACATAGGGGAAGCCCAGCATTTTTACCGGGCCTGTCAGACACATATCCTTTTTGTATCCTATTTTGACGAAACCATCGCCGATATTTTATCATTAATACTGTTCTCCTTAAAGGCAATACACTGGAAAATGGCAGTCTTTATTTCCCCGCTTTTTGAATTTCCATGTGCCTTTACTACCAGTCCGTTCAGCCCCAGTAATGGTGCACCTCCCTGACTACTGACATCAAAGGTCTTCACCAATCCTTTGATTGCGGGTTTTATCATCAATGCACCGAGCTTTGTGCGGATGCTTGACATCAAGCCCTCCTTGATACAGCCTAAGAAAGTAAGTGCCACTCCCTCAAAGAACTTCAAAATCACATTTCCGACAAAAGCCTCACAGACAAGAATATCAACACCGCCCTTTGCAATTTCTCTTGCTTCAACACTTCCGACAAAGTTAATATCTTTGCACTCCTTTAATAATGGATAGGTCTCTTTTACCAGCTGATTTCCTTTTTCTTCCTCCGTCCCAATATTTACAATGCCGACGGTAGGATTTTTCTTACCCATGACATTTTCAAAATACACGGAGCCCATTTGTGCGAACTGAACTAAATGCTCCGGTCTTGCATCCACATTGGCTCCACAGTCTATCAAAAGTGAAAATCCCTTCTTGGACGGCAGAAACGGTGCCAATGCCGGACGTTTGATTCCCTTAATTCTGCCTACCACCAGCTGTCCGCCAACTAATATCGCTCCTGTACTTCCCGCAGACACAATTGCATCTGCTTTTTCTTCCCGCACCAGCTTCATGGCAACAACAAGGGAAGAATCCTTTTTCTCCCGGATCGCCTTCGTTGGGACCTCACCCATTTCAATAATTTCTGTAGCATTTACTACTTCTATATTTTCTTCAAAATATTCATATTTTCCCAATTCTTCTTTAATCTGATTTTGCTTTCCGACCAAAATAACCTTTATCTCAGGATGCTCTGTCACTGCTTCTACAGCACCCTTGACGGCTTCTGCAGGAGCATAATCCCCTCCCATTGCGTCCAATGCCACTACAACTTTCTCGCTCATACCATTCCTCCTAAAATCAAATCATATGATTCTAATATACTATAAAACCCCATTCTATGCAAGTGAACTTTCTTATTCTATAACAAGAAAAAGGGACGACAATTCATCGCCCCTCAAAGTCACAATTAGTGTTTTTCATAAAAGAATGAATGGACTCCCGTAAATCCATAATTGGAAGCTCCGATTATCTGTTCCGTACTTCCCACAAATAAAATTCCCTGTTTGCATAACGAATTTGCAAACTTGTGATAAATATCATCTTTCGCTTCTTCTGTAAAATATATCATCACATTCCGGCATACAATCATATGTATTCCTGTCGGATAAGGATCTTTTAATAAATTCAACTGTTCAAAACGGATACAGGATTTTAGCTCATCCGATACTTTGACCATATCGTTTCCTTCATTTATAATATATCGTTTCCGATATTTCTCCGGTAATCCTTTCACGCTTTTTTCAAGAAAAATTCCCCTTTTAGCTTTATTCAAAACTTCTAAATCCAAATCAGTTGCCAAAATCTGAAATTTATCAAAAGGAAGAAATTCCCTCAGTACCATTGCTAATGAATATGGCTCATCTCCCGTAGAACAAGCAGCACTCCATATTTTTAGCGGAGGTTTGAACTTTTTCAACAAAGCAGGCAGAACGTCCTTCTCCAATGTCCGCCATTGAGCCGGATTTCGATAAAATTCCGACACATTAATTGTTAAATACGTAATAAACTGCTCATATATTTTTTTATCCTGCTTTAACAATTTAAAAAAAGTCTGATAACTAGATTGATGGCACTTACTAATAAAATTGTCAATCCGCCTTTTCATTTGATTTTCTTTGTAGGAATTCAAATCAATCCCTGACAAAAGCAAATAATCTTTTTTAAAAGTTTCATAACTGTCTGACATAATTTTATTCTTCTCTCTCTTCAGCTTCTGAAGCACTTTCTTTTTTATTCTCTAATTCAACTGCTTTTACACTTAAACTGATTTTCTTTGTCTCTTCATTAAAATCAACAATTTTTGCTGTAATTTCCTGTCCGACCTTCAGAACATCGGATGGTTTTTCAACATGCTCAATGGAAATCTGGGATACATGAAGAAGTGCATCAATCCCCTCTTCCAACTCTACAAAAGCACCAAAATCAGTCATTCTAGCGACTTTACCAGTAATCATTGTGCCAATCTGATATTTTTCAGCAGCATTCTTCCATGGATTATTCTCGTCTAATTTTAAAGTAAGAGCGATTTTTGTATCCGTAATATCCTTAATCATTACATTTACTTTGTCACCGACCTTGAACAGCTTTTTCGGATCCTCCACACGTCCCCATGACATTTCCGAAATATGAAGAAGTCCATCTGCTCCACCGAGGTCAATGAATGCACCAAAATCAGTAAGATTTTTAACAGTTCCTTCAATCATCATGCCCACTTCAATTTTGGCAAGCAATTCTTCCTGCATTTTTTTCTTCCGCTCGACAATAAGCTGTTTGCGGTCTCCAATAATTCTTCTTTTGTATGGATTTACTTCTGTGAGAACAAATTCAATATCCTGATTCTGATATTTACTTAAATCTTTCTCATACATATCGGAAACAAGACTGGCAGGAACAAATACACGTCCCTCCCCATATGCAACGCTAAGTCCGCCCTTCAGAACAGCAACTACCTTACCAGTAAGGACTTCTTTGTTTTCAAATGCTTCTTCAAAAATCTTGTTCATCTTATCCTGCTGTAATCTCTTATAAGTAAGAAGAACCTGACCCTCTCCATCATTTACTTTCAAAACCTTTACAGTAAGCTGGTCACCGGGCTTCACTTCGGCAGTCAAGTCAACGTCAGCGTTGTTACTGTATTCGTTCTTTGTTAAAATACCGTCTGCTTTATATCCAATGTTTAAGATAATCTCATTGTCTTTAACTCCGATAACTGTCCCTTCTACAACCTCACCATTGTGGATTGTTACTAATGAATCCTCTAACATTTCCTCAAAACTTAAATCTGACATGCCTTTAGAACCTCCTGTATTATAGTATTTGGGGTAGATGCCCCTGCAGTAATGCCCAGGCTTGTAAA
Organism: uncultured Lachnospiraceae bacterium; assembly: GCA_947631505.1. Lineage (GTDB taxonomy): Bacteria > Bacillota > Clostridia > Lachnospirales > Lachnospiraceae > Eubacterium_F. The sequence goes on along the minus strand of CANRLR010000009.1, from coordinate 16,680 downwards.
TGAACCGAGAGAAATGGAGCTCAGGTCATCTACTGTCTGTATAAAAAAAGTGTTTTCACACTGATTTTTACATATCTCGTACAATTTACGCGAATTTGAACTGTGTTTTCCACCGATAACAAGCATGGCATCTGACCTTGACGCAAGCTCTTCTGCTTCCTCCTGTCTTGTAGATGTTGCATTGCATATAGTATTCACAGCAAGTATATCATAACCTTTTTTTGAAAGAATTTCAACTAAATCTTGAAATTTTTTGTAATTAAATGTCGTTTGCGCCACAATACATACGCTTTTATCTGAATTTGGGAGCGAAAAGGCTTCAGCGTCCTCTTTTGTTTCTATCACATGTCCCATTCCTCTTGTCCACCCGAGAATCCCTTGCACTTCCGGGTGATGTTCATTTCCGATAATTACGATTTCATACCCTTTTTTACTATATTCAGAAACTGTCTTATGAATTTTTTTGACAAACGGGCATGTCGCATCTTCATAAGAAATCTTTGCCTTTTGTATATCATCGATCACACTCTTTGGCACACCGTGGGAGCGGATGACCAAGATATTATTCTTATTCCCGGACAGTTCCTTTGCACTGGAATTTACATCTTCAACAACACGAACTCCTCTCTTTTCCAGATCGGAGACAACCTGTTCATTATGGATAATCGGCCCCAAGGTACAGACATTCCGGCCCTCTTCCAACAACGTGTTTACAGCATCCATTGCCCGATTCACACCAAAACAGAAACCGGCACTTTTTGCTAATTCTACTTTCACAAAAATCCCCCTCTTACCTTTTTTGTTAAAGTTCCCCCATTATCTGTCTTTTGCTATTTTTTGAATTGTTTCTACAACTTCATCTATTGTCATATAGGAAGAATCTACCAGAACAGCATCTTCTGCCTGTTTTAACGGAGCAATATCACGATTCATATCCTGTTCGTCTCTGGCAATAATATCTTTTTCAATATCATCCAAATTGCAGACTTCTCCTTTTTCTACCAGTTCTTTATAACGGCGTTCCGCCCGGACACGGGAGCTTGCCGTAAGAAAAATCTTTACTTCCGCATTCGGCAGCACAACGGTGCCAATATCTCTTCCGTCCATAATTACATTGCTCGTCTCCGCCATATTCCGCTGCAGCTGCAACAATTTTTCTCTGACGACACTATACTTTGCTACAATAGATGCATTGTTGCCCACTTCTTCTTTCCGTATTTCTGTTGAAACATCTGTTCCGTTCAGGAAAATATGCTGCTCATCATTTTTGTACTCAATACGGATTTCAATCTTATCACAATTTGCAGCTACCTGTGTTTCATCCGCCGTATCAATTCCATTTTGCAGGAAATAATATGCCATAGTCCGAAACATAGCACCTGTGTCCACATAGACAAAAGACATCTCTTTTGCCACCCTCTTTGCGATTGAACTTTTTCCTGCTCCTGCAGGTCCATCGATTGCAATATTCATACTTTTTTATCCTCTCTTTCCATATTTGAACCGGCTGCATATCCTGTAGACCATGCGATCTGCAGATTAAAACCACCTGTCAAGGCATCTACATCTAAAATTTCTCCTGCAAAATACAGACCGGAAACTATTTTTGATTCCATAGTGGCAGGATCTACTTCCTGTACCTTAATGCCGCCTCTTGTAATAATTGCCTCATCCATTCCCCGTAATCCTTTTAAAGTCAACGAGAAATCTTTGAACGTTTCTGTTAATTTCAACCGTTCTTCTTTCGTGATCTGATTTACTGTACGATCCGGCCTTAGATGGCAGTATTCAAGAAATACCGGTATCATACTTTTCGGCAGCATAGTGCCCAGAGCATTATGTAACACACAATTCTTTCTTGCATCAAATTCCTTTAACAATCGTTTCTGCACCTGTTCCATTTCAAGTGCCGGTTTCAAATCAATGTGTAATGTTAATTCTGCCTTTTCCAAACGGTCACCAATCTGACTGCTGGCACTGAGAATCAAGGGGCCGCTTACTCCGTAATGAGTAAATAATATTTCACCAAAACCTTGAAAAACCGGTTTTTTCTTTCCTTGTTCGTGAATCCGCAGGGCACAGTTCTTCAAAGTGAGTCCCATTAGCTTTTCACCATAGTCTTCTTTTATTGTCATACCCACCAGCCCCGGCCGGAGTTCTATAATGGAATGTCCGCACCTTTGAGCCATTGCAAAGCCATCTCCCGTGGAACCTGTCGATGGATAGGACACCCCTCCCGTTGCCAGAATAACAGCATCTGCTTTCTGACATTTTCCATTTTCTGATTCAACCCCGCAAACCTTTCCATCCACTACCATCAAATTTTTTACTGCCGTATTTAATTGTACCACAACACCCTGCTTTTTGCACTCATTTTGTAAAACCCGTATGACATCAGAGGATTTATCCGATGCCGGAAATATTCTTTTTCCACGTTCTTCTTTTGTCTTTAATCCTAATTCATTCAGATACGCCACCAAATCCTCATTGGTAAACTGATAAATGGCACTGTATAAAAATTTGGGATTTGAAATTATATTAGAAAACAAATCAGAAACATCACAGGCATTGGTAATGTTGCATCTACCTTTTCCTGTGATAAATAATTTTTTACCTAATTTTTCATTTTTTTCAAAAAGGACTACCTGATTTCCCCTTTTGGCACTCTGAATTGCGGCCATCATTCCGGCGGGTCCACCGCCAACTACAAATACTTTTTTCATGCAGATGCATACACCTCATTGATTGAAAAATTATACTGACTGCTGTGATATGCTTTACCATCACAGCGAAAAATCACTTTTTTACAGCTTTTCACATTATCTAATAAACTATTGGAAAAACACTCAAGAATCAAGTTCTCCATTTTTTTATTACAGTCTTTCACAGGCCTTCCTTTCGATGAAAATGATACGATTACTTTTTCATTTTCTACAATGACATCATCAACTTTAATACGGTCATCATTGAGTCCTGACTGTACTAAGCTCGTAATGCTCTGTGCTGTCAATTGTCCTCCATTCGTCTTACGAACCGATACCGGAATCAAGGTCATAGTATCTGAATTTATCGAATAAACCGTTATCGTTTCAATCTTCACTGTGGATTGTGTCGGGACAGCTGTTGTTGCCGGAACATTTTTTTCCTCTTGGCAGCCAGTCATTATTCCAAACATTCCGACTAAAAAAATAATACCAATTATTCGTCTCACAATATCACTCCTTATTTAAACAGTGTATTGCCAAATCCAATGCCGCTTCTACCGCCTGTCTGCGAACAGCCGGCCGGTCACCAGAGAACAAATGTCGTTCTACCGAAACCTCACCATGAAAGGCACATCCGATATATACCAGTCCTACCGGCTTTTCTTCCGTTCCACCTTCCGGTCCGGCAATTCCCGTAGTAGAAAGCCCCATATCTGCCTGTGCTCTTTTGGCACAGCCAAGTGCCATTTCTCCAGCTGTTTCTTCACTTACTGCCCCAAATGCTGCAAGGGTATCGTGAGAAACACATGCAAATTCTTCTTTTGCTTCATTAGCATAGGTAACAAAAGCACAATGCAGCACTTCCGAAGCTCCGCTTACATTCACGATGGTGCCCGACAAAAGCCCCCCCGTACAGGATTCAGCTGTAGATATTGTATAGTGATTCTTTGTCAGTTTATTGACAAGTTCCACTTCCTTTGACATTATTTCACATCCTTCATAATTTCCCTATTTTTATAAATATAATCGATTAATGAAATTACCGTTAGTATAACCGCTGCATAAATAAATATTGCATCAATAATCCGAAAAACAGGATGATTAAAATGTATAATCAAAAGAATAGACATAATCATCTGAACAACAGTCTTTACTTTTCCCCAATAACTGGCAGCAATCGTTATCCCTTTCTCAGCCGCTACAAGCCGGAATCCACTAATAATAAATTCTCTGCTGATAATAATAATGACTGCCCAGGCCGGCATTTCCGGATTCGCATCTGCCAAAAAGCAAATCAGTGCTGCACAGACTAATAATTTATCTGCCAGCGGATCCATGAACTTACCAAATGTTGTAATCTGATTATACTTTCTTGCCAAATATCCATCAAAAAAATCCGTAATGCAGGCTCCGGCAAAAAGAACCAGTGCTATGTAGTCCGAATAGGGCAATGATTCCCACAACATAGCTACTACAAAGAGAGGAATCATAATGACTCTCAATATGGTCAATCGGTTCGGTACATTCATTTATCTTCCCCCTCATTCCACAGTTCTCCCATTAAATCATATCCGTTGGCATCCGTTACTAAAACTGTGAGCATTGTGCCGGAAATAATTTCATATGGGGCGGTAAAGAATACACATCCATCTACATCTGGGGCGTCCCGGTATGTTCTGCCTACATAAACTTCTTCTTCTGGTAAAAATCCCTCAACAATTACCCGCATTGTTCTTCCTACCAATTTTTCGTTTTCCTCAAAAATAATGCGTTGGGATGCTTCCATTATTTCATCTGCCCACTGACGTTTTCGTTCGTCCTCCAGCTGGTTTTCATATTCCGCTGCCGGTGTTCCCTCTTCTGGTGAATAAGGAAATACACCAAGGCGGTCAAACCGGGTGTCACATACAAACTCGATACATTCTTCATGCTGTTCCTTTGTCTCTCCCGGAAAACCACTGATCAGTGTTGTCCGTAAAGCTGCATCCGGCATTCTGTCCCGGATCAATTGAATTTTTTCCATCAAATCCTTTTTATTTGTCTTTCGTCCCATCCGCTTTAACACCGTATCGTTGCAATGCTGTATCGGTAAATCCAGATAATGACAGATTTTCGGCTGTGCTGCCATCGTATCAAGTAACAGTTCTGTAATTTCCTCCGGATAGCAGTACATCAGACGAATCCATTCTATTCCATCAATTTTACAAAGCTTTGCCAATAATTCCGGCAATTTCTTTTCTCCATATAAATCTATTCCATACACGGTTGTTTCCTGAGCAATAACAATGAGTTCCTTTACCCCTTTGCCTGCAAGTTCTTCTGCTTCAGTAAGAAGTTCTTCCATCGGTACACTGCGGTAATTCCCCCGCAGAGAAGGAATGATACAATAAGTACACCTCTTATTACAGCCCTCTGCAATTTTTAAGTAAGCGGTATATCCGGCTGCACTGCCGATCCGTTTGGTCAGCTTCGCTGGCAGATAATCCAATTCTGACAACAAACGAACTTTTTTCCCGGACAAACTCTCTTCTACCGCCTCCCATATACGGTCGTAAGCAGTTGTCCCTACAATAGCATCCACTTCCGGAATTTCTTTTTCAATTTCATCGGCATACCGCTGTGCCAAACATCCTGTAACAATAAGGGTTCGACAAACTCCCTGCTCCTTATACGATGCAAGTTCCAAAATAGTTTCGATACTCTCTTCTTTTGCATCACGAATAAAACTGCAGGTATTTACAATAATGATTTCTGCGAATGCGGCATCGTCTGTAATTTCAATGGAATGTCCGGCAAGAATTGCCAGCATCTTTTCACTGTCCACTAAATTTTTGTCACAACCTAATGAAACAAAGTATAATTTCATGCTTCCTGTATTCCTTTCGCTTCCACACAGTTATTCATCAGCATGGCAATGGTCATCGGTCCCACACCTCCCGGAACCGGAGTAATCGCAGAACAAACCGGCTCTACATCATCAAAATCTACATCACCGCATAATTTGTTATTTTCATTGCGGTGAATTCCGACATCAATTACTACGGCCCCTTTCTTGACATACTCTTTTGTGATAAATTTAGGCTTACCAATAGCAACAATGAGAATGTCTGCACGTTTTGTTACTTCTTTTAAATTTGCGGTATGACTATGGCATACTGTCACCGTGGCATTTTCCCGAAGCATCAGAAGTGCCATAGGCTTTCCGACAATGTTGCTTCTTCCGACAATCACACATTCCTTTCCATCCATCTCTACACCACTGCGTTTTAACAGCTGGATAATTCCAGCCGGAGTGCAGGATACAAAACCCGGCTGTCCGATACTGAGTGCTCCCACACTTTGCGGATGAAAGCCATCAACATCTTTTTTCGGTGAAATTGTCTGAATCACCTTATCCTCATCAATATGTGCCGGCAACGGCAGTTGAACCAAAATTCCATGAACATTTTTATCCTGATTCAGTTTTTCTACCAGTTCCAACAATTCTTCCTCTGTTGTTTCCTCAGGAAGCTCATACGAAAGAGAATGAATCCCAATATACTCACAGGCTTTCTTTTTATTTCCTACATAGACTGTTGATGCCGGATCATTCCCCACTTGGATTACAGCAAGTGTAACATCTAACGCTTCTTTTTTTACACGCTTCTTACATTCATCTTTTACCTGAGTAGAAATCATTTTTCCGTCAATTTTAATTGCCATATCTGCCTCCATTTATTTTGTAATTTATGTATTAATTTGCTTCTTCTACAATCCGGTCCCGAATCGACTGCATATGAAAGTCGGTCCGGTTAATGACATCTGCACATGCTCTAAGTTCATACACAATATTCTCTGCATCTTTCACATTCTTTTTATACTTTACCTGATGCTCCAGACTCGCCCAAAAATCCATGGCAATGGTACGAATCTGAACTTCCACACGTATCTGCTCCTTATGGTCCGAAAAGAAAACCGGAACTTCCACGATCAGATGCAGGCTTCGGTATCCATTCATTTTAGGATTCTTAATATAATCCTTTGTTTTTATTAATTTTACATCATCCTGTGCCGTCAGCATATCCGCCACCTGATAGATATCATCAATAAACGCACAGATCACACGGACCCCTGCTACATCATTCAAATTCCCCCGGACGGTTTCAACCGTCAGAGGCAGTCCTTTTTTCTTGAGCTTCGTAGCAATGCTGTCTGGCTGTTTTATTCTTGTTTTAATAAATTCTATTGGATTTCTCTTCCGTGACATAGATAACTCATCGTTTAAGACCTGTAATTTTGTCTTTACCTCTTTGATAGCACAGCTGTACATCATCATCATTTTTTCAAAATCTTCTGTTTCACCAACAAATAGATTTCCCATATCTTTTGGGAGAGATACTTTTCGTATATATGAAGTCTGTAATTCCTCATCCAACATAGTAACACCCCATCTGCTACATTTTTTCGCAATATCCTATTTATATTATAAAAGAAATGACAATAAAGTCAAATAATTGTTTACTTTTCCCCAAAAATTCTTTATAATTTCGATAGTGAATGAATAACGATAGAACAGAAATGAGGTGCTTCATGTTTCGCATATGGGGTAAAATTTTCACAAACAATCATTTAATTCAGGATATGGTCTATGAAAATAAAGATCCCTCATGGAACCGGACCAAAAAGGTCTTTGCTGGTGTACATGAATTCTGTCTTGCTTTTGATTTACAGGAACCAATTTGGCTGGACAAAAATATCAACGAATTTAAACGCATTGATAGAACCCGGTTCACACAAGATAATTTTATTGAGACCATTGAATTTGACTATCTGGAAATTCATGTAATTGAAGAAGATTAGAATATGAGGAGGATAATAACAATGAGCAACAACACATCAAAGGAAAATCTTATCGCATGGTATCCCTTTCAAGGTACCGCCGATATAGGAAGGGATTTGTCCGGCAATGGAAACAATGCCATACCAAAAGGGAAAAAACTTCCTGAGATTAAAATCATTGGTGGTCGTAAGGCAGCACAATTTTACGGTGGTGAATTTGGTTCTTCTTACTTAGAATTACCGGCAGATTTTTTAAAGGAAGTAAATGACCATACCGGATTTACTGTTTCCACATGGGTTTACTGTGATAGAGCAGTCAATGTATGGGAGCGGATTTTTGACTTCGGAAAAGGGTCCGCCGGTCCTTATATGTTCTTGACCCGGTTCTTGCGCGGAGTATGCTTCCAGAGCGGGGATTTAGCAGCAGACGCAGACAAAGCCTGCCCGGTCGGAGAATGGGTTCATGTTGCCATGACGGTAACCGGAACAAACGGTGGTGCATTAAGCAATGCCGGTCCAAGAATTTATCTCAATGGAGAATTGACAGGAGATGGTTTTATCAGCCAGACCTCCAGTGGTACATACAAAAAATTAAGAGAATGGTTTGCCACATTTGATACACCATCCAATTACAGCAATAATTTTATCGGACACTCTCAATTTAATGCAGATGCTGACTTCTGTGGCTCTCTTTCTGATTTCCGTATCTATAAGGCAGCTCTTTCCGAGGAAGAGGTTATCGGTCTCATGTGTGAGTCCCTGTCCGAAGAAAATATTGTAACACTGGCAAGAGACAAATTTTTACCGAAACCTAACAAAATCATTACCGGTGACATCTATCTTCCTCTCACATTAATGGAAGGAAAAGTGACGGTAGAATGGACTTGTGACCGCCCGGAAGTGATCACTTCAACAGGAAAAGTCACACCAAAAGAACAACCTGTGGGTATTACTTTACTCGCAAAAATTTCATGCGGAAACACAGCGCTTCAAAAAGAATTTCATGCAACGGTCGTACCATCTTCCATAGCACCATATGAGCTTACTATCCATGGTGATAAAAAGGTTCTTGATATCAGCAGAACTTTATACGGCCTTTTTTATGAAGATATTAATAATGCTGCTGATGGTGGCATTTATGCCGAAATGATTCAAAACCGTTCTTTTGAAGATTTTACCTACAAAATATATGATTCCCGCAGTGGGGAGAACGGAAAATCAGAGGGACGTAACCATAATCCTCTCCGCTTTTGGTTTGGTGATTTAGAAAAAGTCACTCCTGAAAATGAAGGAGGTCTCAATGAACATTTTCATTTGACTGATTCCGATGCCAATGCTTATTATATAACGGTTCCCGACGGTACCAGATTATATAACCGCGGATTCTGTGATAACAATTTGGATTTTTCTATGAAATTTACTGCCGGCGGGGAATACGAATTTACAATTTGGGCAAAGGCAGATAACGGGGCCGCCATTGATATAACATTATTAGATGGAGAAGAAAATACAGTAAGTAATACGGCCGTTATCACGGTAGAAGGAAATGGAATCTGGAAAAAATATTCTGCAGATGTACTGACCGCAGCGAAAGACGTCATGGGACAGATCTGTCTTTCCTTTACAGGGGATGTTTTAATTGATATGGTATCACTTATGCCAAAAAATGTATGGGGTTCCAAAGAGGAAGCTTCCTCTCCAAGTGCCCATAAGAACTATACCGGCAATTCCAACTACCGTCTTCGTAAAGACTTAGTGGAAGCATTGGCAGATTTACATCCGTCTTTCCTTCGTTTCCCGGGGGGCTGTATTTCTGAAGGATCCTTTATTTGGGACAACGTATATGATTGGAAAGATTCTATCGGGGATGTTGCCACACGAAAAGAAAATTTTAATGTGTGGGGATACATGATGACCATGGGACTTGGCTATATGGAATATTTCCAGCTTGCTGAGGACTTAAATGCGGAACCACTTCCGGTCATGGCCTGTGGTGTTCTCTGTCAGGCACGTTCTGACTATGCAAATCCGGCAGGCGGCAAATTGCAGGAAAAATATATTGCAAACTTTACTGACTTAATTGATTTTGCAATCAATACAGATTTTGAAAACAATAAATGGGCAGCAATCCGTAAAGAAATGGGACATGAAGAACCATTTGGACTTCATTATCTTGGAGTCGGAAACGAAAACTGGGGAACTGAATTTTTTGCAAGCTTTGAAGAGTTTAAATATGCTATTGACAAGCATATGGAAAAAAATTACCCGGGATATGACCTTACCATTCTATCCACTGCCGGAGCACAAGCAGATGATGATGCTTATCAGCAGGGCTGGAAATTCTTAGCCGGTTATTTAAAGGGTGGTGCTACGGTTGCCTTTACGGACGGTGAAACCAGTTTTGAAAAGGCAGTTACCTGGTATCCACACGAGAAAAACTATATGAACACGATTGTAGACGAACATTACTATCGTGCCAATGACTATCTGCTGGAAAATGCAGACCGCTACAACTATTATTACCGTCCTTATGAAAACGGCAAATTAGTAGAAAATCAAGTTTCCAAAGTATTTGTGGGAGAATATGCTTCCAGTGACAAGAACACTTTAGCGGGTGCCGTTGCCGAAGCCGCGGTCATGACCGGATTTGAGAAAAATTCGGATGTTGTCCGTCTCGCTGCTTACGCCCCTCTCTTTAACAAAGTAGTAACCGATGGAACTTACCGCTGGACACCAGATTGTATCTGGTTTGACAATGAATCCGTATGGCGTACTCCAAACTATTATGTACAGCAGATGTTTGCTGAATATGTTGGTGATACACTGTTAGAAACAAGTTATGAAACGTATCACAATGGAGAAAAGATTTCCCTTACTCCTCACGGCGGTGTTATGGTCACTATTGCAGAGGGAGAAGCAATCCTGAAAACGATGACTGTAACGGATAATCAGACCGGTAACGTGTTATTTGCTCAAAATTTTGCAGAGACTTTGGATAAAAAACTTCTTCCGTTCCGAATGGAAGAAACGGAATCAAGTGTTTCTGGCTTAGGTCTCATAATAAGGACAACAACAGCCGGACAACACGGTTTTTATATCAATGAACCGAAATGGCATGACTACACCATAACAGTTTCCATTGAAAAATTATCGGATACTACGGAAATTTTTGTAGGTACCGGATTGACCGGTGTCACTGATACAAACTATAATCCAAATAAATTATCCATGCATCAGTACTGTATCGGCTGCGGCAATAATGGAACTGGTTTAAAAGTAGTAAAGGACGGCAAGGAAGGTTATACAATGGGTGATTACTCTTCCAGCGTCTATGCCGGAAATCTTCGTGCCTGCTACGACGAAGCCGTTCCTGCGGGAGAATATACCGTAACTGTGAACTTTGGAAAGAAAGATGGCAAGGGCATTTCCTGTTATTATGAAAATGCTTCTGAAAAATTTGCACCACTGGATTGCAAATTGGAAAGCTATAACCGAGATGTATTCCATTCTGTTACAGAAGATCAGAATAAAGTTTATGCAAAATTAGTAAATGCCGATAATTTTGAAAAGAAGATAAAATTGAATTTTTCGAATCTCTCACCAAAACAAGAGGCAACACTAATTACTCTCACTGGTGATAATGAATGGGTACATACACCGAATGTAAATACGAAAGAATGGGAACGAATCGTTCCCGTAAAAAACACCCTTTTCATTGAGAGTACCGGATGTGAGCTGATACTCCCGGCAAATTCTGTATCCGTTGTCGTGCTGGATAAGTAATAAGATGCCGGACTTTCCTATACAATAAAGAAAGCGATAGAAATCATTGAAAAACGATTTCTATCGCTTTCTTTCTCACTCGGTAACCTGAATTGCCTGAGTTGGGCAGTTAGCGGCACATTGTCTGGCATCCTCTTCTAACTCCGGTGGTACGGAATCCACCTGACATTCAGCTTTGCCGTCATCATTAAATTCATAGAGGGTATTACATGCCCCAACGCACATTCCACAAGCAATACATCCTGATCAACAAATGATTTCATAGAAATCGCTCCTTTCTTATATCTCTTCCTATGATATCCGAAAAGGAGCGTTTTATTCACTAGATTAGAACAACGGTCAATCTCCTATTTTTGAAAGTACGTAATCCTATCATTTGAATCTGCAAAAATGGAATCACCAAGGTTCTCCGGTGAGGTCCATGGAAATTTGTTCTGATATTCCGTATTGAGGAATGCCCCCCACTCACTGTACATATCGGGATTTCTGGAAATCACCTTATCTATATCGGACTCGGCAAAAGAGAGTGCCCCCAGTAACAACATAGATTTGGGAAGTTCCAAACACTCTGTTTTAATACCATAAAAGGATTCTGCAAATACCGTATGAATCCCCTCCTCAATCACAACTTTTTCATACTTTGTCTGCTCATTTTCCATCCATGCCAATACTCCTAGTTTCGGAGTTTTCTGGTTTTTCTTGGCATACTCCACTGCATCAGGAAGCTCCGTCCAGTCCCCGCCAATAACCGAGACCGGATACCGTCCCAATGAACTTGGAATCCACAGCGTATCCTCGTTTGATTTCAAACTGATAATCCGTGCTTTTCCATTTTTAATCGAACAGATTAATTTTGAATAGTCTCTTCCATGAACTGAAATATTCTCAAAACTTAATAATGTTTCCTGAGAATTATTGATTTCAACTTCTTCCAGTTTGGACTGAATGTCTTGATATTTTGGAGTTAAACCATAAATAAGTACCCATGCCTCAACACATATTATAATAAACAAACACGCCAAAACAAATAATCTTCTTATCTTCACACAAATCTCCCCCTCAATCCGCTTTCTTTTTCCCCGCCGGACAGGCAACTATTTTTCCCCTGTCTTTTGTATACAAGATTCCATCCACAGAACAAAAATTTTTATTTGCCTCATCCACCACAAATTCTGAACATCCATTCATTTCTTCTAATGCCCCCGGATAAATTTCCTCTACCGTCTTAGGGATAATAACTGCCGTAATTTCATTACATCCGTAAAATGCACCCTCTTGCAAAGAACGAGTACCTTCTGCAATTTCAACTTTTCCTTTCTTCTTAAGAATACAGGCATACAGACTGCGAATACTGCCACTATTTGGCTCAATCTCATACAAGATTCCCTGTTCAGATTTAAGATAAGAATTTCCTTTCTCAACCTCAATTTTTTCTAATGAAGGATACAATGAAAACATATTCTCATAACTATCTTCCTCACAGGTATCTCTCTCCTGCTCCATCACCCGTGCCAGTTTTCCAAAGGTCAGCACCTTAATTTTTTTATTTTTATCGGTTCCAAATCTGACTCCGCACCCCGGTTCCTGTTCTAGAAGATGGGAGCGTGCGGATAGATTCTGTCCAAATCCCCAAACTCCATGAACATATCCATGCGTTTGATCTTCATCTATCAAAACATCCGTTTCTTGTGAATTTAACTTCTGAAGAGAATGTACATCAGAAGACGACATCCCCCTGTTCTTTGCTAAACAAATCACAATACCTAAAACTAAAATTAATCCAAGGAAACAAACATATACCACAATCAGAATTTTGCTTTTAAAATCCATATCTGTCCTTTTCCTCTCCCGTATGTGTAATCTATTTTTTCAAAATGGAATACTTCATTTTTGCCAGTTTGACATAATCGGGGTTATATTCCTCATCCACATAGTTCACCTCGGGTCCCGTGTACCTTTTTATATCCGTTTTTATTCTTTTCGCAAACCACTTCACCCTTTTTGCTTTTTTCGCATATGCCAGTGCCTTAGAGTTCTTGGGAGCAATTATCTTTCCCACAGTTAGCACTTTCCATTTCCGCTTTTTGTTGTATTCGTATTTTACACCTGCTACTGCTGTCTTTTTTCCTTTGAACACTAAGGTCCCCGGTCCCATTTTATAATTGTCTGCATAAGGGGTCCAGTCATAGGTGACTTTTTTCGTAGAGGCGGGAAATGTCAGTTTCTTTAACTTTTTACAGCCATAAAAACACGAGTTTGGAATATAGATGTGTTTCTGGTTTTTCGGGAACGTGACTTTCTTTAAATTCTTACAATTCTTAAAAACACCGGAATCTACTTTGGTTGTTGCACCACTTTTATAGGCGGGCCACTTGAATTCCTCCAGCTTTGAATTTTCAAAAGCATCACTTCCTATTTTCCCCTGATAGTTTTTCGGTAACGATATCTTTTTTAGACCCGAATCCAAAAACACATAACCGCTGATATTGGTCTTGCTTCCTTTTATAATTACATGACTGATCTTACTATCGCAAAAACAAAGAGAATGGATGCTGTCCTCTCCTATATTTTTCAGACTTTTTGGTAGCTGAATATATTCTGCAGATGTATTTGTAAATCCATCACATACAATTTGCTGAATTCCTTCTGATACTACTATTTTTTTTAATATCTGTTGTTCATTTAGTTGCCAAGGATTATACGTAAAGAGCGTACCAGCAAAATGTGTACTACTTCCTTCCCCTAATTCCATTCCTACTTCAACAACTGGTTCCCCACAAATTTTTGCCGGAATAACCAAAACATCTTCTTTGGTCTTTAGGGACATAATGCGAATTTTTTTCTTTTTCGTATCCCGGCAATATTTAATGTACTCATAATGATATCCGTCTATATCAATATTTTCCTTTTCTATTATTTCTGTCCCGGCATCCTGTTCTCCATAATTTGGGGGAACTAAAATTTTTGCTGAAACAATCAGCGGCTTTTCTATACAGTAAGCAAAAATGAGTATTGACGATATAACGAATACCCTTAATATGTTCTTTCCCATAACTTCCCCTCCTATTTTACATTATAATTTGGAATATGACAGGAACATCCATGTCTGTCCTTTTTCTCCCCGTATGTGTGATCTATTTTTTCAAAATGGAATACTTCATTTTTGCCAGTTTGACATAATCGGGGTTATATTCCTCATCCACATAGTTCACCTCGGGTCCCGTGTACCTTTTTATATCCGTTTTTATTCTTTTCGCAAACCACTTCACCCTTTTTGCTTTTTTCGCATATGCCAGTGCCTTAGAGTTCTTGGGAGCAATTATCTTTCCCACAGTTAGCACTTTCCATTTCCGCTTTTTGTTGTATTCGTATTTTACACCTGCTACTGCTGTCTTTTTTCCTTTGAACACTAAGGTCCCCGGTCCCATTTTATAATTGTCTGCATAAGGGGTCCAGTCATAGGTGACTTTTTTCGTAGAGGCGGGAAATGTCAGTTTCTTTAACTTTTTACAGCCATAAAAACACGAGTTTGGAATATAGATGTGTTTCTGGTTTTTCGGGAACGTGACTTTCTTTAAATTCTTACAATTCTTAAAAACACCGGAATCTACTTTGGTTGTTGCACCACTTTTATAGGCGGGCCACTTGAATTCCTCCAGCTTTGAATTTTCAAAAGCATCACTTCCTATTTTCCCCTGATAGTTTTTCGGTAACGATATCTTTTTTAGACCCGAATCCAAAAACACATAACCGCTGATATTGGTCTTGCTTCCTTTTATAATTACATGACGGATCTTACTATTGTAAAAGCAAAGAGAATGGATGCTGTCCTCTCCTATATTTTTCAGACTTTTCGGTAGTTCAATACAATCAGCTTCCGTTTCGCAAAAAGCATCCATCACTATTCTTTTTATCCCTTCCGAAATAATAATTTTTTTTAAAACTTGCTGTTTATTAAGCTGCCATGGCAGGAAAGGTTCTTTATTATCTCCGAATTCATAAATACTCATACCCACTTCTTCAACAGGCTCACCATCAATTGCGGACGGAATAATTAAGGTATCTTCCTTTGTTTTTAATGACATTAGACGAATTTTCTTTTGTTCAATATCCCGATAATATTGAACAAACTCATAGTGTCGTCCAGCTATATCCACATTTTCTTTGGTAACCAAACCAATTCCATTATCCTGTGTCCCCTGTTCCAGAAATGTTCTTGCGGAAACAAATGCTACTTGATTATCAATTTTTTCTCTTGAAACAATGAACGCTGCTAATAGTAACATCATTATTATTCTTTTTCGCATAAATTTCTCCTTTATTTTACATTATAATTTGGAATGTAATTAATTGTCCAATAATTATATGACGCTTCAACCCCCACTGCCTCACTCACAAATCTTTTTATGTCTCCCATAACAAAATCCTTTGCATTTGAAATTGCATGAAAAAACACGTTATCTGTCCCATTCCTATTCGCTTTGTAATCCGACATTGCATAATTAACAGCTGTTTGTGCACAAGCAAACCGATTCCCATATTTTGTACTCGTATCATGTGCATATGGATTTGGGTCACCATCATGGTTTAAATAATGCCAGCCATTATTTATAAAAGCATACGCACTATGGGAATACGCATCGGTCATGTTATGGATTGCCATCCCCCAGAGAAAAGCCCTCTTTTTTCCTGCCGTAACAGTCTCCCCTTTAAACTCTTTATCCCATTTTATTTTACCAATATCTTCTCTTATATATTTTGCAAATGACTTTGATAATCCATTTGGTATTTGAACCGTTCCCCCTGCTGTCATTTGATTTGCCAGCCTCGTTTCATAAATATAGGTTGCCACATAATTAACCGGAGTTGCACCATGACGAAAAAACCCATGCCACCAAGGATTATTTTTCATTCCGGCAAAAACATAATACTTTGCCGGTGCATTAATTGTATAGCCATCTTTTTTATCCGGAAATCTCGCTCCCTTCTGCACATTTTTATTTGTTGATGGCACCATTCCTGCATGGGTATCCACCGTCCAGCTCCCCTTCACACAGCCCGTTTCCTCAAAGCTCAGCACTGCTTCCTCATTTTCCTCCAGTGCTGCTTTCCCTGCCTTTTCTTTATACTTCTTCTGAAAAGATTTATAATTCTTCAATGCATATTCGGCATCCACCAGACCGTTTCCATAGGCTTCCTGTTCCCCATAGGCATTCGCACTTTCTTTCAGCAGAGCCCGCACAAAATCAGCCGACATACTCAGATCCTTTTCCCAGATCAGCGATGCCACAGCTGCTACCTGTGGAGCTGCCAGACTGGTACCGGAATCCACGATCTGCTCTCCTAAAAAGCCGGTACTTCTCACCAGCTCTCC
>CANRLR010000008.1 GCA_947631505.1 uncultured Lachnospiraceae bacterium | reverse complement strand
GAAGGTTGAGAATCTGCCGGCAGCCTAGCCAGCAGAACCTCTCATTTTATTTTGTACTAAATCTTGACATAAGACCAATATGATGTGAATGTGATGATAAAAAGATACAAAAATTGGAAATAGCATATAATGATTTGGAGGAAATGCAATGTATTATTTGAGTACAAAAACGATTGAACAAGCATATCACATTTTAACATCAGGAATTTTGAAATCGCCAAACGACTTATTGTATTTTTTGATTTTGAAAGCATGTGGAATCAATAAACTTACTTACGAGTCTATGGATAATGTGAAAGAAAATGGATTGTATTATGCATCAAGATTGATGTCTTTATTTGCACCAAACGAAGGCTATCCTAATGGTGGTGGTTTGATTAATCCACTTGATATGAAAAAATGGCCTGGACAGCCAATTAATGATGATTTAAAAAAATGGGTTACTTCAAGATTACAGAATAATGTAATCGGAGGAGGAACACAATGGCGAGCACTGTTAGATATGGATGCAAAGGATAAAAAGATTAAGTTCAAATATGATTATGTTAATATCCTTAAAAAGTTGGCTTTAGACTCTCAGACAGTTAATATTGTTGCACTGGCGATATGGTCGCATCGTTTCACTTCATTTGAACAAAGAGAAACAGTTAGAGAATTGTGTGATGAATTTCAACGTGCTTATAAACTAGATTTAGATGAATTAAATATTTTTTTTAATCGGGAAAATACTTTTGATATAGAATTTTCGGATAGCATATATAATTCTTCCATGATTCGAGGTTTGATTGGAGAAGTGCCTGAAAATACATGGAAACAAGTTAATGCTCCTGATAAATCGAATCGTGATTTTGTAAAGTGGTTTTCAGACGACTATTCATTTTCTACCAGACCTGTTGACACACAGGAAGTATCTGTTTCGCTTATAAAAAATTTGTTGGATTCATATTATCAGGTGATTTTAGAAGGACCACCGGGAACGTCTAAGTCTTTTTATGCAGGAGAAATTGCCAAAGATTATGATGAGGTGTTTCATGTTCAGTTTCATCCGCAATATACCTATCAGAATTTTATAGGTGGATATGTGGTTGACAAGACAGAGGTTGTATATCGTCAAGGTGTGATTTTGAAATTGCTGGATAATTATGATAGTAATAAGAAATATATTATCATAATAGATGAAATTAACAGAGCAAATGTTAGTCAGGTGTTAGGAGAGGTTATTCAGTGTATGGATAGAAATCAGTCTGTGAGCATTGAAGCAGATGGAGTGGTTCGTACAATTCATTTGCCAAAAAACATTCATATTATTGCAACATTAAATACAACAGATAGGACACTGGGGACAATTGATTATGCGATTAAGAGGCGTTTTATATCCGTATACTGTGCTCCAGAGCCTAGATTATTAATGGATTTTTGCCCGTCAGCCAATTTTATTTCTTTATGTGATTTTTTGACAAGACTTAATAAAAAATTGACAGATGTAACAGGAAATAAGGATTTAGTAGTTGGACATGCAGTGTTTTTAAACGATAATGTAAAAATAGATGGTAAATACAAATGGGGATTTGAAGAATTTAGGATTTTATATAACTATAAAATTTTGCCAATGATAGAAGATTATTGTTCTGGTAACAGAGAAATGCTGGAAGACATTGTTGGAAAAAAATTATCCGTTCAATTGGATGGAAGTTCATTTGTTGATGCAATATGTGATTTTATGGAGATTGTGCATGATTAGTATTAGGATAAAAGAAAATACAGATTTAGAATTACAACCTGAATTAAAAAATGCATGTAAAAAAATGCTAGAGGATGATAGTTCGTTACCATTGCATATAAAAGGCAATACACTATCATTTGATAAATACACGATTGGCTCTTTGAAGATTGGAGATTACAATATTGAAATTGAACCAAGAAATTCGGTATTTACTTTAGAAACCATTTTTGAAATGTTGTTATATGAATCATTAAATAATTTTGATGAAAATTACCTTTCGTCAGGATTTGGAGATAATCAATCTTTTGGGGTTTCTTCTATTACATCTCAGTTCTATTATGAGTGCGTTCGTCTAGTGAATTTTGGACTTACTGGTGGCTTTATTTCGGAAGTGAAGAGTGGTAAAGAGGTTAATGGACGGATTTTGATGGATAAATACCATCCCGCTTATTTACCCATCAAGGGAGTGGAGTATGTATGCGACAGATATTCTGTTAATGTTACTGCCAATCAAATTATTAAAAGTGCTATATTGAAAGTATTGAAAATGGAATCACGAAAAAGCGTGCGAAGAGATTATCAATTATTATTAAAATATTTTTCAATGATAGACGAGTACAAGGGTTCCTTATATATGTTGGACAATATAAGTAATAGTTTCTTTTCTGCTAATCCGCATTATCCAATTGCTTTAGAGTTTGCTATTAAGATTCTAAGAAATATGAAAATGAAATTTATACATGGTAATATTTCTTGGAATGCCTTTTTGCACAATTCTAATGATATATATGAAAAATATATCAGAAAAGTTGTTGCAAAAGGATTAGATGCATATATCAGCAAGTGGGATGCACCAAAGCAAATAGCTGTATTGGATGACGGAATCCGAAAGGGGAATAAAGGGTACATTCCAGATATATTAATTGATTATAATTCTTTGGATGGCAGTGCAAAAGCAGTCTTGGATGCAAAAAATAAAGTATTTGAGACAGATAAAGATAATATAGGAGAAATATTACATTCTGCCGATATGTATCAGTTGGCTTTTTATTGTGATAAGTTAAAGACAAATTTAGGTGGACTGGTGTATCCAGCAGGAAGTGATTTTAGACCAATTCAGGTTATGATAGATGGGAGTACAGACTTTAGATTTGTTTTGTTTTCTATAAATATGAGAGAAAAAATTTCAGTACGTCACCGCAAGTTGTGTAAAGCCATAGAAAATGAGCTGTTATTCTATATAAGGTGATTTTTTTGAATTTAAGGGGTTGTAAAATCAAAAAAAAGAGGTATAATAGATTATAATGGGTACAATAAATGCGATTGGAGAGTGATATTATGCCTCAAGGTGGAGCAAGAACTGGTGCGGGAAGAACACCATTAGATCCTAAGTTAAAGAAAAAAGATTATAAGATTTATTTAAATGCTGTGGAATATGAGGTAATCAACCAATATGGAATTGGAGGTTCATTGTCAGCACGTATTTTAAATTTGGTTAATGCAGAACTCCAAAGACGTTTGAATAAGCAATATAATTATAAGTACATAGATTTATTTGCAGGAGTAGGTGGATTTCACTTGGCATTTGAAAAATGGGGAAACGAATGTGTTTTTGCTTCTGAAATTGATTCACATTGTCAAAAAGTATATGAAAAAAATTTTGGAATATGCCCAGAAGGTGATATTACCCAAATTGATGCAAAAGATATACCTGATTTCGATATTTTATGTGCGGGATTTCCTTGTCAACCATTTAGTTATGCAGGACGTTTAGAAGGGTTTGAAGACAAGACAAGAGGAACTCTTTTTTTCGATATATTGCGTATATTAAAAGAAAAAAAACCTAAGATGTTTTTGTTGGAAAATGTTAAGGGTTTAAAATCACATCAAAAGGGGGAAACACTTCAAACTATTATAACTTGTTTAGAAGATATAGGTTATACTGTATATTGGTCCGTGATAAATAGCCATGATTTTGGTGTACCACAGAAACGTGAAAGATGGTATTGTGTTGGATTTGATAAAAATATACCTTTTGTATTTCCAAAAGGAACTGATAATCAGACAACATTACGAGATATTGTTGATGTTAAATTGAATGATCCTAAATTGCGATTGTCTGATTTTGAAATGGATCGGATAAAACATCATTTTGAATCAAGTGATATTCGTGTAAAGCATGATAATTCAAAGTATGATCCGCATACAAAAAAGGGGAAATATGGTGTTTATTCTTTTTTGAAACCCGATAAGACTTTGCGTTTTCATATAGGTGATGCAGCAAAAACACAAATTCAAGAGGCGTATTACTGTTCTTTGGATAGTGTAGCTCCCGCAATTATTGTGGCAAGAGAACCTAAGTTATGGGATTTAGGAAGAAGATTATCTGTAGATGAATGTAGAAAATTACAGGGCTTTCCAGATGATTTTATTATGGATGAATCGGAAGTGCAGGCAAAAAAACAAATGGGAAATAGTGTTGCAGTTCCAGTAGTGCAGGCAATAGCTAAGGTAATGCTAGATACTTATGCACTATATGCTGAGGAGGGAAAGGAAGTAAAGGCAGGATGAATTTAAAAATTCTAGAAAAATAAAAAACATTTTATGGATTGTATTTTTTTGCATTATAATGATAATCTGTTGATTATTGGAGTTATGTTGAGTATGAACGTGAAAAAGCAGTTAGAGATGGTTTGAAGATTGTCGTTCTATATAATGCAGCAACAGTAAATAAGTTTAAATGTCCAGATGTGGTAAAAAATGTTGGTTTAAGATATAAAGTGAACTTGCCGAGTTCGAGTAGTACGAGAGTGTACGGATTATTTTATATGGCAGATGGTCTATAGGATTACCCGTCATAAAGTATTTGTCATATTTGGGTTTTATGTTGTTGCCAATGAAAATCAAAAGGGGAATTGTTAAACAAATGAATAATTCTATTGAGAACATTAAAAGAAGTAAACAGATAATTCTTGAAATCGTAATTACAACAGTAATGATTTCAATAGGAATAAATTTTGTAGTGTTATGGATAAGTAATGAGTTAGCTTTAAATAATAATTTGGTGCTGATTATAATTGGTAGTATCTTGATTATACTATCTTTATTTATTACTTCTTTTCAGAAATTTAAACAATCAAATAGAAATTTGATTATAGAGGCAGCATTAGTGTATGATAATGCAAATAGAGAAATACTGGATATTGATGGCTATGCATTTTCGTATGATGTATGCAAATACTTAAATGCGGCGCTATCAGAAGATAAAAATATAGAAGCAATGTGGATTAAAGATAGACTTGCAATGACTCATATTTTTAATGAAGTCGAACCAGACAACACCTTTATTGGTGTTTCGCGTTCAGGTGCATTGTTAAATCAACTTTTAGAATACATAGTTTTGAAGAAATTGTCCACATTAACAACGGATTATTTTAATAACTCAAAATACAATAAAGATAAAATAAGAAGAGTGCAAAGAGATGAAATCAATGATTTTGTTGCTTCTAATATTTTTGTAAATTTATTTTCAAAGCCTCCATATGAAAGGACAGCTTTTGATAATAAAGATTTCGAAAGAAATGTTGTATATAGTATTGGTAAAAATGGTGCAATATATGATAAATTTGAACTTTATATACCATTGAAATGCCGGTTTGTTAAAGAAAAACCTAATACTATTATTTTAAAACACCCGTATTTT
This sequence comes from uncultured Lachnospiraceae bacterium, assembly GCA_947631505.1. GTDB lineage: Bacteria > Bacillota > Clostridia > Lachnospirales > Lachnospiraceae > Eubacterium_F. The sequence goes on along the minus strand of CANRLR010000008.1, from coordinate 97,033 downwards.
AAGCTTGAAATTACACCAGCGTTTACAGGGTTTGGAACGGTTTTGCCTCGTGATTTTGAAAAGAGATATATGCAAATTGAGAATATTTCAAATATTTCGTGTTACAAAATAATGATTGGAATAGATTTGAAGTTTTCGCCACTTGCATTTTTTATGAACAAAGAGCAATATTATGGTTGGATAGATAAATGTGCAAATGAGTTGATAGATTATGCGTCAATTGATAGATTTTTTGAAGAAATAAGATGGGATGTGGTTAGAACTTTTATGAAGTGTAATAAGTAACGTATTGGCAACAGAAAATCAGTAAGTCAGATGGAGTAAAAACAAGCGTGTATTTGTACAAAACTTAAATAAATGGAGTTAACAGTAACAAAGAACACGCTGAGTTCGAATAGATAGGGAAAACGCTACAGCCCAGTGTTTATAAGGGTTGTAGCGTTTGTTTTTGCGAGTGCTTCTATTTTTCTTCTAAAATTTAGTTAAATGGTAGTTCTTCTTCAAATTAATCGGCATATGATTTTTTTAGTTTGGTAAACAGTTTTTTGCAAAAAAGGTAATTTGGATTGATTATTATGGTGTAGCAGAGCCACCTGTCCGGTACATTCAGAGCTATAGTTCCGGTGGCACAGAGCCACTTTGATTTTGCTTGATTACACCGAACTTACTGGAGCAATGCTTGTCAAGGCCAGAGCCGCTCAAGCGGGGCGTCAGCCGCCTTTACAAGCATTGCTCTAAAATCATCAATTTTGACTGGCTCTCATTCTCCGGAATGGTGGCTCTCAAAATCCGGTTCGGTGGCTCAAAGTACTCGGTATAATCACTCGTCTCTAGCATCCACGGTTTTCTGTACCAAATCCTTAGTCCTTGCCCAATTAGCAAGTTTTTAATTTATTGTCATTCCGTATTTGCTATACAGAGCAGAACCTGTTGCTGCTAAATGAATAATCCGGGGTGAAATCCATCACCTGTCCGGTGTATGGAAATCACTAATCCATTTTTCTGAAAATCACGATTCCGTCAAAATGGAAATCGTTTTATCCTATAAAACCTTATAATGAAGCTATTCACCCTATGGTGTAAATTCATTATAAGGAGGTCACGATTATGACCAAGTACAGAGAAATCATTCGCCTTACCGGTCTGGGATTCTCACAACGCGATATCATGGCAAGCTGTGGTGTTGCACAAAAAACTGTCGTCAAGGTTCAGAAACGTGCCAGAGAATTAAATCTCTCATGGCCGCTTGATGAATCAATGACTGACACAGAGCTCCAAAAGCTCATGTTCTCTAAGGAGAGCAGGGTATCACCCAACAAGCGTATGCCTGATTACGCATACATCCATAAGGAGCTGCTCCGTAATGGAGTCACCAAAAAGCTCCTGTGGACAGAATACATGGAAGACTGTCGTGCTAACGGTGAAGAGCCGCTCATGTATTCCCAGTTCTGCTATCACATCCAGCAGGATGAGCAGAAACGGCGTGCTACCATGCATATCAACCGGAAACCCAGCGAACAAGTCGAAGTAGACTGGGCTGGCGATCCGGCATCAATCATTGATCCAGATACAGGCGAAATCATAAAAGCCTATATCTTTGTCGGTGTTATGACTTACAGTCAGTATGCATACGCTGAAGCATTTCTGGATATGAAGCAGAAATCATGGATTAATGCCCATGTCCATATGTATGAGTACTTTGGCGGTGTAGCCAGAATTCTTGTGCCGGATAACTGCAAGACCGCTGTCGTTCACAATGGCGGCTGGAAAGACCAGCAGATCAACGAAACTTACCAACAGATGGCAGAACATTATGGTACAGCCATTATTCCGGCACGTGTCAGAACTCCGAAAGACAAGCTAAATGCCGAAGGAACCGTTGGAAATATATCCACATGGATTACAGCGGCATTACGGGATGAACAGTTTTTCTCACTTGCTGAATTAAATTCGGCAATCAAAAATAAGCTCAAAATATTTAACCAGCGTCTTTTTCAAAAGAAAGAGGGCAGCCGGCACAGCTTATTCCTTGAAGAAGAAAAACCATTATTAGCACCATTGCCCGCTACCCGGTATGAACTGGCAGACTGGAAACAGGCTACCGTCCAGTTCAATTATCACATATCTGTGGACAAAATGCTATACTCTGTTCCTTATCAGTACATCAAGAAGAAAGTAGATGTACGAATAACGGAACACACCATTGAAATTTTTTACAACCATAACCGCATTGCTTCCCACCGTCGCCTTACCGGACGTGCCGGGCAGTACAGCACCGTTACGGAACATATGCCGGAAGACCACCAGAAATATCTGGAATGGAACGGTGATCGGTTTCGCAAATGGGCTGAGCGGATTGGCACAAATACGTACACCGTGGTAAATGCAATACTTACCTCCAAACGTGTGGAACAGCAGACCTACAGGAGCTGTATGGGACTTCTGAAACTGGCTGAGAAATATTCAGACAGCCGGCTGGAAACAGCCTGTAAAAAAGCATTATCCTATACGGCATCTCCGAGTTACAAGAGTATTAAAAACATTCTTGTAACAGGATCTGACCGGGTGGAACATCCATCAACAGATGAACCTGAAACCACGCAGCAGAAATCACACGGAATCACCCGTGGTGCCGGATATTACGGGAGGTAAACGCATATGACCAATCAAAGTACAATTGACAAGTTAATAGAAATGCGTCTGACCGCCATGGCAGATGCATTCCGCAACCAGACAAATGACCCGAAACTCAAAGAAGTTCCTTTTGAGGACAGATTCAGTATGCTGGTTGATATCGAATACAGCAGCCGCAAAAGCAACCGTTTGAAAAGGTTGATTAAGAATGCCGGATTCGACCAGCCGGATGCTAACATCATGGATATTGATTACACATCCGGACGCAAGTTGAACAAAGAGCTTATTAAGCGTCTTGCAACCTGCGAGTATATATCTGAACACCGTAATTTATTCATTACCGGTGCAACAGGCTGTGGCAAGACCTACATGGCCTGCGCCTTTGGCATGGAGGCCTGCAAGCAGTTTTACAATACCAGATATGTCCGTCTTCCCGACCTGCTCATTGATATAGAAACAGCAAGGTCAGATGGAAACTATAAAAAGGTCATGGCAAAATATGCCAACCCCCTGGTCTTGATTTTAGACGAATGGCTTCTGTTAAAGCCTACAGAAGATGAACAGAGAGACATCTTGGAACTCCTGCATCGGAGACGTAAGAAATCAACCACCATCTTTTGTTCACAGTATGAAAAATCTGAGTGGTACAATCAACTCAGCGGAGATGCCAGTCCTCTTGCCGATGCCATTCTTGACCGGATTGTTCATGACGGATACATAATCAATATCACAAGCATTGATTCGGAAAAGGATATATCAATGCGTGAGGTATATGGATTGGACAAAAACCAGTGCGAGTAAACTCGCACTAAACAGCTTTACCGCATAGCGGTAAATTATCATTAGATGATTTCCACTTCCCGGACATCTGATTTCCAGATTTCCGGAAGTGCGATTTCATCGCACAAGAATATCCACTAAAAAAGCGACCCCATGATAAGCAAGACTCCTTTTGCTCTTCTTAATGTCTTAATTGTACTTCCAATTGAAACCACAGTTACCTCCATTCTGAAGCATGCGTTATTCGCTTTCTTTGTTTATAGGGTTACAATAACGTAAGATTCTACTTTGATGAAATGCCGGTAGAATATCTAGACCTGATGTGATAAAATAAGAAAAACCCGAAGAAAAAAATCGGAGTCTTGAAGTATATAGAAGAGAGGTCGATGTATAATGGAAAGAACAAAAATGAGGAAAAAGCAATTTGTGATATACTTGATAGTGGCATTTGGTCTTGCATGGATTCTGCAAATTGCAGCAAGCATTTTTAGCAATAATGGGAATCAAATGGTATTTGCCATAGTTATGATGATTACTATGTTCATGCCTTTTCTGGGTGTACTCATAGCAAGGATTCCACTAAAAGGCATGGCATTTTAGAAGAGTCTGGTGCGTTGGAACAGTTTGAAGCACAAGGTATAACGATAACAATGTATCTACTGTTCACTACCATTCAGGCGGTCACATTTGTACCATTTCTTAATATGTTTGTCGCTTTAGGAGAAGAGGTCGGTTGGAGAGGTGCTATGTATCCATATTTGAAGGAGAAACTTGGTGTCACCAAGGGGCGTATCGTGGGCGGTACAATTTGGGTTCCTTCCCCTATGCATGGTGCTATAAATGCATTTACCGTCTTTGCATATTTGACAAAACCTGAATATGCAGATAAGGCAATCCTTGGTCCGGCATATATTGGTATCATCAGTATGATTCCAATGATTATTATGGCAGTCATCATTTGCGTTAGCAAAGGAAAGGCTATGAAGCAATGAATAATAAAATTCAGCAAATTATAAATGAACTTGTAGAAAATAATGTTAATTGGTCTGCATGATTTTATTGATGTTGAAAACGGAGGATATTATAAGGCTGTAAATAGAATGCCATATTGTTCTGCTGATTTTGATAGTATGAGTGACTGGGTTGAGTATGGGCACACTATGGAAGATTATATTGGTGGAGCAATTGACGGATTTGATTGAAACAGTTGGAGGTAAAAACAAGAAATTGTATTAGATGATAAACTGGAGGTTTATACGATGAGCATAGAGATCAAAAAACTTTCTATTGATGATGGAGAGGATATTTATCAAATGTTACAGAGCGTTCCGGCAAATGAAAATGGATTTATTAATTCAGCGAATGGCAAGAGTTATGAAGAATATAAAGAGTGGCTTGTCGGTGCAATGGAAAATTCATTACAAGAACGTGTTATTGATGGCTGGAAAGCTCCACAGACTACATATTGGCTATATGAAAACGGAAAACCTGTGGGATATGGGAAAATAAGACATTTTCTTACAGATAAGCTACTTGCGGATGGTGGAAATGTTGGTTATGCAATTATTCCATCAGCAAGAAATAGAGGTTTAGGAAAAGCATTTCTTAAACTGTTGATTGCGGAAAGTGAATGGTTGGGAGTGGAGCGATTACTTCTTACCATAAGGGAAGAAAACAAAGCATCACTTGCAGTTGCGTTAGCAAATGGAGGTGTTGTTGAAAAAGTAGAGGCAGGAAAATATTATATTTGGATACACAGGAAGTGAGGCGTTGTTATGAGTGCGAGGAATGATTTGCTGAAAAATACATTTTTAAATGTGATGAACGATTATGAATATGCTCGTTCAAAGTCCCCGCAGGAGTTTGGATAAGGTGGAATTTGTTTGATAATATGGCAGGCATGAAAGTAGGGAAAATATGTTGAAGAAAATCAAATTAGTAAATGCAAAACAAATTTCTGAAAAAGCTATCATGCAATTTAGAAATGAATTTTTAAGTGCAGGAGAACATTCTATCAATGGAAGTAGAGGATTGCATAATTATGATAATTATAATGATTGGATCTGGCTTGTAAAGGAATGTGAAAAGCCGGATAATCATTTATTAGGAGTGCAAGCAAATACATATTTTGCTATAAGAGAGAATGATAGTAAAATTGTAGGGTGTATTGAACTTAGAACTTCTTTGAATGATGAACTTAGGAGAATTGGTGGTCATATTGGTTATAGCGTTCTGCCAACGGAACGAAGAAAAGGATATGCCACAGAAATATTACGTTTGATGTTGATAGAAGCAGAGAAAATAGGCTTGGACAAAGTATTATTGACTTGTGATGTTGATAATATGGGTTCAATAATGACAATAGAAGATAATGGTGGAATATTAGAGCGACAGGAACCTTTTACTTGTGGAGATGAATTGTATTATAAGTATTGGGTAAATTGTGTGAGGGACAAGGAGGCGTAAGATGCAATATAGACTTGCAAAAGAAAACGATATGGAAGCCTTGGCTTTAGCAATGAAGAAATCTTATTCCGAAGAACCTTGGAATGAGGTATGGTCAGATGAAAAGGCACACAGGCGAATAAAATCTATTATGGGTAATTTTGAAGCGATGGGAGTAGTTGCTGTTGACAAGGATGAAATTATTGCCGGAGTTCTCGGATTTGTTGATCCATACGCAGATGTAGATTTTTTCTTTGTGTCAGAGTTATTTGTAGTTCCTGAATATAAGAAAAGAGGAATCGGACGGGGATTGATGAAAGAACTGGAAACGATTTTAAAGGGAAAAGGTATATCTGTTATCCAGTTGATTTCAATTGCAAATAATAAAGAGTTTTATCAAAAGATAGGATTGCAGCAGGATGAAGTATCTGTAATGTATAAAGCTCTGTAGAAGTGGAGAAATAGTCAGGAGGTGTTGTTGATGAGAATATTTTTAAATGGAGGTGGAGATGGTGCACAGACCATAGAAGCGAATAAAAGATTAAACGAGGTCATTGACCATAAAAAGCCGTTGTTATACATACCGTTAGCTATGGAAAGTGAAATGTATCCAAGTTGCTTAGAGTGGATAAAGGGCGAATTGAGAGAAGTGGATACTATAGGTATTGAAATGGTAACATCAGCACAAGAGATTATAGATAAAGATTTAAGCCAATATTGCGCAATATTTATCGGCGGTGGAAATACTTTTAAATTACTTTATGAATTAAAGATAAGTGGAGCTTTTGAGAAAATAAAATCTTATATTGAAAGTGATGGTATTGTGTTCGGTGGAAGTGCAGGCACAATTATCTTTGGAGAATCGCTGGAATCATGTATATTGGATGATACAAATGAAGTTGGATTAAAAGATATTGCAGGATTTGATGTACTGGATGGGATATCATTATTATGCCATTATACGAATCGTACAGAAGAAAAAGATAGCGAGAGTAGGGCATATTTATTGGAACTATCAAAGCAAATAAAAGTAATTGCTTTGCCGGAAGAGGATACATTGTTTATAAATGGTGATGAGGTTGAGTTGATTGGTAGCAGACCATATCATGTGTTTGAGAATGGTGTTGTGGAAACGCGAAAATGTGGATTTAAACTATGCCGGTAAAGTATAAGAGATGTGATTTATAAAGAACTGTCTGTATTTTATTCTGTATAAAATGCAAACAGTTCCTTTATGTTGTCTATGATATAATATAAGGAAGAATACGAAGGGAGCTGTTAGTTTGAATTATAAAAACGCAAATCATATATTACCAGACAGACTGGTGCAGGAAATACAACAGTATGTACAGGGTGAATATATTTATATACCAATAAGAGACAAGATAATAAGTGTTGCACCTACTGAATATGAACAGGAACTAATAAAACGAAATCAACATATTTTTACAAAATCGTTGGAGGGGGTAAGTAATAGGGAACTTGCAGACAGGTATCATCTGTCAGATTCCAGTATTCGAAGAATTATCATAGAGCAAAGGAAGGGTTATGAAGCAATGAATAATAAAATTCGGCAAATTATAAATGTATGGGGGATAGAGGAAATGGAAGTTAAGCAGATATACGATTCGGCTTGGCAAATCGGGGAAGCGTTTGTTTTGAAAACATATAAAGATGTTAATATGCTACAAAGAAATATAAAGATATTGACCATTTTAGAAGATATGGAGATTCCGGTTGGCGGTATTGTTCTTACAAAAGACAAGAAAACTTATGCGAAGGATAATGAATATTATTATATCCTGACGAATAAACTTTCCAGCAGTAATATAACAGACATACATAAAAATACTGCAATAGCATCAGAAATGGGACGAGTTTTAGCGAGATTGCATAAGGCATTCAAAGAATGCGAATCACAGGATGAATATTGGGATAACAGCTTGCTGAAAGAAATGAATGGATGGATAAAAGATGTTTTTGTTAAGAATAATTGGAAATACATAGAGGAATCTGAGTTTGGTATCTTAACAGACAGGCTGGTGAAATTGTATGATAAGCTACCGGTTCAGTTGATTCACAGAGATGTGCATCTGGGTAATTTTCTGTTTAACAATGGAAAATTTTCTGGATATATAGATTTTGATTTAAGCCAAAGAAACATAAGAATATTTGATTTATGCTACTTCATGCTTGGGTTGTTGTCAGAAGAGGAAGTGTTGGATATTTCAGAGGAACAATGGTTTGATATATTAAAGCATTTCTTTGAAGGATACGAGCAGGAATGTAAATTGTTGATAGAAGAGAAGCAGGCTGTTCCGTATGTGATGGAATCCATAGAACTTCTGTTTGTGGCATGGTTTATGGAACAGAATGATATAAAATTTGCAGAGGATGCTATGAAACTATATCAGTTTGTGGAGAGGAATGTAGAAAGAATATTAAATATAGTAGGGTGTAAATAATTCTGAAAAACTTATTTTATAAGCAAAATTTATCATTGCTGTTTTAACAATAAAGCTGTATAATAGTGTGATTAAGGTTGTAACCGGTATTAGGAGATGTGGAAAATCATATCTGATTTTTACTATTTTTAAAAATTATTTATTAGAGAGAGGTGTTGATGAACAACGCATAGTTACTATTGAGTTGGACCAAAGAAAGGATAAGAAGTATCGGGACCCGGATACTATTTTGGATTATATCGAGTCACGTATTGTAGACGAAGAACAATATTATATTTTTTTGGATGAAGTTTAGCTATTAGAAGAATTTGAAGAGGTATTGAATTCATTACTTCACATTAAAAATGTTGATGTGTACGTAACCGGTAGTAATTCCGAATTTCTCTCAAAGGATGTTATTACAGAATTTCGGGGAAGGGGCGATGAAATTCATATCTATCCATTGACTTTTAAGGAGTTTATGCAGGTATATGCAGGTGATATGTACCACGGATGGGCAGAGTATGTCATATATGGTGGATTACCTCTTACTGTAACGATGAAAACCGAAGATCAGGTTAATGTTTTGGCCTCAGCGATTGGCTCCTTTACCAATGTGCCTAAGATTGAGGCAACTTTTAAGAGTGAAATTCAATCCAATATCAGTGCAAATACGATCAGGCAGTATATTGAATATTTGGAAAACGCTTTTGTTATTAACAAAGCGAATCGCTATGATGTAAAAGGAAGAAAGTACATCGGAACTCCGTTGAAATATTATTTTGAGGATGTTGGTATTAGAAACGCTAGATTAGGTTTTAGGCAAATTGAAGAGACACATATCATGGAAAATATTGTGTATAACGAATTACGTAGCCGTGGATATTCTGTGGATGTGGGTGTCGTAGAAAAAAGAGGATTAAATCAGGAAGGCAAATCAGAGCGAACCTATCTAGAAATTGATTTTATTGCTAATCTGGGAAGCAAACGCTATTATATTCAGTCTGCATTTAGTATGCCAACGGAAGAAAAAAGGATGCAGGAGAAAAGGCTTCGCTTGTAAATGTAAATGATTCTTTTAAGAAAATTATTCTTGTTAAGGATGTTATAAATGTGACAAGGGACGAAGATGGAATTACAACAATAAGTATTTATGATTTTCTTTTGAAAGAGAATAGTTTAGAGTTGTAAGGAGTCCTGAATATTGGACAGAAATGCTATAAAAGCAAGAAGGAAGGTGAAATGTTATGCATCATTTAGAAGCAATCAATGAAACTTCATACTTATCCGTTCCCAATGCTGGTATATATCGGAAAATTATGCGTTACATTGCTATTTTGACAATAATAGAAAAAAAGAACGAATGAGCTCAGCGAACATTTGAATGCAATAAACGATTTCTTTACCGGTATTTTAGATGAAAATGAGTTTTTCGGTTATGATATTTTAGGTTGGGATTTTAGTGGATTCCATACTTTTTTATGTAATAGCTTGCATAAAGAATTAGAATTGGTGAGATTTAACAAATACTGTTTGCTTGAGAATGATTTTGAAACTGTACAGGATTTTGCAAATCAGATCCAAGGTAAAGGAGAACCGGTAGAATGGATTCCTTGTAGAATTGGAAGGTGTGAATAATATATAATATGATGCATGGTATTGCGATTATAGGATTAAATGGGTGTGGAAAATCTACACTTGCACATGAAATCAGTAGACGGTTTAATTATTTTGAAATAGATGTAGAGGATTATTATTTTCCGGAACAAAGAGAATCACGAAAAGCGATTTTTGAGCATCAATATGATGTTGAATGTGAGTATTTAGGGGAACTTCCTTATTCCGTGCCTCGTTCAAAAAAAGAAGTGCAAGAAATGATTCGTGATGATATTAAAAAGCATGCAAAGTTTGTTATTGCTGGCGTGACAATGAATTGGGAAGAGGATATTTTAGCCGCAATAGATATAGCGTTCATTTTGGAGGCTCCGACTGATGAGCGAGTAAAGCGGGTACAGCATCGAGAAGAAATTAGATTTGGTTCGCGTGTTATGTTTGGTGGCGATATGTATGAGCAACAAAAGGAATTCAGGAGTATTATAGCCGATAAAAGTAGTCAGACGGTTGAAGAAAGCGCAAATAGATTAACATGCACCAAAGTTAAATTAGACGGAACAAAAAGCATTGACGAAAATATAGCTATCGTTATGAGGACAATAGAAAAAACTCGAATTTGCAGAGGTGTTATGAGGATGTTTAAACATGGAGATAAAATAGGAATAGTTTGTTGTTCCAATGGACAAAAAAGGACATATGTGGAAAGAATAAAATATTTAGAAAATGCATTGTTAGAGATTGGATTAGAACCCGTATTCAGTGATTATATTTATGAAAAGGAAAGCATATTTAGCGGTACTGTAAAGGAACGTGCAGATGCACTAATGAAATTTTATAAAGATGATGGGATAAAAGGAATATTTGACATTTCCGGAGGAGATGCTGCTAACGGTATATTACCTTATCTTGACTATGAATTAATTGCAAATAGTTCTAAAATGTTTTGGGGATATAGTGATTTAACAACAGTTATAAATGCTATTTACCAAAAAACAGGAAAGGCATCTGTATTATATCAAATCAGAAATCTGATATATGATTATAAAGAAGAGCAGATGGCAGATTTCTATAATACTGTTATGCAGGATGGAACGGATTTGTTTCATTTTAGTTATAAGTTTATTCAGCAAAGTGAAATACATGGAATTGTAGTTGGGGGCAATATCAGATGCTTCTTAAAATTAGCAGGAACTGAATATATGCCGGCATTAGATGACAAGATATTGCTATTGGAAAGTTATGAGGGAACTGTTGCCAGAATGGAAACATATTTATCTCAAATAAAACAGATAGGAGCTTTTGATAAAGTGGCAGGTATTATTTTGGGGACATTTACAGAAATGGAAAAAGAAAAATGTATACCTACAATAGAGACTCTTGTCAAAAGAATAGTGGGAAAAAACTTGCCGATAGCAGTTACAAGTGATATAGGACATGGGATGGATTCTAAGGGAATTGTAATTGGACAGGAAATATATCTCAAAGAATAGTGTATATTACATAAATCAAATTTTGAAGAGATTAGAAACTCTGAAGTTTAAGGAGCATTAAATGAAGTGGACAAACGGAAGGATAAAGCAGATTGCTCTGCAACAATCAGCAATAGATGCCAATTGCAGCGTTATAGATTTTAATTGCGGCAGGAATGTGGTAACTGTTTCAAAAGAAAACAGATTGGCAAGAAAGTATTTAAACCTTCCGCATGTGTGCAACTTGATATCATATGGAGATAATATTGTTGCAACTATTTCAGAAGAGTATAGAGGTATTGTAGAGAAATACATCAACAAGTATCCGGTAGAGCATTGCTTTGAGACGCCTAATATGCATATTCTGAATGACGCATTTCAAGAACTGGGGTTTCGTGTGTGTTTTATGGCTGAATATTTCCTGCCTGATGTGCATGTGTTGACTGCATTGGCATGCGATTATGAACTAAAGATTTTATATGCAGAGGATTTTAAAGAACTATACACAACAGAGTGGAGCAATGCATTATGCGAAAAACGTAAGGAACTGGATGTTCTTGGTGTTGGAGCATATTATAATGGAAAACTTATAGGGTTAGCAGCATGCTCTGCAGACTGTGAAACTATGTGGCAGATTGGAGTTGATGTGCTTCCAGAATATCGTAGAAAAGGAATCGCATCAGCATTAACCAGTAGATTGGGGATAGAAATATTAGAAAGAGATAAGGTTCCATTTTATTGTTGTGCGTGGTCGAATCTGAAATCTGCGAGAAATGCAATAAAAAGCGGATTTCGTCCGACATGGGTTGAAATGACAGTAAAGCCTGCTTCAACCGTGGACGAAATGAATATGTAATTATAAGATGAAACTTTGAATTCTCAGTTATAAATTTATACGAAAGCAAGAAGAGTTATGGCATTAGACTTAAGTTTTTGGAAATATGAGGAGCAGGCGAATTATAAGCCTTATGATGTATATGCTAGTTTATCGGATGGTAAAACAGTAGCGGGGCTAGAACAATTACCAATTGAAAAAAACAGAGCGAAAATAGATGAGATTTTCAGTGATTGGGAAAAGTTAGACGATACCCATTTAGTTTTTGATGATGAGTTGATTGAAATTTTCACAACAGACCAGTTTGCCAGATTTGATTAAAAGTGCTACAGTCATGCAGAGTATAGCCATACATAAAAAGTATCGATGTAACCACATTTGAGAATTACATATTGCGGGTAAGAAAGGGGATTTTATGATAGAATATCAACTCAGAAAACTAAAAGGGAAAAAGATTTTGCCACCACCTTGGATAGCATATCCTGAGATTGAGCGTTACGCTATTGGTTGGCGTATGGGGGGTGGCGAAAGTTACATTGATGAGTGGGGTAAGTGGTATAATTCCCTTGATGATTTGGCACGAAAGGAATATCAAGAACTTTTTCCTGAACCGATTACCTGGCAAGGTTATTGGCAATGTGAACATTCGGGAGACTATTATGTAAAGAATGAATATTGCGTGCAATTTTGGCAAAAAAATGGTGCCTATAAGTATTCGGTAGAGACTACTTGTAAACAATTTAATGCCGGGGAAGAACTAAATTACACTATGTTTTGGGGCGGCCAGCCTACAGTGGATGGTAGTATAACCAAGAGTTGTATGAGTCAATGGTGGATGGGAGATTTCTGGTATGAAATGCATACATATTGTTGTATGGAACAACTTATGATGGCTGAGAAAGCAGATGTGTTTTGTGATGAAAAAACTCGTGAGGAAATCATGATGTGCAATGACCCTAAGCTGATTAAGGCATTGGGGCGAAAGGTTCACAATTTTGATGAAACGGTTTGGAATCAAGTAAAATATTCAATTGTGCTTAATGGAAATTTTATGAAGTTTACACAGGATCCAAAACTGCGTGATTTTCTGCTGTCTACAGGAAATGATATTTTAGTAGAGGCAAGCCCATATGATGTAATATGGGGGATTCGCATGTCTGAGGATAATGACAATGCAACAAATCCGACGAAATGGCAAGGGCAGAATCTGTTAGGATTTGCTCTTATGGAAGTGAGAGATGAACTTCGTAGAGTTTGGGCCAATGCGAAGATTTGTGAGAAAGTATAGGATTTGTTTTGGGGATGAAAAACTCAAGGAGAGTGTTAAATGCAGGAATTTAGAAAGGAACAATATAAAGAATTATTTTCCTCAGTCACTGAAAATACATATAACATTAAAATGGAGAAAGGATACGAATTGTTGCTGAAATTGCATGATTTAGGGGTAGATAAAGAAAGTGTGTATCAACCATTACTTGAATATCATGGCAGTTTAGATGATGGCATTTCTTATGATTATATCGCAGATATTTTGGATTTTGTGGTTGGTTGGTGTTCACCACAAAGTCGCATATGGAGTATTGATTAAGGAGTTGATTATTGCGAACAGTCATTTGATGATATACATATTTTTAGTTTTGAGTTTTTGGATGATGAGTTTAAGGACTTACAATATTTTTCGATTGATGGTTAGCTATCAAATAAAAGCACTTGAAAAATTCAGTTAGCATGTGGGTTTAACTGGAAGGCAAATTTGAAGTTTTATTTATAAACGAAAGGAAGATATATGAAAATATATGAATGGAACATTGGAATGGCAGCAACAATTCCAAGCAACCAAGGATATATTCTTATGCCTTGGGTTATTGATGAAATAATAAAGGATAATCCGGATTGTATTGTCTTAACGGAATTTGTTGTATCAAAAGGTATGGACTATTACATTAACGAGTTAGAAAAGAACAAGTATTATTGGTTTATTTCAGCTACAACTAAAAACAATGGAATACTAGTAGCGTTAAAGGAACATTCCTTTGAATTTAAGGATACTTTTGACTATAAAAAATCGTCTATACATACTGGTAATGAGGTGCTTTCAGGTCGTGATCTGCCGGATTTTTATGAAATCCAAGTAAATTGGAATGGTCAACTATTATCAATAATAGGGGTAAGGATTAGAGTAGATATTACAGGTAAAAATACTTCATATAAGAAAAATCAATTTCAAGCATTAGATGATTATTTATCAAAGCAAAATCATAATGTTATATGTATAGGAGATTATAATGCTTTTTGGGGAAATAATTGGTCATCAAATAATACAAAACTTACCAAAACAGCGTCAAGAAATTACAAAATATATACACCGCCATATAAAATAGGGACGTGGCATTCTTTTGTTCAACCGAGTGGAGAGCTAACCCAATTGGATCATTTAATTACAAATATTAGTAATAGAAGTATTACGGTTGAATACGATTGGAGTTTTATAAATTCATTAAGGTATAAGATTGGAATTACATCTGAAACAGCAAATAAGCCGAATGGTATTCCAGACCATGCAATACTGAAGGCTACAATATAAAACCAGATAAATTACTTAATTGGAATTCAATAGAGAGGAAACTTTCAGTTTTATGGAGAGATTGAAAACAACAGAAGATTAGAAGGTTATGGAGGCAAACAATGACACAGAAAGACTTGATGAAGAAAACAGAAGAGATATTGAAAAAGAAAATTCTTTTGTTAAATCTGAAATAGAAGGACTGTCTGATTTGTTGTGGTCTATGGGAGCTCGTACTATATATCATGGTGGAGAGCAATTGGTGGAATGGTTTTATTCACCAGTACCAGCATTTGATAATCGTAAACCTATGGATATTCTGATAGAGGATGGAGAAGAGGCACTGTATAAACATATGTGTACCTTACCGGGTTAGTATAAAAAACAACAAAATCAAGGAGGTAAGTACATGAAAAGAACGAGATTGATGAATATTCTAAAATACGAAATACCGCAGGAATATCAAAACAGAAATGATGTTTTAGTGTGTCATTATTGTACAGCGCACCTTGGATTTCTGGCAGTTATTCTTTTGGTTTTTGGTTTTTTTCCCGGTACAGGACTGACCATAATCTGTCTAACCAGCGATAATATGTATGTGTTAGAGAAGTTGTCTTTATTGGTACTGTCTGTCGGTGCGGGGGCACTTGGCGTAGCCGGGGGATGGCTGTTTGTTAAGTATATGAAAAATTGGACAGTAATATTTCACGAGAACGGAATATGGCATCGGAACCTAATGGGTAAAATTTACAATTTCACTGATGCAGAAGTCAAGTGGTATACCATAACCAATGGTCCCAAACATTATTTTATAACTCTTTGTACAAAGTCTAAAAGGATGTGGATAAATAGTTACAGTCCGAATTATAGTCAGGTAAAGAAATTGGTTCAGCAGAAATATCAAGAGTGGGAACGTTATGCAGGAGGGAATTAGTACGATGAACGCACAGGAAATTAGTGATAAAAGACATGATATGAATCCTCTGATATACAAAAATGCATGGGTTATACTTGAATCTTATAATCAGGAGGTTTTGCATGAAACAGTGCTTAATGTACTAGTAAGTTGAATTTGGAATAGGCAGAAGACCGCAAATTGAATTTTCAGAATGATTGACGAGAGGAGTACAGCCATAATGGAAAAGTTTTTTAACAAGATGAGTAAAAAGATATACAAAGCAATCAAAAAGGATACAAAAAGAGCACTGAAAGAAATGAAAGGGGAAGAATTGTATTCCGTAGCATTGGTTATAGATAGTGATTGCATTACTCTGTATATGGCATTAAATACTTATGAATACTTGAAAAAGGCAGATGAAGAATATCTGGAAATGGTGAAAGAGGATTTATCGGAGGAAGATATAAGACAGATAGAAGAAGGACTGGTGTGTTTGACGAAGTGGTTACCGGATGAGTGGGGATATTCAGATGGCGAGAACAGTGAGTTAAATAAAATCACTCAGGCATTATATAAAAAAGAAGAATCCAATTCTGAAGAATATGCCAAATATAAAGCTATGTTTTTTGAAACGGTAACTTCCGTGTTTAAGACTGTAATGAAGAGAAGATTTTTGGAGAGAATTCTGAGGAAGTAACATATTTTATCTCTACATCAGATGGTGATGATATATACGAGATAGAAAATCATTCTGCTAAGCTGCTTAATTCTGAAAAGATATATGAGCAATTTTTGGAACGTAAGGAGATTGGAGAGTAGACAAAATGGCTTGTGTTAAAAGATTAACTTTGTGAAGAACTATTACTTGTGTTCATAAATCGTAGTCTCATAAGCAGGTGAGAATTTCAGTCTTGTGGAGAGATTGAAAGCACGCAGGAATTTGAATCTACGGAGGATTAAATACTATGGATTTACCAATACCAACACACTTGAAAGATATTCTTTTTCCTATTGGAGATGAAAATAGTGGTCCAAAACGTTATTCCTATAGCCTGTATTCAGCCGGTATTACATACACAGATCAGCAAGGAATAGAACATAATTTTGTATCCGAATTTTATAATAAAACATTACATAAACCGTATTGAAGAGGAAAAAGTTAAATCTATACATGATTATAAGCTGGATTTCTAATGGTATAAATTTTTTTAAGTTTGTGAAAAGCGAATTTGAAGTTTACAGTGAGGATGATATGAATGAGTTGTATTGGGTAAAAGTAAAGTTTTTCTCAAATAGTATAAGGAAGAATCCACCATGTTTTAATGCAGAGATGGGAATAAGATATTCGCCCCATTTAGTTGTAAAAGGTGATGAAGAATATTTAGGAGTAACCTTCGCGGATGGGGATGCTTGTGTGTACGACAAAGAAATTGATGCGATAGTAGTGTCACTCTACGAGGGAGTAGGGTATCACAAACTGGTTAAAGGTGCAGAATTTTTAATTATGGAAGGTCCTCATATTGTAGGCGAAGGAATAGTAAAGGATGTCGAAAACGATGATGACGTGGCATTATATGCAAGAAACAGGTGGAAGCCACCAATGTCCAACTGAATTAGATGATTAGGGAAGGAAGATAATCATGAAACGTATTACGGATGAAAAATATGGTAAATATTCGGTTTGTACGGTAATACAAACCGGGATTGATGTTAAATGCCCAAATTGTGGCAAGCGAGGTATAGTATCGGAGCATGAAGGGATTTATCGATTTGTCTGTACAAACTGTAATAAATCTATGAAGACAGAGCAGTTTCGGTATCGTTATGATGTTCAAAACCAGTGTGAGAACTGCGGAAGGTATTACAGAGTAGATGTTACAGAGGAAGCAAAAAAGAATTATCCAGCCCTTCGTGTAGTATGTTCTTACTGTGGGCATAGAATGCAGGGAAAGGTTCAAAAGACGAAGAAAGGTTATTATGGGTGCTACGAACAAGTACGAAATGGATATGAATCCATATTTGGTTTAGAACTTTGGTTTTTATCTTCTTTTGATGGCAAACTGGTATGGGCACTAAACAGAGAGCATCTTGCTTATCTGATAGAATATCTAAGCGCAGAGTTACGAGAGGATCCCAATCCTATGGGAGCGGGCATGCGGACACAAGCAGATCAACTTCCTACCTTTATGAAACTTGGAAAAAACAGAGATAAAATAGTGAAATTGTTAAAGCAAATGCAACTAAAATAGTTCTTTTGTAAGTGCCTGAAATACTTGAGTTGTCAATCAATTGTACACAGCTCGATGGATATCCGTATAACCCAAAATACAAAAGTGCAAGAGAGAAAAAGCGTGTTTTATCCGAATGGTGCGAATTTTTCCAAATATGATAATCGAAAATGGAGCAGATAATTTCTCGGAAGATGTTTTTTGTATATATACTATGGATTTTGTGGAAATAGCTTCTGGTGATACTATATGCTATTTGGATGATTATCCTGATGTTGATGACGATAATGAAGAAATACATACGGACTTTGTTGCAGATAAAAGATGCTTTTAATACATTTATAGGAAAGGATAAGGTGAGATTGATATATGCAGAGTATAACCAACAGATAACAGTATTGATGTAACGGCATTTGAGAATTACATAGTGCGGATTGATTGTAATAAGGCAGAGGGCGGATTGAAAACAACTCCCTGCCTGCAGAATTCGCTTAATGCACTGGCGATAGATGAACCTCTTGAATATGCAAGGCTGGTGTTGGATGGCGGCAGGCATGGTCTGACAATACAATATCTGATATGGATATGATAGAATATAAAGAAAGCTGGAATTTTGATGGAGGTAATAAAGAATGAGATTTACATATTGTCCACATTGTGGAACAAAACTTATAAGCAAAGAAATTGGTGATGAGGGAATGATTCCTTTTTGTGAAAAATGTAATATTCCTCTGTGGGATATGTTTACAACGAGTATTATAGCAGCTGTAGTAAATGAGTATGGAGAAGTAGCCTTACTTCGCCAAAATTATGTTTCAACAACAAAATATGTTTGTGTAGCAGGCATTATGAAAATAGGTGAATCAGCTGAAGAAACAGTAATTCGTGAGGTTAAAGAGGAAATAGGTCAAGATGTCGAAGATTTGGAGTTTGTAAGTAGTTATCCTTACGAAAAGAGAGAAATGCTAATGTTAGGGTATAAAGCGACAGTAAGCAAACAAGATTTTAAGTTGTCGAGTGAGGTTGATTCCGTAGAATGGGTAAAATATGAAAATGCATTATCCTTATTGCGGGAAGGAAGTATAGGTTGGCAACTTGTAAAAACAGTAATAGAACAATAACCTTCAATCCTACGGGGAGATTGAAAACAGGTAAGAAATTGTAGGCACATCTGTAATTGTGCAGTATTTCACACAGAAACAAAACAATGAGAACAGTATTTCAATTGCGTCACTAAGGGGTGCGCGTGGTCGGCGCACCCTTAGTGCTACGTAATTGATTAAGCGGGAGCGGCTGTTCGAGTGTTTTGTTTCTGCGTGAAAGATGGAAAATTAAAAAGTGCCAACGTTTGCTGGACACAAACATTTTTTCCTCTTTGTTTGTGTCGGGACGAATATTATGATATAATGAGTGTCAGTGAGCGGGAGCAAGTGTGGCTTGTTCATCGTGAGAGCATCCTCTGCAAATGTTTTACAAAGGGGATGATCGGATAAGGTATTAAAAAGCAGAAAGGACAGAACAATGCAAAAGGAAAAGAAATGTGGACGAAGATTTTCAGCCGGATTGGGACTTCTTTGTCTGGTGATGATGCTGACTGGAACACTGGGAATGTCAGTGACTAAGTGTCAGGCAGTAGAAAAAGAGGAATTTATTGTCGGATTTGATGCCGAATTTCCGCCTTATGGATACCGGGATGAATCCGGTGAATATGTGGGGTTCGACTTGGATTTGGCAGAAGAGGTGTGTAAAAGAAATAACTGGACATTAATTAAGCGTCCGATTGCTTGGGAATCGAAAGATTCGGAACTGGAATCCGGGGCTATATCCTGTATATGGAATGGATTTACGATGGATGGGCGTGAGGACAAGTATACCTGGAGTACGCCATATGTGGATAATTCTCAGGTTGTCATTGTTAAAAAGGATTCCGGTATACATCAATTATCGGATTTAAAAGGGAAAATTGTTGTTGTACAAAATGATTCTTCCGCACTGGCTGCCCTGACGGGAGAGGATGCGTCGAAAGAGAATAAAGCATTAGCGGCTTCTTTCAAGGAATTACAGCAGGTGGCAGATTACAACTCTGCCATGATGAATTTAGAGAGCGGGATGGTGGACGCCATTGCCATGGATATCGGCGTGGCAGATTACCAGCTTGCGGGAAAAGAAGATGTTTTTGTAATGTTAGAGGAACATCTGTCCACAGAGGCTTATGGAATCGGTTTTAAATTAGGAGATACAGAACTTCGTGATACGGTGCAGGTGACTCTTTTGGAAATGCTGTATGACGGAACCTTTGACAAGATTGTAAAGAAGTGGGGACTGGAATCCAGTGCATGTCTCAGCACAGAGGATACCAAATATATAGACGGAGGCAGCGTTCCCAATATTGATACTGCGAAGTTAGCAACTCCGGGACCGCAAAATGTTTCAGGGACAGCTGTCTCAGGAACAGCCGCCGGTGGCAATGGCAGTGCCAAAGGCAGCACGAAGATTTTAGGAATTCTCCGGCAGCTTGGTTCTGGTATGCTGGCGACGTTGGCAATCTTTAGTTTGACACTGTTGTTTTCCATGCCGTTAGGCCTGCTGATTTCGGCAGTCAGAATGTGCAGATTCCCGGTGCTGCAATGGATAGCCAGAATTTATATTTCCATAATGCGGGGAACACCATTAATGTTACAGTTATTTGTTGTGTTCTTTGCACCATATTATGTATTTGGTATATCAACCTCCTATTCTTACCGTTTTTATGCGGTAATTATTGGATTTTCTTTGAATTATGCGGCATATTTTGCGGAAATTTACCGTTCAGGAATTCAAAGTATACCGATTGGACAGCGGGAAGCAGCAAAGGTAATGGGATATAGCAGACCGCAGACTTTCTTCCGTATTATTTTTCCGCAGATGGTCAAGAGGGTACTGCCACCGGTCACGAATGAAATTATTACGTTGGTAAAAGATACCTCACTCGCATTTGCTCTTTCTTATGCCGAGATGTTTACCATTGGGAAACAGATTGCAGCGGCAGAGAAATCGTTGTATCCGTTGTTCCTTGCCGGTGTGTTCTACTACATATTTAATTTTATTGTTGCCTATGTAATGGAGAAGTTTGAAAAGAAATTAGATTATTACCGTTAAGGAGGTTTTAGCATGGTCGTATTAACATTAAGTCATATCAAGAAATCCTTTGACGGGAAAGAAGTTTTAAAGGATATCAATCTGAAAGTAAAGGAAGGAGAGGTGGTCTCGATTATTGGGCCTTCCGGTTCCGGCAAGTCCACATTGCTGAGATGTGCCACTTATTTGGAAACGGCAGATGCCGGAGAAATTAATTATAATGGTACATTTGGGTTAGTTTTTCAGAATTTCAACCTATTTCCGCACTTTTCTGTTATGAAAAACGTGGCAGATGCTCCGATTAAAATTCAGAAAAGAGAACCGGAAGAAGTATATAAAGAAGCAAGAGAAATTCTTGCCAAAGTCGGATTGCAGGACAAAGAAAATGCTTATCCTTGTGAATTATCTGGTGGACAGCAGCAGCGTGTCGCCATCGCCAGAGCATTGGCGATGCATCCTGAACTCATATTTTTTGATGAACCGACGTCTGCCTTGGATCCGGAAATTACAGCAGAGATTTTACGGATATTAAAAGCATTGGCAGCAGATAAAAGGACGATGGTAATTGTTACTCATGAAATTGATTTTGCCAAAGCGGTATCCGACCGTGTTGTTTTTATGGATGAGGGACTGATTGTGGAAGAAGGAACACCGGAGGAAGTCATTGACCATCCGAAGAATGAGAGAACCCGTGCCTTTCTGCAGAAGCTGCAAGTATAAAGGCCGGCGAATCGGTAGTGCGGAAGTGAGGGAAAAATGTCATATTTTCCAATGTTTATTCAATTAGAACAGTGTCCCTGTCTAGTTGTAGGAGGTGGCACAGTAGCATTTCGGAAAATTCGGGTACTGTTGGATTTTGGTGCCAAAGTTACCGTAGTAGCGACGGAGATTTCGGATGCTATATTTGAGATGAAGGAGAAAGTCATGTGCTGTTCAAAGGAATATGAGCCGGGAGATTTGGATGGCTTTTCTCTTGTGATTGCTGCTACGGATGATGAGAAATTAAATCACAGAATCAGTAGAGACTGCCGTGAACGAGGAATTTTTGTAAATGCAGTAGACCAGCAGAAAGACTGTGACTTTATTTTACCTGCGTATTTGAAAGCCGGTGAGGTCGTTGCGGCATTTAGCAGTGGTGGCAACAGCCCGGTGGTCACGCAGTATTTGAAAGAGAAGACCCGGGAGTTTGTGACGCCGGAGTTAGGAGAGATTACTGCTTATTTGGGAAAGATTCGGGAGCAGGTAAAAGAGAATGTTCCCACAGAAGCATTACGAAAAAGTGTGTATTTACAAATTTTAAACCAGTGGGAGAGAACCGGACAAATTCCCGCAGAAGATGAATGGGAAAAAGCCATTGAGAATAAAATGTCAGTCAGGAAAGGAAATGAGCTAAGTGGAACGGACAAGAAGGCTGCGGATGAAGGAAACTTTACGGAATATGGTACGGGAAAATCATGTCAGAGCAGATGAATTGATTTATCCGGTATTTGTAAGGGAGGGAGAAAATATTTGCAATCTGGTAGAATCTATGCCGGGGATTTATCAGTATTCATTGGACCGGCTGCCGGAGGAAATAGACCGGGTAGTAGATGCAGAAATTCCAGCGGTTCTATTGTTTGGCATTCCGGCACATAAAGATGAAATGGGAAGTGGTGCGTATGATGAAAATGGAATTGTTCCACAGGCGATTCGCTTTATTCGGGAACGGTATGAGAATCTTCTTATTATAGCAGATGTATGTCTTTGTGAGTATACGTCTCATGGACACTGCGGGCTGGTATGTGATGGGGTGATACGAAATGATGAAACTTTACCGCTCCTATCGAAAGCTGCGGTGGCATATGCAAGGGCAGGAGCAGACATCATTGCTCCCAGTGATATGATGGACAAAAGAGTAGGAGCAATCCGGCAGGCATTAGATGAAGAGGGATTTTTATATACACCGATTCTGTCTTATAGTGCCAAGTTTGCTTCTGCTTATTATGGACCATTTCGGGATGCTGCCCATTCCGCACCGGGGTTTGGTGACCGCAGAACGTATCAGATGGATTCTGCCAATGGAGAGGAAGCGATGCGGGAAGTGGAACAGGATATCGCAGAGGGAGCGGATTTCATCATTGCAAAGCCTGCTATGGCATATCTGGACATAATAAAGGAGATTAAAAGAAAATTTAATATTCCGGTCGTGGCATATAATGTCAGTGGAGAATATGCTATGGTAAAGGCGGCAGCGGCAAATGGCTGGATTGACGAGAAAAAGATAGTAATGGAAAATATGATTGCCTTCAAGCGTGCAGGAGCCAAAATGATTATAACCTATCATGCTTTAGATGTGGCAAGGTGGCTGAAGGAGGACGCATGAAGACAAAATCAGAATTGTTATTTGAAAAAGCAAAGAAATGTATTCCCGGCGGAGTAAACAGTCCGGTCCGTGCTTTTGGCTCGGTAGGGATGTCTCCGCGGTTTATTGAATCGGCAAAGGGATCCTATATAATAGATGTGGACGGAAAGGAATATATTGATTACGTATGTTCATGGGGGCCCGGAATATTGGGACATGCACATCCGCAAGTAATAGAAGCCGTGCAGAAAGCCTGTGAAAAGGGGCTGACGTATGGTGCTCCGACAGAAAAAGAACTGGAGTTAGCAGAATTAATTGCAGATTTAATTCCATCCATGCCGGTAAACCGGCTTGTCAGTTCAGGAACAGAAGCGGTCATGAGTGCAATACGTGTGGCAAGGGGATTTACCGGCAGGGATAAAATTATAAAATTCCGTGGATGCTATCATGGTCATTCGGATGGTCTGCTCGTAAAGGCGGGCTCGGCAGCACTCACGACATCGGTGCCGGATAGTGCAGGGGTCCCGGCGGATTATACAAAAAATACGTTGGTGGCTTCTTATAATGACCAATCTTCAGTAGAACGATTATTTGAGGAAAATGAGGGTGAGATTGCAGCCGTTCTTGTAGAACCGGTGGCGGCGAATATGGGAGTTGTGCTGCCGGAGGAGGGATTTCTTCCCTTTCTTCGTGATATTACGAAAAAGAATGGCTCACTTTTAATATTTGATGAAGTAATTACGGGATTTCGTCTGGCACTGGGCGGAGCACAGCAATATTATGGTGTCATGCCGGATCTGACCACGTTAGGGAAAATTGTTGGTGGAGGAATGCCGATCGGTGCTTATGGCGGAAGAAAAGAAATTATGGATATGGTATCTCCTGTGGGGCCGGTTTATCAGGCAGGGACTTTGTCTGGAAATCCGATTGCCACGACAGCAGGAATTGAGACATTAAAAATATTAAAACAGGATATAAATATCTATAATCGTTTGGAGAAAAAGACGGAACTGTTGGCAGAGACGGTAAGAGAGGTGGGGAATGGTATCATTTCGGTGAATCAGATTGGTTCGCTTATGAGCATTTTCTTTACTCCTGAGACGGTGAAAGACTATGAAGGAGCCGTATCCTCTGATACGGATGCATACGCGGAGTATTTCAGATATATGCTCGGGCATGGAATTTATCTGGCACCGGCACAGTTCGAGGCTATGTTTGTGTCGGATGCTCATAGTGAAGAGGATATACAGAAAACCATTTTTGCGATGAAAGAATTCTTTACAGATAAAAAAATAAATGATAGAATGGAACTGATTTGAAAAGTAAAGGGAAAAGACAGGAGGAGAAGGGATGGCTTGTACAATAAATGAAGAAGATATAAAACGTGTAAAGGCAATGGGATGTCTGAATAATAAGGGAACAGATCTGTTCAATATCCGTGTCATTACGGTGAATGGTAAAATTACAGCGGAACAGGCGAAGGTAATTGCAGAGGCAGCTGAGAAATACGGAACGGGAGAGATGGTATTTACTACCCGTCTTACGGTAGAGGTAAAAGGGGTTCATTATGACAATATTGAATCATTCCGGCAGTATATTGCCAGAGCAGGATTAGAAACAGGTGGCACAGGAGCTAAAATTCGTCCTATTGTGTCATGCAAGGGTACAACCTGCCAGTATGGATTATATGATACATATGCTTTGTCCGAAAAAATCCATGAGCGCTTTTATAAAGGATATGGGGATGTGAAACTGCCGCACAAATTTAAAATTGCAACCGGTGGATGTCCGAATAATTGTGTAAAACCTGACTTGAATGACCTTGGTATTGTGGGACAGATGGTCCGTGCCCATGACAAAGAATTGTGCAAAGGATGTGGGAAATGTCAGATCGAGTTAAAATGTCCAATGCATGCGGCAAAAGTAGTAGACGGTAAAATTCAGATTGATGAAAATATTTGTAATAACTGCGGACGTTGTATCAAGTTCTGTCCATTCCATGTAAACGATGGTGCTGTACCGGGCTTTAAGGTATATGTCGGCGGACGCTGGGGCAAGAAAACGGCTCATGGGCAGGCATTATCCAAAATCTTTACTTCGGAAGAGGAGGTTCTGGACATGGTAGAGAAAGCAATTCTGTTGTTCCGCGATAAGGGACAGGCAGGAGAGCGTTTTGCCGATACGATTGCGCGAATCGGATTTGAGGAAACAGAGAAGCTTTTGCTTTCCAATGAATTGTTAGAGAGAAAAGAAGAGATTTTGGCAGACTGATGGAAGACTTAAATTTTGGCTATGTCGGTGTTCGTTATCAGGAAACACCATTATCGGTGAGGGAACTTGTTTCCTTCACCGATTCTAAAAAGATAGAATTGTGGAAGGAATTGCAGAAAATCGGCGTGGAACAATGCATGGTGCTATCCACTTGTAACCGCAGTGAGGTTTTCTTCTTTTCGTCCGTGGGAAAAATTGAAAATGGGAAAACGGCGGAACAGAACAATGATAAGCCGGTTCTTGAGCAGGTACGACAATGTTATGAGAATGCATTTCCGGAGGTGAATATTCGTGAATATATTCGGATGATGCAGGGGGAAATGGCACTGGCGTATCTTTTTCGTGTGACAGCCGGATTGGAATCTCTTGTACTGGGAGAGGACCAAATTTTAGGACAAGTGGGGGATGCGATGGATTTTTCCCGTACGATGGGATATACAGGAAAAGAGTTAAATAAAATTGTACGGGATAGCATTACCTGTGCAAAAGAAGTTAAAACTATATATAAGATTAGTGAAAAGCCATTGTCGGTCAGCTATGTAGGGATACAGTGTTTGGAGAAGACCTGCGGAATATGCGGAAAAACAGTCCTTTTGATAGGCAGTGGAAAAACGGCGGCTCTGGCACTGACGTATTTAGTAGAATATGGTGCGGGGGAGATTTTTGTGGGCAGCCGGACCTATCGTCATGCGAAAGAATTAATGGAGTCCTTTCCGCAGATTCACATTGTGGAATATAGTGCACGGTATGAAACGATGAAAGGTTGTGATATTGTTGTTACGGCTACAGCTTCCCCGCATCTTGTCATCCGTCTGGAAGACTACAAAGAAACGTTACCAGAAGAGAAAGAAATCACGTTTCTTGATCTGGCAGCGCCAAGGGATGTAGATAAGGAATTAGAACAGTGTCAAGGAGTATCCGTTATTAATTTAGATACCCTGCAGCAGATATCCGATGAGAACCGGAAAGAACGGGAGCAGCTGGCGAAGGAGAGTGAACAGTTTATCCAAACGGCAGTACAGGATACACAGGAATGGCTCAAGGCGAGCCATATGGATAATACGATAGAATCCTTACAGAAGCGCTGTCATGACATCGTGGGGGACAGCTATGACTATTTGAACCGGAAACTGGATTTGAGCAGCCGGGAGCAGAAAATAGTAAAAAAGGTACTCAATGCCTCCTTGCAGCGGCTTTTACGGGAACCGATCCAGGAATTGAAGCAGCTGGATACAAGGGAGGAACAGGAAAGGTACAAGCAAATGATACAGCATTTGTTTCAGATAGAGGAATAGGAGCAGTTATGAAAATAAAAATCGGAACGAGAGGTTCGAAGCTGGCATTGGCGCAAGCAGAACATGTGAAGGAGAAGTTGGAAGAAGCGTACCCGGAGCTGTCATGTGAAATCTGTGTCATACGTACGGCGGGAGATAGAATTCAGGATAGACCACTGAATGAAATTGGCGGAAAAGGGATATTTGTTCGAGAAATTGAAGAAAAACTTCTGCAGGATGAAATTCAGATTGCTGTTCACAGTATGAAGGATATGCCGGAACCGGCAGCCGGTCTGATTTTTACCAGGACATGGGGCCGGGAGGATAACCGGGATGTGTTGATTCTGCGTGAAAAAAAAGAACTTTCTGAGCTGCCGGAGGGAGCGGTAATCGGGACAGGCAGTATCCGAAGAAAAGTACAACTTGAGAGAATCCGGCCGGATTTGAAGATTGTAGGAATCCGGGGAAATATAGATACCAGATTGCGGAAGATGAAGGAGGAAAAGCTGGATGGTATTGTTCTTGCTGCAGCCGGACTTCATCGGTTGGGAATGCAAGCAGTCATTACACAGTATCTTAAGGAAGAGGAAATGATTCCGGCACCTGCACAGGGGGTACTGGCATTGGAAGTGGCAGCGGATAATGTGCAATTGAAAGAAAAGATAGATGCTTTATGGGATGAAGAAAGCCATATGACAGCTTCCTTAGAACGGGCGTATATGGAGGCGGTGGGAGGCGGATGCCATGCACCAGTGGGAGCAAGCTGTAAAAAACTGTCTGGGAAAACATATCGGCTTCTTGCTATGTTCGGGACAGAAACAGGGAATCCGTTGGCTTTTTCTGAGGTAATGGGAGAAGGGGCAGAGGAAATACTGGAAAAAACAATCCAAAATATAAAGGAGCAGATGAAATGAAACAGGGCAAAGGGTGCGTCTATCTGGTAGGTGCCGGGCCGGGGGCTGCGGAACTGATTACATTGCGGGGGTACAAACTCCTTCAGCGGGCAGAATGTGTAGTCTATGACCGTTTGGTGTCCGAGGAATTGCTGAAAGAAGTTCCGGACAGCTGTGAGTGCATTTATGTGGGAAAGAAAAATCACCATCATACCTTGAAACAGGAAGACATAAATGCCCTTCTTGTGGACAAGGCTTTGCAATATAATACGGTAATACGGTTAAAGGGCGGGGATCCTTATGTCTTTGGACGAGGGGGAGAAGAAGCCTTGTATTTGCTGGAACATGGGATTTCTTTTGAAGTTGTTCCCGGTGTAACTTCTGCCGTGGCGGCACCGGCTTATGCGGGAATCCCCATCACCCATCGGGGAGTATCCGGCGGTTTTCATGTAGTGACAGCCCATAACCGAAGAGATGAACTGGCAGATATTGATTTTGATGCTCTGGCAAAAGGAAAAGAAACCTGCATATTTTTGATGGGATTGAGTAAACTGGGAGAAATCGCAGATCATCTGATGGATGCTGGGATGCCGCCGGCTCAGAGGGTGGCTGTTATTTCCCATGGCACAATGCCGGAACAGCAGTGCGTGGTGGGAAGTTTAGAAAATATTGAGCAGAAAACAGGGGAAAGAGGAATTACATCGCCTGCCATTATTGTGGTAGGAGACGTGGTGAAATTACATGAAAGATTAAATGCAGCTTTAAAGAAAAAGTATTTACTGCCTAAAATCGGACAGGGAGAAACAGAACTTGCTAAAATTCTGAGAGGACAGGGAGTTCCTGTGGATGAACTGCAGGTGGGAGAAATTCGTTATAAAGGCTGTGATCGGGACTTATCCATCCTAAAAGAAGCAGACTGGTTTGTGTTTACGAGCAGACATGGAATTGAGGGATTGATTCGGTTATCGGGTCTGGACATTTTTAAAGGAAAGAAGATTGCAGTAATCGGAGAAAGTACGGCAAGATACTTAAAAAGACATAGATTAAAGATAGATTTAATACCTGAGAAATATACAAGTGCTGCCTTGGCAGAAAAATTAAAACGAAATGTGAGTCCGGAAGAACGGGTATTGTATTTCCGGGCAGAACAAGTGAGCAGCAACTGGAAGAAAGCATTACAGGGGTGCTGTCAATTCAACGAATGTGTGGTATATGAAAATTGTGAAGTGGTGTTTGAGCTGCCACGGGCATTAGAGGATTATGCGGGAATTATTTTTACTTGTGCTTCTTCAGTAAGGCGGTTCATGGACTGCATTTTACAAGAACAGGAGAAAAATGCAAGAAAATTAAATAGAAATATAATATATGGAATGGATGAAAAAATATTTTACAGCATAGGGGAAAAAACAACAGAAGCGCTTCGGAAATATGAAATCGGACGTATACATCAGGCAGAACAAGCAAATTATTTGGCTTTGGCCGAACAGATCGTAAGAGAGGCACAATAATATCTCTTGAAAAATAAGCGTGATTTGATATAATCTTCATATGGCAATGCGGTCGGGCATTATCAAACAGTAGAGGTATCAAGTAAAAACAGTACAAGAAGATAGAAATGAGGGAAAGATGAGAAGCGGAAGAATGACGCAAAGAGGAGCAATATTAATTGCCGGTGCTTTGGGTGGAGTAATATTGATTCTGTTATTTCCTCTATGGAGGACAATGGCATGGAGCAGTCCGGTGGAAGAACCGAAGGTGGCAGCAGACTCTGGAACAGCAGATTCCGGCGGAACTGTACCGGATGGTGTGACATCAGGCAGTGCGATATCAGGAAGTGCTGTCAGTGGTGACGGAATGGAACTGATTCAGGCACAGGGAACGACTTTGGAGAGCCGAATACAGACACCGGCAGGCTATAAACGAACGAAAGCAGAAGACAATAGTCTGGCAACTTTTTTGAGAACCTATTCCGTGAGAAAAGATGGTGCCAAGGTGAAGTTGTTTAACGGACAGGTAAAGGAGAAGCAGAACAATCATGTGGCTGTTTTCAAACTTCCATTAGAAAGAGTAAATTTGCAGCAGGCAACTTCCTCCATACAACGTGTTGTGGCGGAATATTTGTGGAAACAGGAACGATATAACCAAATTTCTTTTCAATTTGGAAATGGATTCCAAGCGGATTATATCCGCTGGAGAGAGGGGTATCGTATTTTAAATGGAAGGACGAGAAGTGGCTGGATTGAGCAGGGGACTTATGATGAGTCCTATGAGAATTTTCAAAAATATTTACAGGCTGTATTTTTGAAGACCAGCAGTGCTACGATGGAAAAAGAGTCGGAGAAGACGAGTCTTTCCAAATTGAAAGCAGGGGACGTATTTGTAAAGAGCGGCAGTGGGGGACATGCTGTGATGGTTGTGGATATTTGTGAAAATGCAGAAGGAAAGAAAGCCTTTTTGCTGGCACAGGGCGGTACACCGGCACAACAATTTCATGTGATACAAAATCCTGCCCATAAATCGGATCCTTGGTATTATGAGGAGGAAATCAAGTACCCATTACAGACACCGGACTATAAATTTCCGAAAGGAAGTCTGAGAAGTCTTAATTATTTGAAATAAGAAAGAATTTTGAAAGGAGACAACAAGATGGATTTTGAGATTTTTAACAAGACAGAAGTAGAAGAAATGAAGGAAGGAAAAGTTCGTAAGATTTATGACAATGGTGACAGTCTGATTATCGTTGCCACGGACCGCATTAGTTGTTTTGATGTTATTTTAAATAACGAGGTAACAAAGAAGGGGACTGTTCTGACCCAAATGTCCAAATTTTGGTTCGACATGACGGAGGATATTGTTCCCAATCATATGATTTCGGTGGATGTCAATGACATGCCGGAGTTTTTCCGGCAGGAAAAGTTTGATGGAAACAGTATGCTTTGCCGTAAACTGAAAATGCTGCCAATTGAGTGTATAGTACGTGGATATATTACCGGAAGCGGCTGGGAGAGCTATAAGAAGAACGGTACGGTCTGCGGAATCAAACTTCCAGAAGGTTTGCAGGAATCGGACAAGCTGCCGGAGCCAATTTACACACCATCCACCAAAGCGGAGATCGGTGACCATGATGAAAATATTTCTTATGAACAGAGCATTGTACATTTAGAGAAATATTTCCCGGGAAAGGGTGAAGAGTACGCATCAAAACTTCGCGATTATACGATTGCTCTGTATAAGAAATGTGCTGAATATGCTCTGAGCAAGGGAATCATCATTGCAGATACTAAGTTTGAGTTCGGTCTGGATGAAGATGGCAACATTGTGATTGGTGATGAGATGCTGACACCGGATAGTTCCCGATTCTGGCCGGCAGAGGGTTATGAGCCAGGTCATGGACAGCCTTCTTTCGATAAACAGTTTGCAAGAGACTGGTTAAAAGAACACGAAGGACATAACTGGACGCTGCCACAGGATGTTGTGGATAAGACGATTGATATATATCTGCAGGGTTATGAACTTCTTACCGGAAAGAAGCTTTGAGACGGATTGATAAAGAAAAGTACAAAAAAAGCAACGTATTTAATGGAACCTTTTTCAAATTAATATACGTTGCTTTTTATTGTATAGGAAAGTCCGGCATATGCTGAATACATTCTCTTATTCCGATTCTGCTTCTATATCCTCAAGTGCTGGCAGATCAGAAGTACAGTGTGGGCATTTTACAGCCTTAATTGTAATTTCACTGCAACAGAATGGGCATTCTCTTGTTGTTTTTTCAACCGTTTCTTCTATCTTATTTCGTCTGCCCAGTCTAGTCAAAGCATTCAATCCCTTTATCATAAGGAAAATAGCAAATGCCATAATGATAAAATTCAGAATTTCGGTAATAAAAGCTCCATAACCGATTTTTACTCCGCGGATTTCAAAATATAAATATTTAAAATCCATTTTGCCGAACAATCCGATTACTGGCGTAATAATATCATTTACCAGAGATTTAACGATTGCCTGAAATGCAGCACCGATAATGACGCCGACTGCTAAATCCATAACATTGCCGCGTAGGGCGAACTCTTTGAATTCCTGAATAAATTTTTTCATGTGTACTTCTCCTTTTTTATGTTTTCGTATGCTTATTAGTATAGCATAAAGGAGAAAGAGTTACAATTCTAAGATGAAAAATCTGTTTGCTGTCATAGAAACCGAGATAGAGCGTGTCATCTCTTGCCGCTTGAAAAAAAGTAATCCGGGCATTTTCCGGCAGTCCCAGAGAAGAAAAAGCGGTCTGTT
Source organism: uncultured Lachnospiraceae bacterium (assembly GCA_947631505.1). GTDB lineage: Bacteria > Bacillota > Clostridia > Lachnospirales > Lachnospiraceae > Eubacterium_F. The sequence continues at coordinate 64,940 of CANRLR010000008.1, read as the reverse complement.
TAAAGAGAGAGGCTTCCTTGGTATTGCCGGTATAAATCCCACTTGGCAATAATAAATACAGCTTTTCACGGTAGTTGCTCACCGGGACGGTGTTGCGGATTCCTAACGGATAGGTTTTTTGTACCTCACCGGTCCGGATGTCATAGCTGATCAAGGCCGCTTCTCCCGTAGTGGCATTCTTTTCTTCGGTAAAATAGAAATGCTCCTGCAGCATATTTTTTCCGGAACAGCCTTTTATATTGGAGGCTCCCAGAGCTTGTCCTTCTGCAATGTTGTAAAAGCGTACACTATTATCGCAAAAAGTGAGGGCAAGAGCTGTGCCGGAAAAAGAAATATCTGTAATTTCTTTTTTAGGAAGACTGCTCAAGGGGATTTTAGATACTTTTTTGTTTTTCCGAAGTTTTATCAGGGTCTGATTCTGCAAGGTGTTTTTGTAAAACTTTTTTTGGCACGCATACAGAGAACCATCGCTTCCATAGACAAAATTATCATAGATGCAATTTTTGGGAGCCTTCCAGCTGACAACAGGTCCAAACCATTGGTGATTTCTTTTCAGGGTGTACATGTGATATGTTTTCTTCGTATGAGTCCAAAGGGATAGAGAATTTTCAAGAGGATTGTAAGCAAAATAATTGCCGGAAAGAGAACCCATAGAAATTTCAGAGGGTGCTGCTGAGGGAGCGGGGGCAGTAGTTTCGGCAATGGTCTGTCCCTCATTTTGACATCCGGATAGTAAAAAAAGGAATAAAAGAATACAAGGTATGTATTTTTTCATTGTATATAACCTCATTTCCTGTGTCCACAGACGCTTGTCCATGGACACAAATATTCATATAAAGTATATGCATGAGGTTCCGTAAATATGACTAAGCCATTCCGTTTACTGTCTTGTATTTGAAAATCATTTCGGCATGATTTTGTTCTTCTGTCTGAATGTGGTTCAATAATTTCCGAACACCGGTAGCAGCGAAACGGAATAAGTCATTATTATAAGTGGAAGAAACTAATTTTTCAGTTCCGATGCAGTCCGTGCAGAGAAATTCATCGTGTTTTTTCTCATCAGAGTTATCATTAGCCGGATAGGACATAGATGGGGAATAGCCTTCCATTCCGGTTTCCGCAGCATTTACCATAGGCATTTCTCCCTTTAACAACTTACCGAGGGAATCAAAGTGCTCCTGCTCTTCATCACCAATGCGGTGGAACAGCTGCTTTAACTGTTCGTCATGAGCTGATTTTTCATAAAAGCGGTACTTTTCCACGCAGCTTTTTTCCTGTGTCTGTAAATCTTTGATTACAGCAGTTTCCTGTTGTGATAATTGCATAATAACATCTCCTTTTTTTCTTTTGCTAACTATAATTCCCAAAAAGTATCCGAATATTCAAGTTTCTGTTTCAATTATTTTGAAACTGTGGTAAAATAAATTTAAATCTTTTTATAAATAGAGGGAGGGGATTGCGTATGAATTCACTATCTATTAAAGGAGAAATATATAAGATACCAATGAGGGTGCTCACATTAATTACTATGTTTATGGCTGCGGTTTCCCTTGTACAAGGTATTATGATTATGATAAATGAAGCCAGATTGGGGTTAGTTTCGATTCCGGTAGTTGTTATTTTTCTCTTTGTTACGCCGTTGACTTTTGCAGGAACTGTTTTTATGGCGGTTTCTATTCATGGAATGTCACAGGAAAGGAGAACCGGAGGCTGGCTGATTATCAGTTATGCGTTATTTTTGCTGGCATCTGTTGATAATTTAATCTATATACCGATTCATTACGAGAAGAGTGCAGCAACCAGTTTTCTTATACTAGGCGGAATCCAGCTGGTTTGCTTGGGGATCTGTTTCTTCTACTTTCAGAATATAGGCCCGAAGGCATTGGCGGTGTGTGGTTCTGTCCTGCTTATCCTTAGCTTTGGCTTAGAATTTTTGGAGGCAGTGCGGTATGTGGCATCGTTTACGAAGATCGATGTTTATGTGATGTATAATTTTGTGAAAAAATTAGTAAATTTGCTCATTGGTATATCCAGTCTCCTTTTTGTGCTGGGACTTCGCAATGATGTAGTAGTGAAAGAAAAAAGGTGAGTGAAGGGAAAATGAAATTTCAATGTGTGAATGAACTGAATCAGATTTGTTTTGATGATTCCAATATTTTAGAATTCTCTTTTTTGGAGGACAGAATGGAGTTTACTTTTAACGGTGCAGTTATTAAAGCAAAGAATTCACAGAACAGCCGATATCAGGATATGTTCTGTGGAGAGATTCTGCTCAGACTGGAAAATGCAAGGATTGCCAGATTTATGAAAGAGGGATTGAAATATTATGATGCGAATGGTATGCTGCAGCGGGAAATTCCCGATGAAGATGTGCCGGCACCAGCACAGGAAGCGGTGTTGAAACGGCTGACAAAAGGAACTGTGTTTACCGTTGTGGAGGATACCGTAGAGACTGGATATGCTTATGAATTTGGAATTGATGTTCCTAAAGAAGAAGAGGAGGAGGAAATAGATACCTACTGGCTCTGTGTTCTATTTGAAAAGTCTGTCGCAGGCTGGGAGCGGTATCAGAGTCCGGTCAGTGAATAGACACAAAAGCGTTCACGACGGTCTTTGGTAATTGTGTCACTGGCAGCAATTTCATCTACAAGCCGGAAATCCGTATGATGTTCTAAATAGAAAATGCATTCATCTTCCGGGTAGTACAAAAGCAAGGTGATTTTTCGCGGGTGACTTTCAAAGGATGCTAGAATGTGATTCACAACGCGACGGAATATATTGACAGAAAACGGATTAAAAAAGTAAAATATCGTATCGAAAGAAGAGATTTCATAATCTTGTGCTGCCGTATGGACAAAGGAAATGTTCTCTTTTTTTCCGTTATAGGTCTTTTGGTTTTCCAGAGCACGCAAATAATAAGCTTCTACCATTTCTACTCCTACGGACTGTATACCAAAGCGATGTTCCAAGTAGAAATTAAGTCGTCCCAGTCCACAGCCAAAATCCACAAGGACATCTTCTTTTTGAGGGGTATAGACATCAAAAAGGGTGTCAATAACCGCATAAGGAGTCGGTTCATAGCGGTGAAAATGATAGGTATCCTTTCCGTCCCTTTGGATTTCTTCTGTGTGGATTCCCAACAGCGCATCGTTCATGAGTACCTCCGATCTACTACTGAAATGTTCGTGTAATCGCTGAATCCATACTACAAAATTGGTAAGAAAATGTCAAATAAATGCCATACTTTTTTCACGTCCTTGACAAAATCTGGTGTTATAGTATAGTTATTCTGAATAATAGGAGTGTAGGAAAAGTTCCTACAGATTGGAGGTTCATATGAAAAAGAAAAAAACAGCAAAGGCGATGGCCATGTGTCTCACCTTGGCGATGGTGGCGGGAGTTCTTCCACAGAACAGCTGGAAAGAGGCAAGAGCAGCAGAGACGGCAGCAGAAAATTCTTCACAAACAACCGGGGTGGTCTCTGGCGGCAGTATCACAGGGACAGAAGTGACGCCGACACCAGTTCCGGACAATCAGCTGGAATTGTACAAACCGGCTGCACCGACGATTAGTCTCCGGGGGGGTTCCAAACGGATCCGCATCACATGGAAAAAGGTAGAGGGAGCGGATGGCTATGTTATTTATTCCCGTCCATCTACGGATAGTGCATACACAAAGACAGCAACGATTTCGGATGGTGCGGTAACAACCTATGACAAAAAGTCATTGTTGCAGAATACTACGTACTATTTTCGTATGACTGCTTACAAGAAGGTTGGCAGTGCTATTGTAGAAAGTGATTTGTCTACGGCATTGTCGGCAAAGACAGCATCCGTATCCGCTACATCAAAAACAGCAAAAAAATATAGCACAAAGACATCATTTACTAAGTCACCAGCCTATAAGACCTATAAGAAAATGCGGACTTATATGAATTATAATAAGAGCTTTGCCATTCCCGGTATGAAAACAACCAATGTGGCAGGTTTTAAATGTACCAGTATGGTTCCACAGGCAATCTGTCATGCAGGAAGTTATCTTTTGATTTCTGCGTATGATTCAAAAGGGGTGGATTATTCTGTAATTTATGTAATCAGTAAGGCGTCGAAGTCTTATATTACAACAATTGTTCTGCCAAGCAAGGCAAAAGTTGGTGGAATGGCATATGATGGAACGAATGTATGGATTTCAAAAGGAACAAACGTTGCCAGTTTTCCGTACAGTGTTGTAACCGATGCGGTAAATGCGGGAACTTCGTATACAACACTGGCAGGTTATAGTACCGTGAATAAAGTAAACGGTACGGCATCTTTTATGGGATATTATAATGATGTTCTGTGGGTCGGCTCATTCAGTCAAAGTAGTTCTACTATGTATGGTTATAGTATTGCGGACAAGAAAAAAGCACCATCGCTGCAGCAGACTTACACAATGGCTGTGCCAAGCAAAACGCAGGGAATTACGTTTGATACGGATGGCAAAATGATTCTCACAAGAAGTTATCGGACCAAAAAAGCAAAATCCGGTTATATTTCCCAGATTCGGACCTATTATCCGTCTTATTCTAATGTAGGAACAAATGGAAAAATATTGAAGAACACGGCATTGGCAGTAACGACCATGCCGCCAATGGTAGAGGGAGTAGCAATTTACGGCACTTATACCTATGCCCTGTTCTCCTCCAGCCATTATACCAGTTGTAAATATCCGGTAGACCGGGTAATTGCTCTTAAAACGAACAAACTGATTTAACACGGCAGGATTTTATAGCATGGGAAAGTTCTCATTTGCAGAGCAATGTTTGACACAAGTAAATGAAAAAGCGTCGGATTTCTACGACGCTTTTCTCATTGTATAGGAAAGTTCGACATTTGCGGAGCGAAGTTTGCCTTTGGCAAACTTCAAGAGCGTCGGATTCTCACGACGCTTTTTTTGCTTTCGTTTCCATCCAATAAGGTGTAAAATAAAAAGGCAGAGATGAAATAAAAGAGAAGAGGGAAAAGGCGAATATGAAGTTACGATATCCAAGTTATTACGAGAATTTTAAATGTATTGCCGGTCAGTGTGAGGATACCTGCTGTGCCGGCTGGGAAATTGACATTGATGATGAGAGTTATGCTTACTATATGAGTGTCGAGGGGGAATTTGGGGAGAAGCTTCGTTCTCTGATGAAGGAGTACAGTAGTGAGGACGCAGATGTCTATGAAAGGCATGGCTTTTCTTTGGGAGAAAATCGAAGGTGTCCGTTTTTGAATGAGAAGAATCTCTGTGAAATCTATAAGGAGCTGGGAGAGGATGCCTTGTGCTATGTCTGCACCTTTACACCGAGAAATTTTTTTGAATTTGGTGGGGCGCGTGAGGTGGCAATCAGTGCCAGTTGTCCCGAGGCAGGACGCTTGATATTTGGGAAGAAAGAAAAGATTTCATTTGTGGAACAGGAAACAGAGGGTGAGTTAGACTTTGAAGAAAGTGAAGAGGAGCTTGCTCTGGCAAGAGTGGTGCTGCATGCAAGAAACCGGGCAATCGAAATTTTGCAAAATAGGGAAGTATCGATTGAAGAGAGAACGGTATCCTTTTTATTGTATGCAAAAGAAGTGCAGGGATATTTGAATGAGGGACGTGAAATGGAGATTCCGTCAGTGGACACAGTAAAATATATGTCAGAAAAAGAGAAGTGGGGGAAACGATATAAAAGTGAAATGAATCTCTCTCAGTGTTATGGTTATTTTCTTCAGCGAATGTGTTCCTTTACGGCAATAGCCAGTATCAATGCGGAATGGGAGAACTTTTTAGAGAAGTTGCAGAGCCGGTATGTAAAACCGGAAAATGGAATGGTTCAATATGAGGAGGATTTAGAAAAGTTAAAATTAGATATAGAGGAAACTGACAGGGAATATGTGTATGAGCATTTGATGGTGTATTATACTTTTATGTGTCTGGCACGGTGTGTTGATGATTATGATTTTTTGGGAAAAGCAAAATTTATTGCCATTTCTTTTCTTATGATACGGGATATAAATATGATGTGTATTGCAGAGAAGAACGGAAAATTTGATTTAGAGGATTGGCAGAAAATTGTGAGGATTTATGCGAAAGAGGTGGAGCATTCAGAGGAAAATCTAGATTATCTGGCGGAAGAATGTTTATTCGAAGAAGCTTATGATTTGGACAATCTGTGCAAAAGTGTAAGTCAATAATTTATTTATTGACTTATGTTTCTCCCGAACGTTATAATTAATTTAAGTATATTAATTGAAAGAACGAAACGGAGGACCCTTGTATGTGTAAAAAAATGGTGAAAAAGGTGTTATGTGTTCTTTGCACAGCGGCACTTATAGTAACAGGTATTCCATCTCCACTGCGGGCAGCAGCTGCTGTGGAGGAAGGGGTGGAAATCAACGACAATACGACGGCAATGTCGGCAGATGGTTATTCCTTTGATCATGCCTATGTGAAACCGGGAGACACGTTGAAAGTATTACATACGCAGGATGCCGTAACGGAAGAAGTGACGGAGAATGTTTTATGGACGGTAAAGAAGGTGGTTTCCGGGCAAGATGGAAATAAGGTTGTCTATGAGACAGTGAAAAGTGTACAGCAGCCGGCACTGGAGATTACGGAAGAGTATTTGGAAAGTGTGATCTATGGGGCAATTGGGGATACCAAACTTACGATTTACTGTAGTAAGACTCCGGTTATTTATATTAACTCGGAAACCAATTATTATGATGTAACAAAGGATTATACAGAGGAAGAGAATACCTCCATCAAATTGGTAGGAAATGATACCTATCAGAACGAGGATTACTGGTATGATGGTACCGGACAGGTCAAGCTGAGGGGGAATTCCACTGCCTACCGTCCAAAGCGTCCCTTTAAACTTAAGTTGAGTGAAAAGGCAGATCTGCTGGGATTAGGTGCCGAGCAGAATGAGGATGGAACATCCAAGTCCTATACGAGTAAACATTGGGTTTTGCTGGCCAATGATATTGACCACTCTTTGCTGCGCAATAAATTGCTGTATGATTTTTCCGGTGATATCGGTACAGAATTTTACTTTAAGTCTACGAATGTAACACTGATTTATAACGGACAGTATGAAGGTGTGTATCAGCTCTGTGAACATCGCCGTGTGGACCCGGGCCGGATTGACATTACTGACTGGACGGGTATTGGTGAGGATGCGGCAGATACGATCGGTAAAGCAGTCGCAAAAGAAAATGGATGGGATAAGACGAAAAGAAAAGAGTTTATCAGTGAATTAGAAACCATTATGGCTTCGGACTATTCCTGGATAGATGAGAAAAGAGTGACTTATGATGCAGCGGGTTCTGATGAGGTAGAAAAAATAGCAATTCCAGATTTGTCCTGCGGCAATTTTGCAGAAGCAAAAACGGATTGGATTTCTTTGACGGGAGACTTCAGTCTATCCTTTGAGTTCCACAATAAAGGATATAAGACCAATCAGGAATATGACAATTTTGTTGTAGAACTTGCATCGCAGGATGAGGCCAACTATTTAACAGCGGTGTGTAATGGCAATATTTGGTGGTATAATGGCGAGAATGCTGCAGCAAAGTGGGAAGGAAATATTAGTAATATCTGCAATGATAGGAGGAAGGACATATTAGCCGATGCGGATGTGAAACTCTCTATTAAAAGAATCGGAAATAGGATTACGATGCATGGCGACATTACGGGGGCAAATGGGAAGACAACGGTATTTGATGCCAGTGCACAAAATGATTTTGGTTTTCCGGAAATGCTAAAATTGCATCTGACGGGAGAGGATTGTGATCTGACCAATATCAGTTATTATGAGAATCCGGTTCATGTTTATGATTTTGCTGATTATGATATTACGCTTCCGGATACTACGGGAGGTTTTCTTGCTGAAATGGACTTTTACAGTATTGGGGATAATACACTGGCAAGTATTGCAACAAACTATAAACAACCAATGTATTTCAGTGCTCCCGAGCCGGGAGAGGATGCTGAAACAGATGCAGAAAAACGGGCAATTGTGAATAGTTTCAAGAGTACATCCTTGTTTGAATATGCAAAGAACTATACACAAGCTTTTGAGTATGCACTGCATAGTGATGATTTCTATTTTAACAATGGTACCCAGAAATATTACACTGACAAGGAAGGCAGCAGGGAAAAACAGTGGAAGGACGCCCACTATACAGCGGTCACATATACGGATCATGTAAATGATGGCAAGCATTACAGTGAATTGTTCGATATGGACAGCCTTGTGAATAATTTTCTGTTTTGTGAATATGCGATGAACTGGGATAGTATGAAGAACAGCTTTTTCTTCTACAAAGATGTTGGTGAACTGGCTAAATTCGGTCCGCAGTGGGATTTTGACTGGTGTTGGGGCAATACGAATATGTTTAATATCAATACCAATTATCCGACAAGCTGGCAGACGACAATCGATAAATTCACAGAGGAGCAGTATTATCAGACCGTTCAGTGGAACCGTATGTTGATTCGTGATCCCTATTTCCTTACCTTAGCTTATGAAAAATATCATAAAATCCGCCCGGTAATCGAAAATATGATAAAAAAAGGTGGGCTGATCGACCAGTATAAGACCGATCTAAAAGAAGCCGGTGCAGCGAATGATGTTAGATGGTGCTACACCTACAACACGGAATATAGTGGTGCGACGTCTCAGAATTTTGAGGATTCGGTTGCTTCTATCCAGACATTTTTGAATAAGAGAGTGGAATGGCTGGATAAACAATTTGCATCGGTTTCAACTTTGGTAAATTCCTTGGGATATTATAAAACTTCAGATGACATTTTTTTGTCAGGAAAAGTTGACGGGGATAAAGTGACATTTACCGCAGAAACAAAAAACAGTGAAGCGGCAAAGATTCGTTTTCAGATGAATGGAACAACCTGTCTGACAGCGGACGTAAAAGATGGCAAGGCTTCTGTTTCTGTCGATAAGAGCAAATTGAAAGCTAGCGGACTGAATACTGTAGTAGCAAATGAAATGGATAAGAACGACTCTTATCTTTATCTTACTTCGGCATCCAAAACAGGTAATTATAATGTGGTAAAATCAGATTATATGGCATTTGATTTAACCAATCCGGACAGTATGGAGAAAGAAAGACCGGCGGATTTTAACAATGAAAAATCTGAGGATAAGAAAGAAGAAATCGCTAAAGAGCCGGATACTTCGTCCAATGGTGTGAATGATTCTACTACTACAACGTCATCAAATGAGCCTAAGATATCCAAGGTGACTGTGAAAGCAGCAAACCGAAAAGCGGGAACAAAGACGGTATACTTAAAAAAGGGTGGTAAATTGAAATTGGCTGCTGTAGTTACAGGAATGGGAAGCTTTGGTAAGGCTGTGACATGGGTATCCTCAAAGAAAGCAGTTGCTTCGGTATCAGCCAAAGGGACAGTGAAAGCGAAAAAGGCTGGAACTACGAAAATTACTGTGACTTCTGCTGCAGACAAAACAAAGAAAGCGACGATTACGGTTAAAGTTTCGAAAAAGGCAAAACCAAATAAAAAACTTTCTTTGAAAGCAAAGAGAAAAACCCTGAAGAAAGGAAAGACTTATACCGTAGCGATTAAGTCCATGACAAAGAGAACAACGGATTCTGTCACCTATAAGAGTTCAAAGAAAAGTGTTGTTTCTGTTGACCAATACGGTTTGGCGAAAGCAAAGAAAAAAGGGACAGCAACGATTACCGTAAAATGTGGTAAAAAGAAAGCAAAATTGAAAGTGAAAGTAAATAACTGATTTTGCATCAGCGGAATTAAAAGCCGATTTATTCCGGCATCACAAGAGCACATGATTTATTTAAGGCAAATACGACGGAAAATTGTGGCTTTATCAGAGGATTCTTGACAAATATGTCAAAAACGTGTAAACTACTATTGTTATATATGTGCATTTGTGAATCCTGCAAATAGTAATCATATAACGAAACTAAATAAGGAGGTGCACCTGGTGCCAGAGTTATCAGTTGCACACGTAATCGTTGCTGTAGTAATTGTTCTTATTCTCTTGGCAGTAACTGCTTTTATCGCTTGGAAATGTGCCATTTCCTATCATGTAAAGGTAAGCGAAGCGAAGGTCGGCAGTGCAGAGGAGAAAGCAAGGGAGATAATTGACGATGCGTTAAAAACAGCAGAAACGAAGAAACGCGAGGCGTTGCTTGAAGCCAAAGAGGAAAATATGAAGGCGAAAAATGATTTGGATAAGGAAATCAAGGAGCGTCGTTCTGAGGTTCAGCGTTACGAGAAACGTGTGTTAGGGAAAGAAGAAACTTTAGACAAGAAACTGGATGCACTCGAGAAAAGGGAATCCAAGTTAAATGCAAGGGAAGTTGGCTTTGAAAAGGAAAAAGAGAGAGTGGAAGAACTTCGTCAGAGCCATTTGCGTGAACTTGAGAAGATTTCCGGACTCACCTCCGAACAGGCAAAAGAATACTTATTAAAGACTGTGGAAGAAGATGTTAAACATGAAACTGCGGTTTTGGTAAAAGAATTGGAACGTCAGGCAAAGGATGAGGCAGATAAGAAAGCGAAGGATATTGTTGTTACCGCGATACAGAAATGTGCGGCTGACCATGTGTCAGAAACAACGATTTCTGTAGTACCTCTTCCAAGTGATGAGATGAAAGGTAGAATTATTGGACGAGAGGGACGTAATATCCGTACTCTTGAAAATCTTACCGGTATTGATTTGATTATTGATGATACACCGGAAGCTGTTATTTTATCTGGTTTTGATCCGATTCGTCGAGAAATTGCTAGAATTGCTTTGGAAAAATTAATTGTGGACGGACGTATTCACCCGGCCCGAATCGAGGAAATGGTAGAAAAAGCTCGTAAAGAGGTTGAAACTATGATTCGTGAAGAGGGAGAATCAGCAGCTTTGGAAGTAGGAGTACATGGTATTCACCCAGAATTGATTCGTCTATTGGGAAGAATGAAATTCCGTACCAGTTATGGACAGAATGCATTAAAACATTCTGTAGAAGTAGCACACTTAACCGGCTTGCTTGCTGGGGAAGTCGGTGCGGATGTGCGTATGGCAAAACGTGCGGGGCTTTTACATGACATTGGTAAATCGGTTGACCATGACATGGAAGGTTCCCATATTCAGCTTGGTGCTGACTTGTGTCGTAAGTTCAAAGAATCTGCATTGGTTATCAATGCTGTAGAGGCTCACCATGGGGATGTGGAAGCAGAAAGCATGATTGCTTGTCTTGTACAGGCAGCAGATGCGATTTCTGCTGCCCGTCCGGGTGCACGCCGTGAGACATTGGAAACTTATACAAATCGTTTGAAACAATTAGAGGATATTTCTAACAGCTTTAAGGGAGTCGATAAGTCTTTTGCTATTCAGGCAGGTAGAGAGGTTCGAGTGATGGTAGTACCAGATCAGATTAATGATGATGAAATGGTACTTCTTGCCCGTGATTTGTCCAAGCAGATAGAGGCAGAACTGCAGTATCCGGGACAGATCAAGGTCAATGTGATTCGAGAATCCAGAGTGGTAGATTATGCAAAATAATCTGCAATATATTTTGTCAGAATGAATGGACCCGTTATGCTGCTATTGCAGCATAACGGGTTTTTGTGTTGTAAGGATTGATATACAAAAAAGGAGGAGTGGAAAAATATGGATTTTGTGGATGATTTGTTATATGAGTATTGGAAAGAACAAAAGAAATGGAAATATGAAAGAGGAGAGAAGAAGAAAAAGCTTTCTTGGTTTTTTTTGGTTCTGGTGTTATTAAGTGGGGGAACTGCTTTTATCTTTTTGATATTTTATCTAATATTCAATTGGGATGATTGGAAAATGAATCTAATATATATATCATTTGGAATTGAAATATTTGCGGTGTTTGGACTTTATATATCAGAATGCTACATTTACAGAGAGAGCTTTAAACAGAAGTACCCATATTATAGTTTTCGGGCAGAAAAGATGAACAAGTTTTTTTGTAGTCAGGGGTTTATTAGTTTTAAAGCACAAAAGTATTTGAAAGAGAAATTTAAAAAGGAATATGACATAGAAGAGAAAAAGGGAAGTCGAAATTGGCATAGAATTGAATTGATAATATGTTCGATTAGTATTCCTGCTATTTTAGCATTAATGACGCCAATTTTTAATAAAGTTAATGATTTACAGGTGTATTTTTTATTTGTAATAGTGTTTTTTCTTGTTGTGGCAACTACTGTTGTTATAGGTATAATGATAGGGTCATGTTCAAAAATGATTTTTACATCAAAGCTAAAAAAAATAGAAAGTTTTTTATCGGATTTTGAAAAAATAGAGATGAAGAGAACACGGAACGGATGCGTGTAAGGTAGTTGTTTTTTCTGCCAGCAGATAAATAAATTAGTTAATGTACTTGGCGTAAGTATTGATTATATAATGACTGGTCATGGAACTCATAGGTATCAAGGTGAAGTAGAGGATATCCAAATGAGTGCAGTAAAGGCTTCGAAAAAAGTGCCAACAAACACTTGATACATACAGGGATAAAGGTTCCATTTGCTAATCTGTATAAAACATGATATAATGCTTACCAATACACAGTGTCATTCTCGAGATGAGCAGAAATTCTTTCGACTCATGTTCGGGATATGGAAAAAAACTGGGTAAAAAAAAGAAGGGAGTAAAAATTATGAAAAGGAGCAAGCGGATTTTAGCACTACTGATTGTAGCAGTTTTAGCCTTTTCCTTGACGGGCTGTATGGAGGAAAAAGTGGAAGAAAAGATTTCTGCCAATGGTAAATGTACGAGGACGATGACGGTTTACATAGAAAAGGCATCGGTTCAAGATTATGTTAACCGTAAAATGGGTTCAGATTATATGGCAGAGCTGGAGAAAAGCCTGAAAGATGAGGGATATACAATCCAGACGATGGAGGGCAAGCAGTATTATGTGAGTAAACCGGAGACCGAAAAATCTACGATTGCGAAGCAGACAAAGGAAAATCAGCAATCGGCTTTAAAAGGTGAATACCGTATGTGGGAAACGGGTGTTTATATGAATATTAAGGCACTGAGTTCTTCCCTTACGGATGATTCTTCCTGGTCAGGATTACTGGGGGAAACAGAAGATAAAGAGCTTACGGAAATTTATAATCATAGCTATATCAATTATTCCGTTGAATTTGATTACAATATTACAAAAACGGATAGCAAAGGAGTGATTGATCCGGCGAATCCAAAAAAAGTAACTTGGAAAATGAGCTTTACGGATTTTACAAAGACAAATGTATTGGAAGCGTACTGCCATTCCGGTATTAAAGTCAGTGGTGTAACACAGGGAGCTACTTACAAAAAAGCAAGAAAAGTGAAGTTCTCTGGTGTAAAAACTGCTACTTACAAAGGTAAGAAAATAAAAAGCAATAAGAAGTTCAAGAAGCACGGACAGCATACAATTGTTTTGAAAGCGGCAAATGGTGAGCAGAGAACCGTTTCTTTCTTTATTGATACAAAGAAGCCAACCATTAGCGGAATTAAGAATAATAAGACATATAAAAAAGGAAAAAGTTTTTTTGTTAATGATAAAGATAGTGGTGTTGCATCCGTCACCATTAACGGAAAGAAACAGACAGCGGGTTCTACCTACTTTTCTCTGACGAAAAAAGGAAAAAATACGATTACGGTAAAGGATAGAGTGGGGAACAAAAAGACGGTTAAGGTTAAAATTAAAGGGAAGAAGAAGTAACGGTTCTTTCCAATATGGAAAAAGCATCACACCTGAAGTTCTGGGTGTGATGCTTTTTATGCTGCCAATAAGCAACTTCTGATTCTATCCTCTGATATTTCATTGTTCCAGTCCCAAGTCCTGATAGTCCTCCGGTAAATACCGGTGGTATATAATATGAGGCTCTTCGATGTGAAAACAGTAGCGGTATGTGTCTGGTTCTCCCTGTTCAAAATAGACAAGGTAGTCAAACTCTCCGTGATGCACTTCTTCTATATGAACCTGCTGGGAATATTGATGGAAAACAGCTAAAATGTCCTCCATGCTGCAGCCGTGGCGGGAAACAACCTTTACCAAAGTATGGATAAATTCATTTTCTTCCGTATGTTCATGAACATATTCACTCCCTGTTTCCGGAATGGAAAAGCAGAACCGTTCTCCCTTGTTGGAGATATCAACTGCTCCGAGACGGGGAGATACAAAGGAACAGAACTCTTTTAGGCAGTCCTTCATTTCATGAACATTATAATTACTTTTAAAAAAGTGGTTGAGAGAAGACAGTGGATAATACAGGCGGATCCGTTCTTTCTGATAGCCAAGTTTCGCCTGCTCTTCTTTTATGATATCAATTAAATTATTTTCTAAGGGTTCGCAATTCATAACAACCTCCCGTTTTGTGATGTCAGGGTCAAAAGTATTGTAGTTACAATATAATCCCTAACAGAAAAAAATACAATATGTGGACACAGAAATTTCACAATCTGTCGGAGAGTGTTTCTTGACAATGTAGGAAGATAGGGAGTAGAATTAATTGATAATTATTGAATATAGTTAGTGATCGTAAATTTCTTTCCTCATCAGGGGATTGGATTTTTTCTTCACAAAACAAGGAGGATATAAGGAATGTTGCCAAAGTTTAGTGTAAAAAGACCGTACACTGTATTCGTGGCAGTTGTTATAATCATTGTGCTTGGTGTGTTATCATTTCAGAATATGAGTACAGATTTCCTTCCAAGTATGGAATTTCCCTATGCGATTGTCATGACTACATATCCGGGAGCCAGCCCGGAAGAAGTAGAACGGGCAGTGACAGAGCCGGTGGAGCAGGCGATGTCACGTATAAATAATGTAAAAAAGGTGCAGTCCATGTCGATTAACAATATGTCTGTTGTTATTATGGAGTTTAATGATGGAACAGATATGGGGACGACAACGGTTGACATGAGAGAAAGCCTTGACCAGACGACTTCCCAGTGGGAAGATACGATCGGAAGCCCTACGATTATGAAAATTAATCCGGATATGATGCCGATTATGGTGGCAGCACTGGATTTTGAAGATGCGGAGACAACAGAAGTAACCAAGCGTGCGGAGCAGGACATTATTCCGGAATTGGAAAGTGTTGATGGAGTAGCTTCGGTAAATGAATCAGGAACCGTTGAGAAGAAAATAGATGTTATTATCCAGCAGGATAAAATTGACCGGATGAATGAAAAGGTACAGGCTGCGATTGATGGCAAGCTTTCGGATGCGGAAAAGAAGCTGGATAAAAATAAGAAAAAGTTAGAAGATGGCAAGGATACACTAAATTCCCAAAAGAATCAGGCTGCCGATAAGATTGCCAAGGGAGAAACAAAATTAAATAAGGCGACGGACCAGATAAAGGATGGCCTGAAAACGGTGGAGGAGCAGATTGCTCAGGTGAAGGAGCAGCAGAAAACGCTAAATAGTTCTGCCAAACAAGTGAAAGACGGATTGGCGGCAATTGCTGCGAACAAGGCAAATGTCAGTGCGACATTAAAAACCTTAAATACTACAAAGACACAGCTCGAAACATTGAGAACATCCTTGGAACAGCTGAAAAAGCAGGAAACCAGTTTGCAGAACCAAATAGAAGCGCTGGGAGATAATGCCCCGGCAGAACTGAAAACTTCGCTTGCTTCTGTACAGGCACAGTTGTCCGTTCTCAGAGAGAAGTTAAAAGAGCAGGGAATGACAGAGGATACCTTGCCAAGTAAGATTGCCGAAGTAAATAAGGGGATTTCTTCTGCACAGTCAGGGCTTGCCCAATTGGAAACACAGGAGAAGTCCTTGCAGGCGAATCAGAAGAAAGTGACGGCAGCACAGAAGAAGATTACCAGCGGCTTGAAGAAATTGAATGATGCCAAGAAGAAACTGGAAAAGGGACAGATTTCAACGACAGATGCTTTGGAGCAGTTGAATAAACAGAAGATTCTTTCCAGTATTCAGATTAGTGTGGCAGAAGCACAAATGAATAGTGGCTCTGAAAAATTAACTGAAGCAGAGGGAAAGTTAAAAGATACAAAAAAAACGACAAAAGAAAATTCCAAGCTCAGCAAACTTATAACAAAAGAAATGGTAGAGAATATCCTGAAGGCAGAAAATTTTGATATGCCATCCGGTTATGTGACTGAGGACGATGCATCTTATCTTGTACGGGTCGGTGACAAAGTAGAGTCGGTAGAGGATATAAGTGATTTAGTAATCTGTGATATGGGATTGGATGGTTTGAATCCGATTACTCTCGGTGATGTGGCAGATGTAGCACAGACTGATAATGCGGAGGATATTTACACGGTTGTCAACGGAAATGCAGCGGTTCTTGTGACATTACAGAAACAATCCGGTTATTCTACCGGTGACGTGACCGGAGCATTGGAAGAGAAACTGACAGAACTCGAAAAGAATGAAAAGGGTTTCCACTCTTCGATTCTTATGAATCAGGGGGTTTATATCGACCTTGTTGTGGATGCGGTCGTGCAGAATTTAATTGTCGGTGGTATTTTGGCGATTTTGATTCTGCTGGTTTTCCTGCGCGATATCCGGCCAACGATTATTGTAGCCTGTTCGATTCCGCTCAGCGTTGTGGGAGCGATTGTTGCTATGTACTTTAGCGGTGTAACATTAAATATTATTTCCCTTTCAGGACTGGCATTGGGAGTTGGAATGTTAGTGGATAACTCGGTCGTTGTAATTGAGAATATATATCGTTTAAAAGGAGAGGGAGTTTCAACCAGACAGGCGGCAGTAGACGGTGCCAAACAGGTGGGAGGAGCCATTATTGCTTCTACCCTCACAACAATTTGTGTATTTGCCCCGATTATTTTTACAGAGGGTATTACAAAACAGCTTTTTGTTGACCTTGCCCTTACCTTGGCATATACATTGGGAGCCAGTCTTGTTATTGCTCTGACACTTGTACCGGCCATGTCTGCCGGACTGCTTCGCAGAAAGAGTAATGCGGGCAGTTCCAAGGCGATTACGGCATTACAGAATGCATATGCGAAATCTTTGAAAGCGGTACTTCGGTTCAAGCCGGTTGTGTTGATTGTCTCTGTCGTATTTCTTTTGCTTTTTGCTTTCCTTTCCATGAAAAATGGTATGTCTATGATGCCGGAGATGGAAAGTACACAGATGACGGTGACTTTGACAACGGAAAATAAAGAACTCGAACAAGTGCGGGAAATTTCTAATACGGCAATTGAAAAGATACGGGAAGTCGAAGACGTTGAAACCGTTGGAGCTTATACCGGGAGCGGTTCTTCGATGTCAATGCTTACTGGCGGCAGCAGTAATGACACTGTTACGATGTATATCATTCTGAATGAGGACCGGCAGCTGAGCAATGAAGAATTGGAACAGCAAATTACAGATAAGACAAGGGATCTGGATTGTGAAGTAGAGGTAAATACTTCTGCCATGGATATGAGTTCTCTGACTGGTTCCGGTGTGAAAATTAATATTAGAGGTAAGGACTTAGATAAATTACAAACTGTTTCAGAAGATATTATGAAACGGCTGGAAGACGTCGATGGACTGACAGAGATTTCAAATGGCCTTGAGGATGCGGGAGAAGAATTCCGCATTTCGGTAGACAAAGCAAAGGCGATGAAATATTCTTTGACAGTTGCCCAAGTATACCAGCAGATTTATGCAAAATTGAAAGATGCATCTTCTGCCTCTACGTTGTCAACGGATACGGATGATTTGGGCGTGTATATCAGTGACTCTTCGGATGAGAAGCTGACGCGGGCGGATATCAAGAAAATGAAGATTGAATACACCGATACTTCTACCCAAAAAACGAAGAAAGTGAAGTTAAGTAAAATTGCAGATTTTAAAACGGCAGATTCACCGAATACGATTCAGCACGAAAGTCAGATGCGCTTTTTATCTGTGACAGCAGCAATTGAAGATGGTTATATTGTCAGTGATGTCAGCAGCAAGGTGGAAAAAGCATTGTCGGATTATAAAGCACCTGTCGGTTATGAAGTGGAATTAGATGGTGAGAATGAGGCAACGATGGAGGCAATGGGGCAGGTTATGTTAATGATGCTTCTTGGTATTGTATTGATGTACCTGATCATGGTGGCACAGTTCCAGTCCCTGCTTTCTCCGTTTATCATTTTGTTTACGATTCCGCTTGCCTTTACGGGGGGATTTTTAGGACTTTGGGTAACTGGCAGTGATGTCAGTGTAATTGCGATGATTGGATTTGTTATGCTCGCAGGTATTATTGTAAATAACGGTATTGTATTAGTTGACTATATCAATCAGCTGAGGCGTGTTGGAACAGAGAAAAAGGAAGCGATTGTAGAGGCAGGAAGAACTCGTCTCCGACCGATTCTTATGACAGCAGTAACAACCATTCTTGGTTTGATTCCGATGGTTGTGGGAAAGAGTATGGGAACGGATATGACCCGTCCAATGGCGATTGTAACTATCGGTGGATTGATATATGGTACACTTCTGACGTTATTTGTGGTACCATGTATTTATGATTTGTTAAATCGTAACAAGGATATAACAGAGAAAGAAATCAAGTAAAGAATAATGGAAAGAGGTGGAAAATGAACGCACCAATAGGAGTTTTTGATTCCGGCGTCGGTGGCTTGACAGTGGCAAAGGAGATAATGCGTCAGCTTCCAAATGAAAGCTTAGTTTATTTTGGCGATACGGCCAGAGTGCCCTATGGGAGCAAATCCAAAAAGACGGTTTGCAAATACAGTAAGCAGATTGTGAATTTTTTGATGACACAAAATGTAAAAGCAATTGTGATTGCCTGCAATACTGCCAGTGCGCTGGCTCGGGAGGAACTGGAAGAACTGGTAGATATTCCGGTGATTGATGTGGTTCAGCCTGGAGCGAAAATGGCAGCAGATTCTACCAAAAATAACAAGATTGGCGTTCTTGGTACAGAAAGCACCGTTAAAAGTGGTATTTATGAAGAATATCTTCATAAAATCAATCCTGAAATAACGGTCGTAAGTAAAGCGTGTCCGCTTTTTGTTCCATTGGTAGAAGAGGGATTGATTGAAGACCGTATTACAGAGGATATTGTGGGACGATATCTTCATGATATGAAAGAATATGAGATTGATGCTCTAGTTCTTGGATGTACCCATTATCCGCTTCTCCGGGGGGTTATCGGAAGAGAGATGGGGGAAGCGGTGAAGCTTGTGAATCCTGCTTATGAAACGGCAAAATCACTAAAAGAAATGCTCAGGGAGAAAAATCTCCTTGCACCTGCGTCGTCAAAGGCAAAGTATCATTATTATGTCAGTGATGGTGTGGATAAGTTCATTTCTTTTGCTGATTCTGTTCTGCCGTGCCATGTGGACGAAACTACAGTCATTGATATTGAGGCATATTAGGGAAATCCTCCTGCATATATTACGGCAGGAGGATTTTTGCGTTGATGAAAAATAGGCATTATAAAAATAAAAGAAAGCAAAATAAGGGAAAACGAAAATGGCTCGGTGTGGTATTTGTTCTTTTTCTCATTTTTTTTGTTCCATGTATGACAGGATTTTTATTAACGGTCATGGAGATTCATAAAGAGCCGTCACTGGAAGAAAATCTGACTGCTTTTCGGAGGCTTCATATTGCGGGAAAACATTTAGAGAATACCTATGAATGGGGGGAAAAGGATTACCGGAACCTATCAGTGAGTTTCCTCTTTTACGATGGGAGCATAAAGGAATCCGATTCCTTGTGTACCCCATTTTCGTGGTATGGAATATTGGTGCCGGACCTGCAGACGAAAGAATATGAGGAAATGTTTTTGACCGTTCTTGGTGATGGCAAGGTTTTTCCTGTTCCGGAGGATATGAAGAACGGCCAGTCGGTAACCTATGAGGATTCATGGGGAGGTGAGAGAAATTATGGAGGAGAACGGCATCATGAGGGAACCGATTTGATGCCGACGACACCAGAGAGAGGATATTTTCCGGTAGTCAGCGTCAGTGATGGTGTAATAGAAAAAAAAGGGTGGCTCAATTTGGGAGGATATCGGCTTGGTGTCCGTGCTCCTCACGGGGCATATTATTATTATGCCCATTTGGAACGTTATGCAGAGGGAATCGAAGAGGGAAAAAAGGTAAAAGCCGGAGATGTTATTGGATATATGGGGGATTCCGGCTATGGAGAAGAAGGAACGACAGGGAAATTTGATGTGCATTTGCACTTTGGAATTTATATTACTGTGAAACAACAGGAAATCAGTGTAAATCCTTATGAGGTACTGAAAGGTCTGGAAAAGCGAAAAGTGAAATGGGAATAGGAGCTCTTGCAATTTAATCCTATGTAGGATATACTTGAGAAAGACAGGATGGAGGGATTACCATGATTGATAAATGCAGGCCGGGATATATTGCGAATCAAAAAAAAGTATCGGTTTTATGGCTTTTGTTTTTTGCTGCCATAGGGGTAGGGATTTTTCTGATTGGTTATTTTTTGACTCATACCCGGGCCAATGTTTTTACTGTAGTGGCGGTACTTATGGTGCTTCCGGCAGCAAAAAGGATGGTAGGACTTATTGTTATGATGCCAAGAAAAAGTGTGGAAAAAGAGCGTTTTGATAAAATGAAAGAAGCAGTGGGCGAGGCAGTCTTATATACGGATTATGTATTTACATCGACAGAAAAAATAATGCACTTGGATTTTGTTGTAATAAAAAATGGGAATGTACTGGGTGTGATTGCACCTTCTAAGCAGGATGTATCCTATTTGAAAAAATATTTTCCGGACAGTATTCACAAGCTGGCACCGGATTTTAAAGTGCAGCTGTTTGACATGGATGAACAGCTGATAAAATATTTATCCAAAATGAAAGCGGAAGAACCGGAATTGGCAAGGGAAGAGAAGATTGTCGAATATCTTCATTCGATAGCGGTATAATTTTGGAACGATCAAAGAGAACCGGTGCAGCAATCAGAGGGAAAAATCATGAGGGAATTGCAGATAGAAAAAAGTGACAGCGGACAACGGCTGGATAAGTTTTTGAAGAAATATCTGAAAGAGGCTCCGGCCAGTTTCATTTATAAAATGCTGCGGAAAAAAAATATAAAGTTAAATGGGAAACGGGCAGAGGGAAGTGAAAAGCTGCGGGAATCCGATGTGATTACTCTTTATCTGGCAGAGGATACAATTGTGAAATTCTGTCAGAGAACACAGATGGTTTCTTATCCCACTGCTGAACTGGATATTGTATATGAGGACGAGCATGTGCTGATTTTGAATAAGCCGGCAGGGATGTTGTCGCAAAAAGCGAAAAAAGAGGATGTTACTCTTGTAGAATATTTGCTTGGTTACTTGCAGCAACAGGGGGAATGGAAGCCGGGAGACAGGGTCACTCCCAGTATCTGCAATCGGCTTGACCGAAATACAAGCGGTCTTGTCATAGCTGGGAAAAGCTTGCAGGGATTGCAGAACATGTCAGAACTTCTAAGGAAGCGGACAATAGAAAAATATTATCTTACGATTGTTGAGGGAGTAATGGATACACCGGAACAGTTAAAGGGTTTTTTGCAAAAGGATGAAAGGAAAAATCAGATTCAGATTTATGAAACAGGCGGTCTGAACCGGGTACCGATTGAAACCCACTACGAGCCTCTAAAAAACAATGGAAGTTACACACTTTTAAAGGTAAAATTAATAACCGGAAAAACGCATCAGATCCGCGGACATTTAAGCAGTATCGGACACCCGGTTGTAGGGGATATAAAGTATGGTGGCAAGCCGGTAGGCGGTCAGCGGAAACAGCTGCTGCATGCTTACGAAATTATTTTTCCCAGACTGGATGACCCGATGGAACAATTAAGCGGCAGAACTTTTCGGGCACAGCCGCCATCCGATTTTATGAAAATTGAGAAAATGCTTTTTAATAACTAACGACGGAAAGGAATGGTAATGAAAATGAAAAAGACAGTGATGTTATTTGCAGAAGGATTTGAAACGGTAGAAGCACTGATGGTAGTGGATCTTCTCCGACGTGGCGGTGTGGAGGTGACAATGACCTCGATCACGGAGGAGGAGACAGTGACAAGTGCTCAGAATGTTACGATTCAAATGGATGCAACAATGGGAGAAGTAGATTTCGAACAGTATGATGCCGTTATTTTGCCAGGTGGAATGCCGGGAACGATTCATCTTGGTGAGAGTGAAGCGGTGAAAAAAACAGTTCTTGCCATGAATGAAGCCGGAAAGCTTGTGGCGGCAATTTGTGCAGCACCGGGAGTTCTTGGAAAGTATGGATTGCTGCAAGGGAAAAATGCCTGCAGCTTTCCTGACCATGAAGTGAATCTGACTGGTGCTTATGTATCAAGAGAACCCGTTGTTGTAGATGGGAATATTGTTACCAGCAGGGGACTTGGGACGGCAATGGAGTTTGGTTTTAAATTATTAGAATTGTTAGAGAGCAAAGAAAAGGAAGAAGAAATTAAAGAAGCAATTATTTATCAAAAATTAGCATAGTTACAGGAGAGAACCAATGGGAACATGGAATTCCAGAGGACTGCGCGGATCTTTTTTGGAAGAGATGATTAATCTTACGAATGAAAAATACCGCAGCCAAAAACTGGCACTCATTCAAAAAGTGCCGACACCGATTAAGCCAATTAAAATTGAACAGTCTACCAGACATATTACGCTGGCATATTTTGACCAGAAAAGTACAGTAGATTATATCGGTGTCGTACAGGGAATTCCGGTCTGCTTTGATGCAAAGGAGTGTGCCACGGAAAATTTCCCACTGGCAAACGTTCATGAACACCAGATTCAATTTATGAAGGAATTTGAAGAACAGGATGGTATTGCTTTCTTAGTCATATATTTTAAAAGTAAAGATAGATATATGTATTTGCCTTTTGATAAGCTGAATGAATTTTGGGAAAGAATGAAAGCCGGAGGAGTGAAACATTTCAAATTACAGGAATTAGATTCGTGCTATGAGATTTCTCCTTATTCGGGAACATTTCTTCATTATTTAGAACAGATTCAAATGGATATTAACCGACGTTAAAACCCCCACTAAGCAGTTAATTCTGCCTAATGGGGGTTTTCTTTTCATTTCCTGATGCGTTTATGATGCTGTCAGGCAATTATTTCATAGACTCTTCCTGTTTTTTGATCATCTGACGAACCATCTCACCACCGATAGATCCTGCTTCACGAGAAGTTAAGTCACCGTTGTAACCGGATTTCAAGTTTACTCCAAGTTCGTTTGCTACTTCCATCTTAAATCTGTTCATAGCATCTTTCGCCTGTGGTACTTCCATTCTAGTTGTGTTGTTGCTTGCCATTGTATTTCACCTCCGTATATTTTGTAATTTATATTGAAGACAAAGGAATGTGACAGGCAGCCACATTCCTTTAGAAATGTTTTTGCCGTCGTTCATTCGTTTATCTTGATACTAGTATTGCCACGGATTTAAAAATTATTTTTCCAATTTTTTGAAAAAAATTTTTGATGGTTATTATATTTTTTGAAATAGCAGCCGTGCTGTGATATACTACTTATATTAGAATGTAAGGAGGCGATACCATGCCAGTGAAATCAGATAAATATTTAAAATTATTAGCAGAAAAGTATCCTTCTGTACAGGCGGTGTGCCGGGAGATTATTAATTTACGGGCTATTTTAAATTTACCAAAGGGAACGGAGCATTTTATGAGTGACATACATGGAGAATATGAGGCATTTTGCCATATATTGAACAATTGCTCTGGTGTTATCCGGGAAAAGGTAAAATTGCTTTTTGGAGAGATTCTCAGTGGAGAGGAATGCCGCGAAATCTGTACGTTAATATATTATCCGAACGAGAAACTCCATATGCTGAGGGAAGAAGGCAAAATCAATGAACAATGGTATCGTATGACGTTGAATCAGTTAATTGAGATGGCGAAGTTATTATCGTCTAAGTATACCCGTTCCAAGGTGCGGAAAGCATTGCCAAAGGATTTTGAATATATTATTGATGAGCTTCTTCATGTGCAAAAGGATGAGGACGACAATCAAGTTCTTTATCACAAAAAGATTATAGATACCATTATTGAAATTGATAATGCGGATGAATTTATTGTGGCATTGGCAGAGCTGATTAAACATCTGGCAGTAGACCACCTTCATATTGTGGGAGATATCTTTGATCGGGGAGCTTATGCAGACCGTATTATGGATTTGTTGATGGAGCATCACTCCTTGGATATTGAGTGGGGGAACCATGATATTTTGTGGATGGGAGCAGCCTGTGGCAATGAGGCATGCATCGCGAATGTTCTTCGGAATAATTTGCGGTATGACAATACAGAAGTTTTGGAAAGCGGTTATGGTATCAGTCTGCGTGGTCTGACGCTTTTTGCAGAAAAGACATATCAAAATTCGGAGCCGATGGAAGCAGCAAAGAAAGCTTTAGATGTCATTTTGTTGAAATTAGAGGGGGCGATTTTACTGCGTCATCCCGAATATGAGATGAACGACCGGTTGTTTTTGGATAAAATTGATTTAAAGACTGCAATGGTGACATGGGAGGGGAAGCGTTATCCACTGAATGATGCTGATTTTCCAACATTGAATCCAGAACGACCTTATGAGCTTACGGATGAGGAGAAAAGAGTGGTAGAGGAATGGAAAGCTGCCTTTCTTAATAGTTCCCGTCTGCAAAAGCACATTGCTTTTCTTTATGAAAAGGGAAGTATGTACCGGATTTATAATGGGAATCTTTTGTATCATGGATGCATTCCGCTGGATACGTCAGGGAATTTTGACCGCATGGTATTTGACGGTGCGAGCTATCAAGGAAAACAGTATTTGGATTATGCCGATAAAATGGCACGAAGGGCATATTTTCAGCGAACAGGTGATGCGGTAGATTTTATGTGGTTTTTGTGGAGCGGCAGAAAATCTCCGCTTTGTGGAAGAAATATCCGTACCTTTGAGAGAATGTTTTTAGATGATGAGCGTACTTGGCATGAGGAGAGTAATCCCTATTATAAATTCTACCATGAAGAGCGTACGTGTAATATGATTTTGCGTGAGTTCGGCTTGTATTCGGAGGGTTCTCACATTATTAACGGTCACACTCCGGTGAAAACAATGGAGGGTGAGCAGCCAATCCGTGCCGGCGGGAAATTGATGGTGATTGACGGCGGTTTTTGTAAGGATTATCACGAGAAAACCGGAATTGCAGGTTATACACTTATCTACAATTCGCATGGAATCCGCATTAAGGCACATCATCCTTTTGAAAGTGTGTATAAGGCATTACGGGAAAACAAGGATATCCATTCAGAATCCCAAATTGTGGATACGGAGAAGAGCCGCATTCTTGTTCGGGATACCGACATTGGCAGAGGAATACAGGATACCATTGCTGATTTGGAGATGTTGATGCAATGGTATCGGAGAAGTGAATAGGGAAGTGGAATAAAAGACTGTCAGTCCGTCAACTCCGACACCAAAGCCTCTCGCAACCCCGATACTGGAAATACCATCCAAGAAAGAATGGACGTAAATGCAAAGCCAAAAGTCAAACAGACCGCCTTCGACAAAAAAGATAAAAAATATTTGACTTTTATTCTGATTTTATGATATATTTTCAGAGATAAAAAATATAAGAAACATAAACGACACAAGTTGTGCTTGGCACGTAAATCTGATTACGGTAATTATGTATGATATTGCATAAATTAGATGCGTGCAGCGGACTTGTGTTTTTTTATGTGCAGTTGGCATTATTTTGTCAGAAAAGGAGGAAGATTTATTATGCCAAGGAATCAATTTCAAAGAATGGTCTTTGCGTTTTTGACCGTAATTGTCACCGTACATGCCTATGTGTTCTACAGTCTTTATGTGGTAAATGGAAGTACACTGATGGCAGTAACAGGGGGCGATAGTGTGATCCATGCCATTAACAAGCAGGGAGGTGTGTATATGTTCGGTCATTTTCTCCCGATATGGGCAGTTATACTGATTGAGTTTTGCTTTGCCTATGGTCTGGAATGTGTGATGGGAAGTCCCTGTTCTTTTAAACTGGCATGCAAAGTGTTTCATCCAAAAACAGCTCATCCCATGCATTTTGAGAGTGCTATAATTTGTGCCACGGCAGCACTTATGTGTCCGGCTATGAGCTTTTTGGCAGCATGGTTCTATTATCCATACTATGCCGGATTTAACATTTTTACGTTACTTGCTAACTGGTTAAAACTAGTCTGTTTTAATTTCCCGTTTGCATTTTTTACACAATTGTTTTTTATACAGCCACTTGTAAGAACTGTTTTTAAGTTATTGTTTCATAAAGAAACAAAGGCACAAAAAACAATTGCTGTAGAAATCAAGGAATCGTGAGAAAAGAGAGGCTTGTTCTGTGAAGTGATTCATGTTATCATGAACATATTTAAGCAGTCCCGGTAAATCAATGATGATTGGGAACAGAATAAGAATAGGGAGGCAGGATTATGTATGACAGATTGACCAAAAAGGATATTGAGAAAATGGAACAGGAAATCGAACACCGTAAACTGGTTGTTCGGAAGGAAGCATTAGAGGACGTAAAGGAAGCCAGAGCACATGGCGATTTAAGTGAGAATTTTGAGTACAAAGCAGCAAAGAAATATAAAAATGAAAATGAGAGCCGCATCCGATATTTGGAGAAAATGATTAAGACGGCACAGATAATTGAAGATGATTCTTCCAATACTGAGGTGGGGATGAATGATACCGTCAAGGTATACTTTGAAGAGGATGATCTGGAAGAAGAATACAAAATTGTTACAACCGTGCGGAGCAATGTCCTCAATCAGATGATCAGCATAGAGTCCCCTATGGGGAAAGCTCTGCTCAAACATAAAGCGGGGGACCGGGTGTATGTGGCAGTGAATGATAAGGTTGGGTATTATGTGCAGATTCGGGAGATTCGCAAGAGCGACGATGAATCTGAGGAGATAAATAAATTCTAGAAGTTTCGGTATGATTTTTTGGGAATTCTGGATGGTGTTTTCTGGCTGCCGTAGGGGAAGAAAAGTGAAAAATAATGCACCGAAAAACGAGCTGCAGTTCATTGTTTCGGCTAAAACTCTTTGATATAATATTATCAAATAGGTTGGAGGTACCAAACACCTAAAAAAAATGAAAAGGAGAGTGAGAGAA
The DNA here is from genome assembly GCA_947631505.1 of uncultured Lachnospiraceae bacterium. Lineage (GTDB taxonomy): Bacteria > Bacillota > Clostridia > Lachnospirales > Lachnospiraceae > Eubacterium_F. The sequence goes on along the minus strand of CANRLR010000008.1, from coordinate 37,781 downwards.
TGAAAAGAGGAAAGAAAACAACGATAGTATTCCTTTCCTTGATGCTTCTGTTAGTGGCAAATTTTAGTGTGGCAATGGCCTACCAATATAGTTTTACCATTTTCAGAGGGCAGACAGCTGAAACAGGGACAAAGGCAAAAACAAAGACAGCGAAATACGGAAAGGTTTCAGTGATTAGTACGTCGGGAGGTGCAGGCGGTTATTATACGACCTACTGCATACTTACACAGAGTAATGTCAGAGCCACAAATTACGCAGAGGTTAAAAACTTGCGGGGACAGAATGGCTTTATGAATTACTCGAATCCTTATCTTATTGCGAATGTTAAGTTGAGAGGGGCGGATGCACGTCTGACGGCACCGAACAACTCAAAAGTGATGGGAATGTGGTCGCCTACGGAAAACATAACACCTTAGTGTGTATATGCTGTGGAAATAAGGAGATTATTTTGCTTAATTATTCTATAGGGAGGTATTTCACAATGAAAAGGAAAGGGATATATATCAGCCTGCTCGTATTGCTGGTCTTAGGTTCTTCCGGCTGCCAGATGGAAAAGGAAAAGACGGTATCGTCAGACAGCGGGCAGGAGGTTGACATTATAAAAGTGGAACAGCGGCAGGAACCGGATAATTCGACAATAGCGGAAGTACTGCTGAATATGACAATCGAGGAATGTAAAGAAAAGGGAGGGAAGGTTGCGACAGAAAAGGGATATTCGGATAATGGAGCATGTACTTTGGAGAGGTTTGATTACGAGGATGAAAACAATACTTTATCCGTAGTGCGTGCAGTGGATGATCCATATTGTTCTGTCCATTTTGGTACATACCATTATAAAAAAGATCAGGCCGGTCGTGCATACGAGGACACACTTATCAATTATGGAGGCGAACTGGGGGCTGATATGTTTCATCCGTATCGTCTGCGGGCGGATTATCCGGGCGAGGAGCTTCCGGAATGTTCGAAGAAAGAAGTTATTGAGAAGTGTCAGGATTTTGCAGAGGCAGCAGGCTATGGGAACAGTGTTGTGAATGTGTATGCCATGACGGCGGATACATTGAACCGGAATTTTAAGGAGAATAAGGGTGCCGGTTTTGGGCTGCCGTCAGGCAAGTATGATGTTGATCAGGAGCCTGAGGAGTATATGGAACATCAGAAAGCGTGGACGAAGGAATATGAGGCGATGTACCTTGTATACCGGCCGGTCCTCCATGATGTTCCGCTTGATTCAAGTGAACAGGAATTAGAGATTATTTACGTTCCTAAGTATAAGCGCATTGTCTATGCGGAATGGCAGTATCCGTTTAAAGACGGTACGGTCGTGAAAAAATCACCGGTTGTGTCAAAGGAGACAGCAAAGCAGACGGTGATGACGGCAATGGGAATCAAAGATGAAAAGGATATTGTATTTAAAGAGATACAATTGGAAAATGCAGATACGATTCAGGATACCCTGCTTTCGGACGAGCATGTTCTGGTACCGGTGTGGAGAGTGGATTATCGGCTGCTTAATTCCGCGGAGTATAAGGGGCGTGCTGCCTATAAGACCATGCTGGTCAATGCGGTTACGGGAAAGAAAAGCCAATATGCGTTAGAGGAGTATTAGTATATGAAGAAAAATGCTTTTTTCAGACAACTGTGGATGGACCTGATGAGAAGTGTCTGCTCGGTTCGCTTTGTTGTTTCCGTTCTGTTTTTTGCCATCCTGTTATCGGCAAGTGAGGTGACCATTTTCTTGTCTGTTGTCAACGGGTCCGGACACTATACGGTGCTGGACGTGATTTTCTTTAATATTACGATGGATAAATATAAAGTTATTATGGTAATTCTGCTATCCTGTATTTTTGCAAAGAGCTTTTGTGAGGATTATAACAGCAGTTATCTCCGTTGCATTCTTACGAGGGTTGATGTTACGTTCTATGCCCAGTCGAAAGTAGTAGTAAATGCGATTACGAATGTATTGGGCAGTGTTTTGGGTTTTTCGGTTTCGACACTTTTTCTGTCGGTATTTACACCGTTAGTTTCAGAGGAAATGTCTGTGAACAATAAAGAGTTCGTGGTAGAACATCCCGTTTTGTATATTTTGCTGATGGGGCTGGTGTTCGGATTGGTTTCTGCAGCATGCTCTACGGCAGGATTGCTGTTTTCGGCTTTTCAGCCGAATGCTTTTGTCAGTATTGCGATTGCCGGGCTTATGTTTTTTCTCGTTGTCTCTTATGCATCCGGTACCATTTTTGATGGATTGGGCGTGATTCTGTTGGAGTCGACCTTTACAAAGGGAGAAGATACGACCCTTCTTGATATGATATGGAATGTGATGTATCCCTCGCTTGTGATTTATGTGTGCGGTTTATTGTTCAGAAAGAGACTGGAATGGAGGGTGAAAAATGGCAATATTTAGAAGCTTATTTTCCTATTTTCAGATGAATTTCGGAAGATGGAAGAGAGATTACCGGGTTTGGATTATTATGGTGTTCACGGCTCTTTTGGTTTTTGACTATTTGCATGGGTACACATCGTATGCATTAGCAGAGGGAAAGAGTGTTACATTTTGTCTATTGCCGATTCTTCATATACGCTCGACCATTTCACTCTATTCGCCGAAGGTGGTGTTCTACATACTGTTTATTCTGCTCATATGTGATGCTCCGTTTCTGTACAATATAACACCATACGCTGTTTTGCGAAGCGGACGCAAAAAATGGTGGATGGGGGAATGTTTTTACCTTGCAGCAGCGGCGCTGTTTTTTATGCTGTTCTTAACAATCTGCTGCTTTTTTGTTTCACTTCCTGCCGTCACTTTTGCCAATGACTGGGGGAGCGGCCTGACGGACTATGTGCACGGCACAGAGTCGTATTCCGTTCTTGAATTGTTGGAGAAGTATCCGATCGGAATCGGATTGCCGGAGAAGGCAGTTCGATACCTGAATCCGATGGAAAGTCAGATATATACTTTTCTGTCGGGGTGGGCAACGATGTTCTTTTTGGGACTTGTCGTGTATTTGGTGAATCTTCTCACAAGAAGTAAGGTCCTGGGTGTAGTCGCTGCTTCTGTTTTTGTGTTACTTGATCCGATTCTGACCTTTGAAGCAGGGACTACGAGGCAATGGTCACCGATGTTTTCGCCCCTTTGCTGGACGAGTGTTGAGCAGTTGGACTATGTAAAGAGTGACAGTCATCTGAATATTCCGCTTGCTGTCGGTCTGTATTCGGTCTTGTTGATTTTACTGCTTATCATAATTGCAATTGTGAGCAAAAAAATAACGGTGGAGGTGCTGTGTCATGAAAATGGAAATTAAGGAGTTATCAAAAAAATATGGGGATAAGGTTGTTCTGAATCACATTTCAATCGAAATGGAGTCAGGGAAAATATATGGTTTTGTCGGGAGAAACGGTTCCGGAAAGACGATGCTCATGAAACATATTTTAGGGTTCGTATATCCTACGGATGGTGCGGTCTATATCGATGGCAAACAAATCGGAAAAGACCTTGCAGCTCCGGAAAATGTGGGTGCGATTATTGAGAATCCAGGCTTTTTGCCGGATTATTCCGGGTATAAGAACCTGAAATTGCTTGCGATGATTAAGGGAAAAATTGGAGAGAAAGAAATAAAAGATACGATTGAACTTGTCGGTCTGGACGCAGATAGTAAGCAGCATGTGAAAAAGTATTCGCTTGGTATGAAGCAAAGACTGGGATTGGCACAGGCGTTGATGGAAGATCCCGACTTGCTTTTGTTAGATGAGCCGATGAATGGTCTGGACCATGATGGTGTCCGGGAAATCCGTAAGGTAATTATGAAACAGAAGGAACAGGGGAAATTGATTATTATTGCAAGCCATAATAATGAGGACATTGAGGTACTATGTGATGAAATTTATTATTTTGACAAAGGGATAGTAAGCAGTGAAAAACCTAGCATATAGTATGCTTACATAAGTTGTAGTGTTGGGAAGGAGGCTGCAAATAAATGAAATTAATTGATTATTCCGGGAAATTGAATTGCCATGACGAATATCTCCGTGTGCTTAACATGCTGGAGAAGAAGTGCAAATGGATAGAATATGTGCTTGTTTCGGATGATGAAAGCTTTGTTGGACATTTTCAAAATAGTGTTGTGTCAGTAACCCAAAGAAATAAATGGTGGGGGACAAAAAGTTCTCAAAAGCGGCAAGTGTATAAAATAGAGTCGGTTCCTGAGATTTACAAATACTTGAGAAAATTTGAAACCTTCTGTCTGCTTTATACTACGGAGGATAAGGGAGATGTAGTGGAAGAAACATCCTTTGGAGATAATGATATTTCTTTCTTTGATGATAATTCACTTCCTTTATTATTTACTACGACGCACGAAGGATGCATTTTTGCCAGAAGTGATTTGTTCGAGTAAAAATGAATGGGATGGTTTAGAATATGCAGCAAAAACAGTCTTGCATAGAGTAATATATCTGTACACAAAAGCGTCGTTTTTTTTGCGACGCTTTTGTGTTGTGAATTGTTAGAAAAATGTTATAATAAACATAAGAGAACGAATGGAAGAAAGGGGTTGGACAAAAATGAATCCGGTAATGGAAAAAATTGCAGAAACAGGAATTATTCCTGTTGTGACGGTAGAAAGTGCTGCACAGGGAATAAAAATTATGAAAGCTCTCAAGGAGGGAGGGCTTTTAGCAGCAGAGGTAACATTTCGCACAGAAGCAGCAGCAGAGGCCATTCAGGCAATGAAAGAGATTTGTCCCGAGGCATTGCTTGGTGCCGGAACGGTGCTTACCGTTGAACAGACAGATAAAGCATTAGAGGCAGGAGCTGCCTTTATCGTAAGTCCAGACAGTACGAAAGAAGTTATCGAATATTGTATAAAAAAAGGAGTTCCGATCATACCGGGATGTATGACGCCGAGTGATATTCAATTAGCGTTATCCTGTGGTCTGGATATTGTCAAGTTTTTTCCGGCGGAGGCAGCAGGAGGCTTGAAACTATTAAAAGCTATGTCAGAGCCATATCCGAATATCCGGTTTATGCCGACCGGAGGAATATCCCTTGAAAATATCAGCGATTACTTAACTTTTCCAAAAGTAATCTGTTGTGGCGGAAGCTGGATTACAAAACCGGCAAAGGAAGGGGACTATGAGTCCGTGACAGCAGCAGCAAAAGGAGCGGTGGAACTGGTAAAGAAAATCCGTGAGGAAGAATGAAGATTAAGATGACGATGAAAGGAGGTATATGGTGTGTTATACAAAGATTTTCAAGGTATCCGATTATCTGCATTAGGAATGGGAGCCATGAGATTACCTACGGTCGATGGCAGACCGGCAAGTGCAATCGATGAAAAAAAGACAGAGGAAATGGTGGCGTACGCTATGGAGCAGGGAATTAATTATTACGATACTGCCTATGGCTATCATGATGGAAAATCTGAAATTGTAATGGGAAAAGTATTGGCGAAGTATCCGAGAGATAGATTTTATCTTGCTGACAAATTCCCCGGATATGATTTGTCTAACATGAATAAGGTGGAGGAGATTTTTGAAGAGCAGTTGAAAAAAACGGGAATGGAATATTTTGATTTTTATCTGTTCCACAATGTCTGCGAGATGAATATAGAGCAGTATCTGGATGAGAAATACGGAATTTATGATTATCTGATAAAGCAGAAGAAGAACGGACGCATCAAACATCTTGGTTTTTCTGCCCATGGACGAGTGGATATTATGAGAAAGTTCTTGGAGAAATATGGGACAGAAATGGAATTTTGCCAAATTCAGCTGAATTACTTAGATTGGAAATTGCAGGAGGCGGATAAGAAAGTAGAGCTGTTAAAGGAGTATCATATTCCGGTTTGGGTCATGGAGCCTCTTCGCGGCGGAAAGCTGGCAAGTGTGGCAGATGAATTTGAACAAAAAATGAAAGAGTTCCGCCCGGACGAAGGGATTCCCGCCTGGGGATTCCGATTTTTGCAGACCATTCCGACAGTAACCGTTACGCTTTCCGGAATGTCTGATATGGAACAGTTAAAAGAAAACATTGCGACCTTTGCAGAGAATAAGCCTTTAAAGGCGGATGAGATGAAAGTAATCGAAGAAATCACAGAGAGCATGTTAGATATTCTTCCCTGTACCTCCTGCCGTTACTGTACAGCTCACTGTCCTCAGCATCTGGATATTCCCAATCTGCTGTTTATGTACAATGAGTTAAAATTTAATAATGGGTTCATCACACAGATGGGAGTCGGTGCCATGAAAGAGGAAGAGCGTCCTCACGCTTGTATCGGCTGCCGCAGCTGTGAGGCAGTATGTCCTCAGCAGATTAAGATTTCAGAAGTAATGAGTGATTTTGTGACACGGATGAATCAGCCGGCAAGCTGGTAGAAAGAGAGAGGGATGCCAAGTGCAGCATAAAAAGGAAGTCTTACAGGAAGAACTCCGTCATTTACAAAAGGTGGCAGTTGCCTATTCCGGCGGAGTAGATTCTACCTTTTTATTAAAAACCGCTTATGATATATTGGGCGATGGAGTTCTTGCTGTCATGGTGCAGTCAAGTGCCTTTCCAAAGAGAGAGCAAAAGGAAGCAGTACAATTTTGTGAGAAGCTGGGAATTCCTTATGTTCTATGCCATGTAGAAGTGGAGGATATTCCACACTTTACCGAGAATCCATCGGAACGCTGTTATTATTGTAAGAAAACAATTTTTGAAAAGATCATACATGTAGCAGAACAAAATAATATCATTTCTGTGGCAGAGGGATCGAATATGGATGACAATAAGGATTATCGTCCGGGACACCGGGCAATATCTGAACTGCATGTGATAAGTCCGCTTCGGAAAGCGAATTTAACGAAAGAGGAAATCCGGCAGTTATCAAAGCAGATGAATCTGCCTACATGGTCGAAACCATCTTTTGCCTGTCTGGCATCCCGGTTTCCTTACGGGGAAGAGATCACAAAAGAGAAACTGTATCAGGCAGAAAAGGCAGAGGAGTTGCTCTTTGCCTATGGCTTAAAGCAGTTCCGGGTAAGAATACATAAAGATCTGGCAAGACTTGAAATATTGCCGGAAGATTTTTTTCGTGTGCTGGAGGAGGATGTCCGGACAGAGCTTGTGAATCAGTTAAAATCTTATGGTTTTTCTTATGTGTCACTGGATTTGCAGGGGTACCGTACCGGAAGCATGAATGAGAACTTGCCTGAAAACAAAAAATGGAAATCGGAATCCATAGAATTGAGGAAATTATGAAAAGTAATCGGTTAAGGCAATTATTACAGCAGGTGGCAGAGGGAACATTAAGTGTAGAGAACGCCGTGCTGGAATTGAAAAAGGAACCTTTTGAGGATTTGGGTTTTGCCAAATTAGATTATCATAGGGAAATCCGTCAGGGTACTTCGGAAGTAATTTTTGGAGCAGGGAAGACACCGGAGCAGATACTTACGATTATCAGAACCCTTTTGGCGAATCATCAGGAGACGGTTCTGATAACCCGGATGAGCAGGGAGGCGGCAGAATTTGTGGGAAAAGAACTGTCTTTTACTTATGATGCCCTCAGTGGGATTGGAATTGTCGGTGAAAGACCGGTACCGGATGGCAAAGGCAAAATCGTGATAGCCACAGGGGGAACGAGTGATATGCCGGTGGCAGAAGAAGCAGCTCTGACCGCAGAGGTACTCGGCAATGAGGTCACCCGGCTTTATGATGTGGGTGTTGCCGGAATCCACAGGCTTTTTGCCCATGCAGAAGAGTTGATGAGTGCCAGAGTAATTATTGCCATTGCCGGAATGGAGGGGGCACTTGCCAGTGTGATCGGAGGACTGGTGGACTGCCCGGTCATTGCAGTACCGACCAGTGTCGGCTATGGTGCTTCATTCGGAGGCCTGTCGGCACTTCTTTCTATGTTAAATTCCTGTGCCAGCGGAATCAGTGTTGTCAATATTGACAATGGCTTTGGGGCAGGATATCTGGCGAGCAGGATAAATCATATGTAATGATATAGGAAAAGGGGTAAGAATGAATGAAGACCTTATATATTGAATGCAGTATGGGAGCAGCAGGGGATATGCTGATGGCGGCACTGTCGGAACTTCATCCGGAGCCGGAAGATTTTGTGAAACGTTTTAATGCCCTTGGCATTCCCGGTATTCGACTGCAAAGGGAAGATGCTGTAAAATGTGGGATTACGGGAACCCATATGAAAGTGACAGTGGATGGAAAAGAAGAGGAAAGTCAGGATGAAGTACATTCGCACAGTCATCATCATACCGGTATGGCGGATATGGAACATATCCTGTCTCATTTACCGGTGTCAGATAAGGTAAGGAACGATGCAATAGCAGTGTATCGTCTGATTGCGGAGGCAGAGGGTCATGTTCACGGTAAGCCGGTAGAACAGATTCACTTTCACGAAGTGGGGACGATGGATGCAGTGGCAGATGTGGTCGGTGTCTGCCTATTGATGGAAGAACTGGCACCGGATTCGATTGTGGCATCGCCCGTACATGTGGGAAGCGGACACGTTCACTGTGCTCATGGAATTTTACCCGTTCCGGCACCGGCAGCTGCTTATCTTTTGCAGGATATTCCGATATATGGCGGCAGCATTCAGGGGGAATTGTGTACGCCGACAGGAGCGGCTCTGCTCAGATATTTTGTCAAAGAATTTGGTGAGATGCCCGTTATGAAAGTGAAGAAGACCGGATATGGAATGGGAAAGAGAGACTATGTTATGGCAAATTGTGTTCGTGTTATGCTGGGGGAACAGGAAGAGGCAATGGATGTCATTGTAGAACTCTGTTGTAATTTGGATGATATGACGCCGGAAGAAATCGGCTTTGCCACAACGCTCTTTATGAAGGCCGGAGCATTGGATGTCTATACTTCCAGTGTCCAAATGAAGAAGAACCGTCCGGGAATTCTTTTGACCTGCATGTGCAGAAACGAAGATAAAGAGAAATTTTTACAGCTTATGTTCCAGCATACAACAACGCTTGGTGTCCGGGAGTATACATGCAGACGCTATGGTTTGAAACGGGAAACAGAACGCCGGCAGACTGTGCTGGGAGAGGTTCATGTAAAAAAGACAGAGGGCTATGGCGTATTGAGAGAAAAATTAGAATATGATGATTTAGCAGAGCTTGCAAGGGAAAAAGGACTTTCGTTACGCGAAATAAAGCATATTATCTTACAACAGGAAAAGACGGATAAAAAACAAAAAAAATGATTGACAGAGTAAACTTCTGGCACTATAATAAGGTTTACAGAGTAAATTTCTTATCATAGTAAAATGTTTGAATTGTAAATGGTATGGCAGATTATGAGGAGTGAGTGAAAGATGAGACAATGGATGAAAAAATGTATGGCAGGAGTTATAGCACTGGTTATGACAGCGGGAACTTTAACGGCTTGTGAAGCCTATATACCACAGACTTCTGGTACCGATAATGCCAGTGGGGCTGCTGTATCAAAAGGGGAGAAGAAGGGGCAGGAATCCGGAAAGAAAGAGGAAAAAAAAGCCGGGAAAACGGCGAGCTTGAAATATGAGGCAGGAGGGAAATATTCCGACCTCATTGATTTAGACATGCAGAGCGCAAGAGCTTTTTATGTGGTCTATCGTTATCGATATGCCAGTTATTGCCATATTTTCCAGATTACGCCGGATGGCAGGAAAATGAAAAAAACAGGAATAAAGAGTGTGGCTGACATTTCTTTGGTTTCCGTGGACCGTGACTGGATATACTATGGAATCGGCAGAAAGATTTACCGTGTACCGATTGTGGAAAAGAAGAAATCCGAAAGTTTAGACATAGAAAAAAAGGAGTGCGTAGTTAAAAACTGCAAGGTGGATGCCGCATTCGTAGACGATCAGAAATTGTATTATATGACAGAGGAAAATATTACGGCTTCTAAAAAAATGGTAAAAGAGGATATTCAGATTCATTGTCTGAATCTGGTGACCGGAGAAGAGAGGCTCTGCCCAAAGAAAATCCTGAATTCGGAGGATTGTGAGGGCTATGAGAGCGGTCAGGAAATAGAGTGCTATCCTAGTTATTATATAACAGAGAACTATATCTACTATATGGATTTTTATCCGAATAAACTGTATCAGTTGGATAAAGATACGCTGGAACTTTCTGTGATTGATGCTTTGGAGCCAGAAGAATGTGAGTATGGTGACTATTCGTTAGAAATTGCGGAGAACGGTGCATATATATGGTATATCAAAATAGTCGGTGAAGGTAAAAACGAGGCATATGAAATATGCCGGTATGATGTGAAAGAGCAGAGGAAACAAGTGGTCTGCACGGAAGAAGAATGTTTGGAGGTAATTTGTAAACAAGAGAATGTGAATATCAAGGACATCGATTATGTTGATATAGAGGATATTGTACATTTTGATGAAGATAAGTTATATATTGAGTATGAAGTAGGCCCAATCATAAATAAAAAAATGTATGAATATAGAACGGGGGTTATCGTTTATTCTTTGTCAGCAGGTCAGATGAAGACCTTGCCTGAATTATGTAAATACTACAGAAAGCATAGTTGTGACGTGGGAGGGAATGAAATAGAATCAGAAGTATTTATGGAGGGGTATTTGGAAAAAGAACAGCAGTTTTTATTGTGTGTTGAAACAGGAGAGGCTGGTGAATATGATTCTTGGTATGCCATTTACGATATGGCATCGAAAAAAATCAAAAAAATTTCAGATAAGAAGGGATACAAATTGGAAAAGAAAATTGATAAACGATTTATAAAACAGGGAGGAACAGTGAAGTATTAGAAAGAGGGGGGAAGAAATGAAAAGAAATATTTTGAAAAAAGTGGCAGCAGGAGTTTTGATGATGGCAGCAACAGGGGGATTGACTGGTTGTGTCTATAGCCCACAGACTTCCGGTACAGAAAATGCCAGTGGGGCTGCTGTTGCCGAACAGAGTAATAGACCGGAGAAGGCAAAGGGATTAAAGGTTGATGAAAAGGGAAAATATTCCGGTGATATTGATTTGGAATATCAAAGTTCAAAATATTTCTATGGTGTTTTATATGATGAAGATGGCTACTGTTACATCTGTCAGATTTCTCCCGATGGCAAAAAGGAGAAGAAAACAGAAATAAAGACGAAGAAATTCATTTCTCTCATTTCAGTGGACGATGAATGGGTTTATTATGGAATCGGGAATAAGATTTATCGCGTGCCGATTGTATCCCAAAATAATTCTGAAATTCTAGATAAGGAACAAACAGAGTGTCTTGTAAAAAAATGCAGTGCAACGGGCTATGCACTGGTGAGTGAACAGAAAATGTACTATTTGACGGTAAGAAATGTTACGGTATCAAAAAAGCTGGTGAAAGGAGAGGTTCAGATTCACTGTTTAAATCTGGTGACGGGAAAAGAGAGAGTTTGTCCGAAGAAGATTGCGGATACGATGTCTTACGAAGATTATAAGGAGGATACCAGCTTTGACTGTGCCCCTTCTGCCTATATAACCGAGAACTACATTTATTATATGGATTTTAGGCCGAATTACTTATATCAACTGAATAAAGATACATTGGAGCTTACGGTAATTGATGAGTTGGAACGGATTGGCAGTGATACCTCCTATTCTACTGGAATGACAGCGGATGGAACTTATTTATGGTATGTAAAAGCATCTGCAGAGAACCGGAAATGTGGATACCAGCTTTGCCGGTATGATGTAAAAAAGCAGGTGAAAAAGGAATTTTGTGACGGAAAAGAATGTCTGGATTTTATTTGCCGGGAAGAAAATGTTGATTCCAAAGATGTGGAAAGTCTGGACATAGAGAATATTGTACATTATGATGAAGATAAAATTTATATCCAGTATAATTTACAATTAAAAGAAAAGAAGAACGTAGTTGAAGATAAAAGTGGTGTCATGGTTTATTCTATGTCAGCAGATAAGCTGGAGACTTTGTCTGAGTTATGTAAATACTTCAAAAAGTATAGTTATGAAGAGACATATGATACAATATATCGTGGGAGTGCCGTAGATGTTGTTGATTTTTTTGTAAAAGAGAATGCGTTTTTGTTGGCTATAGACGCGGAGATTGAGGAATATGATCCTTGGTATGCAGTCTATGATATGGATACCAAAAAGATTACGAAAATTTCGGACAAGAAAGCGTTGCAGAAACAGGACGAGAACAGCACTGATTACTTATTACGGCAGTAACCCTTGTATTGCCTGTCGGTAAAGTGTCTCACTGGCATTCTGCCAGTTCTCGCAGATTTTTATGGCATCTTCTTCGGTAGCGGCATCCAAATCCACACGAAATAGAATATGATTCCCTTCCCGTAAAATACAGGAAGCGAGATAACTGCCCTCACTGGTCAGGTGATAATCACTGATGAGTGAGGTTTCGTTTATAATTTCATATTTATGCTCGGTAAGATATTCATTGATTTCTTTCCGGATATCCTGCGATAATGGCTGTCCAAATAGTGATAGAGTTTCCTTTCCGGTGTCTGTAATCTGATAGTAAGATACATGATAGGTCGTATCCTCCACAATGAGTTCGGCCTCTAACAGTTCGCCAAAAGCATTTTGTAATGTAAAATAATTCGTATAGCCATGTCCGGTAATGTAATCGGAAATGATTCCCGGAGGAAGGGCAGTATTTACCTTGCTCAATGTATATAAAATAATTAATTTGTAAATCGTAATGGATTCATTTGCCATGAGAATACTCCTTTCCTTGCCAAATCTGTTTTTCTTTTAATGTCGTATGCAATGAATTCAGCACTTCCCGTTTGCGGCTGCTCCACAAAGGGGCGATGAGTAGATCTTTTGGACCGTCACCGGTGAGACGATGTATGACCATCTCCGGCGGCAGAAGAGAAATCGCATTTATAATCCAATCCAGATATTCTTCCTTTGTGAGAACATCAAAAACCCCACGTTCATATTCGACTGCCAAATCGGTTTCCCGCAGTACATGAAGAAGTTGTAATTTGATTCCGTCTGAGCCGCTGTTTCCTACATAGGAAACGCTATCTAAAAAATCCGATTTGTTTTCATAGGGTAGTCCGGCAATGACGTGTGTGACAACTTCCATACCAGCGGATTTTAATGTTTCAACCGCTGTATCGTATACGTCAAGTGAATATCCTCTCCGGATATAGGAAGCCGAAGCAGCATGTATACTCTGCAATCCTAACTCTACCATAATTGGTTTTATCCGATTCAGGGATTGCAGTAAAGTAATTACATCGTCAGGCAGGCAATCCGGTCTTGTGGCAATCGAGAGCATAACGATATCAGGGTGAAGAATTGCCTCGCGAAACATCGGTTCCAGTATGGAAACCGGAGCATACGTATTGGTGAAGGATTGAAAGTAAGCGATGAATTTACGTCCGGTCTTTTTTCGGGTGGAAATCCCCCGAATTCCCTGATTGATCTGTTCGGTCACAGAACCACATCTGGGGGAAGCAAAATCACCGGAGCCTCTGCCGCTGCAAAAAATACATCCGCTGGTGCCCAGAGTGCCGTCCCGGTTCGGGCAGGTCATACCGCCATCTAACGATATTTTATATACCTTTTCACCAAAACGTTGTTTCATTTCATAGTCAAAAGAATGGTAGGGCTTGTCTCCCCACATGACAGGCAGCTTCATAATCATCTTTCCATCCTTTAATATCGTTATCGAATATGCTGTCTGACTGCTGCACTGACCACATCGGCTACCCGTGGATCAAAGGCCTCCGGCATAATGTTATCCTCACTTAATTCTTCTTCTGGTACAAGAGAGGCAATGGCAAGTGCTGCAGCTAGTTTCATTTCCTCGGTAATTTGTGTGGCACGTCCCTCTAAAGCACCCTTAAAGATGCCAGGAAAAGCAACGACATTATTCACTTGGTTCGGAAAATCGGAGCGACCGGTTCCCACTACTTTAGCACCGGCCTTTTTCGCCAAATCCGGCATGATTTCCGGTACGGGGTTTGCCATGGCAAAAAGAATTCCATCCCGGTTCATGGATGCCACCATTTCTTCTGATACAATACCCGGTGCAGAAACACCAACGAAAATATCAGCTCCCACAAAGGCATCTGCCAAAGTTCCCTTTTTTCCCTCTAAGTTCGTCACTTCCATCATTTCTTTCTGCATCCAGTTCAAATCCGGTGTGTTCTTATTCAAGATTCCGGATTTATCACAGAGAGTCAGATTTTTGAATCCGTAACGGAGCAGAAGCTTACTGATGGCAATACCGGCGGAACCGGCGCCGTTTACAATAACTTTACAGTCTTCTTTTTCCTTTTTCACTACTTTTAAGGCGTTTATAATTCCCGATAATACAACAATCGCTGTTCCGTGCTGGTCATCATGGAATACGGGAATATCCAGTAATTCTTTTAAGCGGGTTTCAATTTCAAAACAGCGTGGAGCTGAGATGTCTTCCAAATTGATGCCGCCAAAAGCAGGGGCAATATTGACAACGGTCTGAATGATTTCTTCCGTGTCCTGAGTATCCAAACAGATCGGAAAAGCATTTACACCACCAAATTCCTTAAAAAGAACGGCTTTTCCTTCCATAACCGGCATGGCTGCCTCAGCACCGATATTGCCGAGTCCAAGGACAGCACTTCCGTCGGAGACAACTGCTACGGTATTTGATTTAATCGTATATTTATATGCTTCTTCTTTATTTTCTGCGATTACTTTGCATGGTTCAGCTACTCCCGGTGTGTAGGCAATTGCCAGATCTTCACGGGATTTTACCTGACATTTTGGGATGGTATTTATTTTTCCGTTCCACTCTTCATGTAGTTTCAATGCTTTTTCATTTTGTGTCATGTCTTTCACTCTTTGTTCCTCCGTTTTTTATTCATACATACGAATCTATCATATCATTTTTGGAAAATAAACACAATATCTTCTTGTGCTTTTGGAAAAAAGTAGTTACAATAAGAGAGACAGATGTTGCCGTATAGACTCAATGCGGCGGAATGGAGGCTAATGTGACTTACGAAAAGGCGTTGGAAAAATTATTACCGGCAGGACAGGAGCATTTATTAAAATATTATGATGAGTTAAACGATGGAGAAAAAGAGGACTTATTGTCTCAGATTGAAGCACTGGACTTATCCTTGCTGGATTTACTGAAAGATGGGGTCAAGGAGGTGCCAAAGGGAAAGCTTGCTCCTCTTGGGGCGGTAACGCTGGCAGAAATTGCTGAAAAAAGAGAAGATTATGAAAGAAAAGGAATCGAAGCAATTCAGGCAGGTAAAGTGGGGGCTGTTCTTCTTGCCGGGGGACAGGGAACCCGTTTAGGGCTCGATAAACCAAAGGGAATGTTGAATGTGGGGATTCATAAAGAATTGTACCTGTTTGAGCAGCTGGTAAATAACTTGATGCAGGTCGTAAACAAAACGGGAGCATGGATTCCGTTCTTTGTCATGACCAGTGAAAAAAATAACGAAGATACAACTGCTTTTTTTAAAGAAAATAATTATTTTGGATACAACAAGGATTATGTATACTTTTTTGTACAGGAGATGGCACCGTCGGTAAGCTACGAGGGTAAAGTATACATGGAAGAAAAAGGGAAATTATCGACTTCGCCAAATGGCAACGGCGGCTGGTTCTCATCCTTGGCGAGAGCGGGACTTTTAAAAACGATGGATGAACTCGGTGTAGAGTGGCTGAATGTGTTTGCCGTGGATAATGTGCTGCAGAAAATAGCCGACCCTGTTTTTGTGGGGGCGACCATGGATGCCAAGTGTGAATGCGGTGCAAAAGTAGTGGCAAAAGCGGAGCCGAATGAGCGTGTTGGTGTGCTCTGCCTAGAGGATGGAAGGCCATCTATTGTGGAGTATTATGAAATGACAGAAGAAATGATTCATTCCAAGGATGAGAAAGGAACTCTGTTGTATAACTATGGTGTTATTCTGAATTACTTATTTGACGTAAAAGCATTAACAAGAATTATGAATGAGTATATGCCGACACATATTGTTGAGAAAAAAATCCCTTATATCGATAAGAATGCTTCCCTTGTAAAACCGGAAGAACCAAATGGTTATAAATTTGAGACCTTGGTTCTTGATATGATCCATATGATGAATAATTGTTTATCGTTTGAAGTGGAAAGAGAAAAAGAATTTGCACCGATTAAAAACCGGACGGGTGTAGATTCTCTGGAAAGTGCAAGAGAATTGATGAAATTAAATGGAATTGAATTGTAAGTGTCTGAAAAATCTGCAAAAATTGACTTCTCAATTTTTCCCGACATTATTAGAAAAAGAATGAAAGAAGCTTAGAGAAAGGATGTAATATATGGATTTGACAAAAATGACCTTGGCACAGCTAAAAGGGCTTGCAAAGGAAAAAGGAATTACTGGAATTACCGGATTACGTAAACCGGATTTGGCGGTGAAAATTGCGGAGGTAATGCAAAAGGAAGCAAAGGAAGAGAATACATCAGAGCATAAGACGGAACGTAGGACAGAGCACAAAACAGAAAACAGACCGGAACATAAGACAGAGCATAAAACAGAAAACAGACCGGAACATAAGACAGAACGTAAGCCGTCACATCAGGCATCGGGGCATTATCCGGATTATAATAGGAAATTATTGTATCATGATGGCAGTGACGGCAGATATTCGATTATGAAAGATAAGCAGCTGGTTGATGTAAAACCAATGGAAATGAAAGAACTGGACAGCGGTATTACGAAAAAAGGAATTTTGGAGGTTATGCCGGAGGGCTTTGGTTTTATCCGTTGTGATAATTTCCTGCCCGGGGAAAATGATGTGTATGTGGCACCGCTTTTTATCCGAAGGTTTGGACTTCGCAGCGGTGATATTATAGAAGGAAATATTCGTATCCGTAATCAGGCGGAGAAATTCAGTGCACTTCTTTATATGAAAAAAGTAAATGACCGTTCCCCTTCCTATTTATATTCAAGAAAAAAATTTGAAGATCTGACTCCGGTTTTTCCCGATCACCGATTGCATTTAGAGACACCGGGAGCTCCGGTTTCCATGCGGATGGTGGATTTGATTTCTCCGATCGGGAAGGGACAGCGCGGTATGATTGTTTCCCAGCCAAAGACAGGTAAAACAACATTGTTAAAACAAGTGGCGAAAGCAGTGACGAAAAATCATAGCGATATGCATCTGATTGTACTTCTTATTGATGAGCGGCCGGAGGAAGTAACAGACATTAAGGAGTCGATTGAGGGAGAAAAAGTCGAGGTGATTTATTCTACATTTGATGAATTGCCGGAGAATCATAAACGTGTTTCGGAAATGGTCATTGAGCGTGCCAAACGACTGGCAGAGAGTGGAGAGGATGTTATTATTCTTTTAGACAGTATTACCCGTTTGGCGAGAGCTTATAATCTTACCGTGACGCCAAGTGGCCGTACGCTGTCCGGTGGACTGGACCCGGCGGCACTTCACATGCCGAAGAAGTTTTTTGGCGCAGCACGTAATATGCGTGAGGGCGGCAGCCTGACTATTTTGGCAACCGCATTAGTAGATACGGGAAGCCGCATGGATGATGTGGTATTTGAAGAGTTTAAAGGAACGGGTAATATGGAGCTGGTATTGGACCGCAGTCTTTCGGAAAAACGTATCTTTCCTGCGATTGACATTCAAAAATCCAGTACACGCCGGGAAGATTTGCTTCTGACGGAAAGTGAGCAGGAGGCAGTTCTGAAAATCCGTAAGGCATTGAGCGGTTTGAAATCGGAGCAGGCGTTAGAACAAATCTTGGATTTGTTTAAACGGACAAAGAATAATGGTGAGTTTGTAGAAACAGTAAAGAAAATGCATTTGCGTTAATTTGATTTTGAGGACAGAATTCTCCTCTGTCTATACATAAAATGGCAAAAAGTAACAAATAATTCCAAAAAATGTGAAAAAAAAGTAACTTTTTGTTGACAAAATTTTGTCACGTGGTTATGATGTGTATAGAAACTGTACAAGGATAGACGTTGAAATGACAAAAAATCTGTCATAAACACGAAAATCAGCAAAGGGGTTTGCAATGAGGTGTTGGTAAAACGTTTATCACAATCGTTATTGAACAGCGAGACAAACGGAGGAGGTAAATCATGTTCAAGAAAAAGTTGTTGCGTGTAAGCAAAGTAGTAGCTCTGGGACTGGCATTGGCAATGGTATTGCTGGTACCGGGAGCACAGGCATCACACTGGGGGTTATCCGGTGGAGTCGTTACTCATGATCCGACAATCGTAAGAGAAAGCGGTTCCACATGGTGGTCTGCTTCCACAGGACAGGGAATTGGTATGAAATTCTCCACCAATAATGGTAGAACGTGGACAGACGGACTTCCGATTTTTGCACAGCCGTTGTCATGGTGGAAAAAATATGCACCGAATATGACAACAAATGATGTGTGGGCACCGGACCTTGAGTATTACAGAGGAAGATATTACTGTTTCTACAGTGTATCGGAATTTGGAAAGAACAATTCAGCAATTGGTCTGGTATCCTGTTCAAAAATCTCGAAAGGAGATTGGCGGGATGATGGTGTTGTGATTTCATCCAAGGCAGGAAAGGATTCTTTCAATGCGATTGACCCCAATCTTGCAGTAGACGCAAACGGAAAACCATGGTTAGTATACGGTTCCTGGTTTGATGGAATCCATATTGTAAGACTGAATCAGTCTACAATGAAACCAGCTGGTTCTCCAACGAAGATTGCTTACAAGTCCGGCGGAATTGAAGGTCCATGTATTATGTACAACAATGGATATTATTATTTATTTACATCCATTGGAAAATGCTGTAATGGTGTGAACAGTACATATAAGATTATGTATGGACGCTCGAAGAGCATTACCGGACCATATGTAGACAAGAACGGAAAGGCACTGACCAGTGGAGGCGGAACGATTTTAGATGCCGGAAACTCAAGATGGATTGGACCGGGCGGACAGGATGTATACCGCAACAGTTCAATGGGATATGTAATTGCCCGTCATGCCTATGATGCAAGTAACAACGGTACGCCGACCTTATTAATCAGTGATCTGTATTTTAAGAACGGCTGGCCAACATATTGATTTTATCACTCGCACATGGCGTTATGCTGTGTGCGAGATTATTGTATTAGCATAATATAACGGAGCAGAATAAACAGGAGGCATCTATGAAAAAAAAGGTTGTGATAATGCTGCTGGCATTGTTCGGTATGTGCATGCTGGGCAGCTTTTCTCATGAACCAATCCGTTCCTGTACGAAAGAGGACGAGAAGAGTTATGAAAGTCAATCCTATACATGGAAAAACCAGATGAGCAACACCTCCGGGACAGTGACCGGCTATAAAAAGGAAGATGGTACATTACTTCTTCCGGTAAAGGAAATTGTGGAGTCTTCGGGATATGTCATGGAAGAGTGTCCCCGTTGTGGGAAAGACGAGGTTTATTGTAAAGAGGATGAGGATGCTGCCGGAAAGGGCCACTATTTTGTAAACTGGTATCAGGCACTTCTGAGTTATAGTGTCAGTGACCAGACGGTGGAACTGTCAGCGGCAAATGAAAAAATAGATGGGAAAACTTACGGCCCGGTGGATTTGTTTTTGAATATGGGGCTGAATGTGAATGTAGAGGAAGAGAAAAAAGTCATAACGGTGTCAAGTAATTTGATAGAAGCTGCTTATTTTTATTCTTCTACTTGTGATACCTGTGAAAAGACAGAGAAGTTCTTAAGGGAACTGGAACAGAAATATCCGAATTTGAATATTCATAAATATAATATATATGAGGTGGAGAACTATGACCTTTTAGTGGAATACGGAAAGGTCTATCAGTTGTCAGAAGAGAAAAAGGGGTTTACACCGAGTCTTTTTATCTCGGATGAGGTTCTGATCGGAGCAGAGATTGAACACAAATTGGAAGAAAAGGTAAAGGACTATTCGGAGGGACCGGCTACTACGATATTAAATGATGCTGAGCAAGAAAGTACCTTGGAGGGAAAAAATGTCTGGGTTCAGCTGGCTGCTGCTGTAGGGCTTGGATTTGTGAATGGGCTGAGCCCCTGCAGTTTATCGATTTTCTTGTTTCTCTTGTCCTTGCTTTTAGTAAGTAAGGAGCAGATGATGCGGTGTGGAATGTCTTTTTTGGCTGGGAAGACGGTGATGTTTTTTCTGCTTGGTACGATTTTGTATAATGTGATGAATTCTATTAATATGACGGCTTTTTCACGCTGGATGAATGTGGCGATGATTGTATTTGCCGTATGCTTTGCCCTTCTGAATCTGTTGGATTTTTTCAAGGCGAGAGCAGAAAAATATGGTGATATGAATTTACAGCTGCCGAAGAAAGTGAAGAAAATGAATTATGCCATGCTTAAATGGGGCAACCAGTTTTCAGCGGCGAAATGGGGAGCTGTAATTTTGTTCGGAATCGGAATGATTGTGTCAACCGGAGAGTTTCTCTGTACCGGACAGATTTATCTTTCTTCCATTGTGATTATGGTGCAGAAGGGAACAGATGGTATGATTCCGACATTACTTTTGGCGGTTTACAGTATTTCGTTTGTATTGCCGCTTCTCATTCTTATGATCGTTGTATATTTTGGTAAAAAAGTGTTCGGCATGTCCGAAGCAGTTCTGGAGAAGATACCGTGGATCAAACTTATAAGTGCGGTTTTGTTTGTGGGAATGGCCCTGTATTTGATTTTTGCTTAATGGGAGAGTAGCGATGAAATGGAAAACAATCATAGTAAGAGAAAAAGGTGGAGATGTTCTTTTTGAGGGGGCATTCAATGAACTTCCGGTAAAGGAAGAGTATGTCCTTGAGAAGAGTGTGGAACTTTATCAGGAAGAAGAGCCGTGTATTATATACCGGACGCATATTGTCAAAAAGCTGTATTTGGATATTTTGGAGCAATTTGGGGGAAAACCGGAAAAGGGCAGGGTTGTTGACTGTCAGCCATTTCAGCAGATTCTTGCCCCGTTGGCGATTGATCTGTCTCATGCCACCATGGAATTCAGGTAAAAGTTAGACAAAAAAGGCTTGCATATATCTACATAACATGTTATAATAAGCAAGCAGTTTTTGAGCAAGACAAGTATCCTTTCATATATAAAGGAAAATATAAGTAGTGAGGTGAAAAGGACATGAGAGAGGGAATTCATCCAGAATATTATCAGGCTAAAGTTGTTTGCAACTGTGGAAACGAATTCGTAACAGGATCTACTAAGGAGGATATCCATGTAGAGGTTTGTTCCAAATGCCATCCATTTTACACTGGACAGCAGAAATCCATGGCTGCTCGTGGTGCGATTGATAAGTTCAACCGTAAGTATGGCTTAAAATAAGTAACGGAGAACAGAGGCAGAGTCACCAGTTGGCTCTGCTTTTTTCGGTTTAAGAGGATACAAAAGACCAGTACAAAGGGGGTTACCGTATGAAGTATTCCGGTATTGGCGGACAGGCAGTTATTGAGGGCGTCATGATGAAGAATCAGGATGAATATGCCATTGCTGTCCGTAAACCAGATCATAATATTGAAGTGAAGAAACAGCCTTGTAAGAGCCTGCGGAACAAATATAAAGCTGCAGATCTGCCGATTATCCGAGGCGTGATAAGTTTTGTAGAATCCTTGACAATGGGAATGTCTACCTTGAATTATTCTGCTTCTTTTTATGAAGAAGAGGAAGAGAAGATGGAAAAGTCAAAAGAACAGAAAGAGAAGGACGAAAAGAAAGACAATATCATTATGGCAATTGTTATGGTGTTTGCTTTCCTGTTTGCCATTGGTGTATTTTTTCTGGTACCATTTTTTGTTTCGGAGGCACTGCGCAAGACAATTCCGTCCTTGCAGCTCCGCGGATTGATAGAAGGAGTCATTCGTGTTTTTTTATTTGTGCTGTACGTAAAACTGATTTCATTTATGGAGGATATCAAGAGAGTATTTATGTATCATGGTGCAGAGCATAAATGTATCAGCTGTATCGAGACGGGGCATGAGCTGACGCTGGAAAATGTACGGAAATCTTCCATGGTTCATAAGCGCTGCGGAACAAGCTTTATGCTTATTGTTATGTTTATTAGTATTTTACTGTTCATGTTTATTGTAGTAGATAATATCTGGCTTCGTATGGTATTTCGCATTTTGCTGATTCCGGTTATTGCGGGACTTTCTTATGAATTTATTCGTTTTGCCGGAAAGCATGATAATCCGGTTATCAATATACTTAGTAAGCCGGGACTGATGCTGCAGAGCCTTACGACAAAAGAACCTACGGATGATATGATTGAAGTGGCGATGGCATCGGTAAATGCGGTGTTTGACTGGTCTGAGTTCTTGGCACATTATGATGAGCCGGATGAGGAAGAAAAGAAGAAGGAAAAAACAGAAGAGAACGAAGATACCGCGAACACAGTGGAAACGGAGGAAACTGAGCAAACGGAGGAAACTGCGGCGGCAAAAGAAGAGACTGTTTCAGAGAAAACACCAGTCGAAGAAAAATCGGAAACCGATATTGAAATTGTAAGTATAGATGATGAAGAAGATGATGAAATCTTAAATGCCCTTGACCGCTACTTTGAAATGCCGGAGGAAAAATCGGAATGACCGGAAGGGAAATTCTTCATATGGGAGAAAGGCGGTTGGCAAAGGCGGGCGTCCCGGAAGCCAGAATCAATGCTTGGTATTTATTTGCTTTTTGTTTCGGCAAAGTAGATAGGGAGGGACAAAGACATCCCATGGAGCGAAGTGAATTTTTTCTTCGTGAAGAAGAAGAGATGTCGGATAAGACTTGTGGCGAATATAGAGAAATGCTCGAAAAGCGTAGCAGACGCATTCCATTAGAGTATTTAACAAATGAAACTGAATTTATGGGATTGCCTTTTTATGTCAACGAGCATGTGCTTATTCCAAGACAGGATACCGAATGTCTGGTAGAGGAAGTATTACGGGTGTCTGAGGGAAAAGAGGTATTGGATCTGTGCTGCGGTTCCGGCTGCATTGGAATCAGTTTGGCTGCACTTGGACGGTGTAAATCTGTGATGCTGGCGGATATATCAGAAGAGGCGTTGTATGTATCGAGGAAAAATGCGAGGAAGAATCGTGTATCCGTGGAAATCGTGCAAAGTGATCTGTTTTCACGAATAAGAGGGACTTTTGATATAATCGTGTCGAATCCACCGTATATACCAACGAAGGATTTGGAACAGCTAATGCCGGAAGTACGGGATTTTGAGCCAAGACTGGCACTGGATGGAGCAGAGGACGGTCTGCTTTTTTACCGGCACATCATAAGGGAAAGCCACTGCTTTTTAAAGAAAGGCGGCTCGCTTTATTTTGAAATCGGGTATCATCAGGGAAAGGCGGTATCCGCACTTATGGAGCAGGCAGGTCTGACAGAAGTAAGAGTAAAAAAGGATTTGGCAGGATTGGACCGTATTGTTCAGGGGACGCTGCGGTAGATTCACGGATATAACATATACGCTTTAGAATGGAGGTAGTGTGTAGGAAATGTTTGATAAGTTAGAGGATACTCTTCTCCGCTATGAAGAGGTATTGAATGAATTAAGTGAACCGGATGTATTGAATAATCAGGTAAGATATCAAAAGCTGATGAAAGAACAGGCAGATTTAGAGCCGGTTGTGACGAAATATAAGGAATATAAGGTGACAAAGGCGGGGATTGAGGACAGTCTTGCCATGCTGGAGGAGGAGACGGATGAAGAACTCCGTGAGCTTGCGAAAGAGGAGTTAAATGAGTGCAAAGCAAATATTGAGAATATTGAAAATGAGTTAAGAATTTTGCTTTTGCCGAAAGATCCGAATGATGATAAGAATGTCATTGTAGAAATCCGTGCCGGTGCCGGTGGAGATGAGGCTGCTCTCTTTGCGGCGGATTTATATCGCATGTATTGCAGATTTGCCGAGAGTAACCGCTGGAAGGTTGATACGATGAACTCGAATGAAAACGGAATCGGTGGATTTAAAGAAATTGTTTTTATGATAAATGGTCTGGGAGCGTATTCTAAATTGAAATATGAGAGCGGTGTTCACCGTGTACAGCGAATTCCGGCGACCGAGTCCGGTGGACGTATCCATACTTCAACAGCAACCGTGGCGATCATGCCGGAAGTAGAAGAAGTAGAAGTGGAGCTGGATATGAATGATTGTAAGTTTGATGTGTTCCGTGCATCCGGCAATGGTGGACAGTGTGTCAACACAACCGATTCTGCTGTACGTCTTACGCATATTCCGACAGGAATTGTTATTTCCTGTCAGGATGAGAAGTCCCAGTTAAAAAATAAGGATAAGGCATTAAAGGTACTCCGTGCCCGTCTGTATGAGCTGGAATGTGCGAAAGCCCATGATGCAGAAGCAGAAGCGAGAAGAAGCCAGATCGGTACGGGTGACCGTTCTGAGAAAATTCGTACCTATAACTATCCGCAGGGAAGGGTGACAGACCACCGCATTAAATTAACACTGCATAAGCTGGATACCGTTATGGATGGGGATTTAAATGAGGTGCTGGATAGTTTGATAGCCGCTGACCAGGCTGCAAAGCTGGCAAAAATGAGTGAGAACTAGCGATGTCCGGCTGGGGATTGTGAGGGCAGAGTTTTATCCTTTTGTCCAGCAGATTTACAAATAATTTTTTCTTTTCATTTCCCTGAATATACATTTATAATGCGTAAATACTTATTTGCATGATAGATTAAAGTGTTTTTACGCTTTATAATGATAACAACATTGCGAGAGTGTGAGGTTTTATTCATGGGAAGACTAAGGGATTTGCGAAAAGAGAAAAATTTAAGCCAAGAAGAGCTGGCTTTTTGTCTTGGTACGAATCAACAGAGAATAAGCAAAGTAGAGAAAGAAAATGCTTCTTTTGGAATTGATTTATTATTAAGATATGCAGACTATTTTGGCGTGACAACGGATTATCTGCTGGGTCTTAGTGATATTCGGGTTGACCTTACAATCGAGGAATTACAAATAGTAGATACCAATAAAGCAGAAGTTAGAGAATTGTTATATTGTTTTTCACAGATGGATAAAAAGAATAGGGAAATTATTATGAATCTGGCAAAATCAATGAGTTCTCGTGATAATTGAAAGTTATAATTATGAAAGTTCTAATATTAGAAGATAATGAAATCTGTCGTCAATCTCTCATTAAAGTGGTAAAATCCTGTATGAAAAACATAACGGTATATGATTTTGATAATCGTGCCGCTGCCTATTTATGTGCAATGGATAACAATATAGATTTATTTCTTGTAGATATTATTTTAGAACCCAAAATAAGAAATGACAGTTCTGGTTTTAAATTTGCACAGGATATACGGGATGTTAAACGGTATAAGTCTGTGCCTATTATTGTGATTACCAGTCTGGCGGGGTTGGCAGAGCCACTTTTAAAAGTGCTGCACTGTTTTGATTATATAGAGAAACCAGTCGATTATACAATTGTACGCCGTCATGTGGTGGCTGCTTTAGATATGCTGGTCTCAGAAAAACGAATCAAAGAGCCGGAGACTATTTTACTTCGGTATGAGGGAATAACATTTCCCATCGTTATTGATGAAGTGTGTTATATCGTAAGCCGAAGAGGTGTATTGAATATACATACAACAACGGAAAATATTGAAATCCCTAATTTGTCAATGAGGGCATTTTTAGAACGGGTCCGTGATAATGTTTTTCTTGAACCACTGAAGGGAACTGCTGTGAACAAGAAATTTATTCGTTCTGTGGATTTTCCCGGAAATAAAGTGTATTTACAAGGAACGGATGATGTGATAGACATCGGTGGGAGATTGAAGAAACAGTTTAGAGAGGATTTTGAACGATGTTTTGGGCAGACCAGCTGATTGTCTATGTAAATAGTGCCATTGAAATGGCATGTGCACTTTGTGTCCTGCATTTTCTTTGCGGAACGGATGTTGCATTTAAGAAGTACAAGGTGGTACTGTTTTATGCGGCCGAGTTGGTGGTAAGAATTTTTCTTGTGATCTATGGTGAAATATTGCCCTTTTCCGTTTTACCGTATATTGTTGTTGCCGGATACACATTTTGGCAGTATAAAACAAGAATTATCAAAGGAATTATATTTTCTATCATGTCGTTAATCGTTCCCAGCGTGGTAGAAATACTGGTATGTGCACCATGCTTACTGTTTCAAAATCTTGTTTCGGAGAAGATATTTTCCCTGTGTATTGTTTTGATAACCTTTTTTATTATCTTTATCGGAATGAGAAAACTACCTGCAGAAAATCGACATAAGTATGGGGAGCGAATCGAATCCTATGCAGTTGTACTATTTTTGATTGTGGGAATCGTTGTTCTTTATACCGTTTTCTATTTTCATCAAAAAGAAACCATCTCAATTACAGAATATTTTTATAGTGCCTGTTGTCTGTTAGTGATTGTTCTTTCTGTTACGAAATTAAATCATGACCGGATAGAAAAAAGGTTACATAAGGAATATTCTGCCCGTTATGTAGATGTGCTGGAACAAATAAGGGGACAGCAGCATAAGTTCTCAAATCAGATTGACGCAATATATGCAATGCATAATCTGTATACAACCTATGATGAATTAGTAGAAAAACAGCAGGAGCAAGTGGGGGTTCTAAAAAAGACGTTATTACCAAATGGTGTCATAATTTTAAATAATCCGATTGTTATCGCACATGTTTACCAAAAAATAAATGAGATATTGGAACTTAATATTAATTTGCAGACAGATTTTTCTTGCAGCTTGGATGGATTGCAAATACCAGACATTCAGCTGGTTAATATTATTGGTACTTTACTGGATAATGCGATGGAGGCATTAGAGGGGCAGTGTGAAAATCGTGAGATGTATTTTCACATTAAAGAGTATGATAGAGAACAAGATGGAAGAAAATGTGAGACAGGAATCTGTATTGAAGTAGGTAATGCACATTCAAGAATCCCTATGTCACAGTGGCGGAAATTTTTTGAACGTGGGTACTCAGAAAAGGGAGCGAACCGTGGATTGGGCTTATCGGAACTGAGAAAAATTGTTCTGCGTTTTAATGGAAATATTATAGTGAAAAATAAAATGGAGAATGGAAAAAATTTTTTCTCTATTGCTATTGAATTTGAAACGATATAAAAAAGATGGTATTCCTTCTGCAAATATGCTTTCGGAAATACCATCTTTTTTTCTATCCATTATTTTTCAACTGGAAATTCAGGCTCGCCAAAGAGCAAAAAACTAGGTCCTTTAAAATGAATCAATCCGGACAATGCCAATGCCAAGCTGCAGATCGTATACAAAGATGTTCTGTTAAAGTGTTTCATGACGTTTCCTCCTTACTTTAATAATTTTAGCAGTACAGAGCTGCATTATCTGAAAAAAGATTACCCAAAAGATTAGATTCTGATAGGGCAGCTTTTCAGTAAACAAAAATAAACAGATATAAAAGAGGAGGACGAAACAAGCAATTATTTTATAGTTGAATTTCTGTTTCTTGGATGGCTCCGGCCGGCGGTCGGATGAAATAGGCTCAATCCAATACACTAACACTATCCCAATCTCCATAACTAATGCCTGCATCGGCTCGGGGATACGAAATGCCGAAGCAAACAAAAAAATCAAAGCAAGAAATCCGATTGAAAAGCAGAGACAGCTTATGTAGTGATTCAGATGTATTCCGCCGGTAAAGTTACGGATTGACAACAGAACAATGAGAGCAACTAAGAATTCTTTTGTTCTGCCCATGAGGGAAAAAATAAGTAGCATAAAAAGAAATTTACTGCTTTCTGATAGAACACAGATGACTGCGTAACGTATCTTAGCAATTTCATAATCACTATATTTTTCAGACAGAATGGAATATAATTGCTCTTTCATATGGAATTCCTCCTCTTAAACGAGAGAATAACAAATGAGAATCAAGAAATGGAGATATATCGCTAATGTATGAAAAAGTTTGGATAATGTCGTGATATTTCCCCGGAAAATCAATGGTAGTGAACCTTGGCAATTGTTTTGATTTATGATAAAGTATCTATATAAATATCATTTGGAAAAGGAGAGCGGACAAATGGCAATAGAACGAATTTCATCTTATACATTGGGAGATATGACCTTGGTATTTGAGCGTGAAACGGATTTTAACCGGGTCGGATTTTATCTGATTCCTGCTGCATTGCAGGATAAGACTGTTTGCGATCAGAAATTTTACCGGATTAATAGTCTGGCACAGTTAAAGCTGGTTGGTGATATGTATCCTAATTGCTATGGTCATGGGCAGACAATGCATAATTGCGAGTCGGCAAATCTTATGGAATATGATTCACAGGAAATTGCCGATACTGAATTTGGCCAGGAAATACATACCTATTTTAAGGATAAGAGAGGCTATACACTGGAAAATGTCATTACTTATTATTGGGGGGAAGACAGCTTTGAAATGAAGAATATTTTCTCAAATAACAGCTCGGAAAAAGTGACATTAGAAATGTTGTCTTCTTTTGAGATGGGAAATATTTCCCCGTTTTTGGAGGGTATTGGTACAGATGCATTACTCGTTCACCGGCTGCGCAGTAAATGGAGCCATGAGGGGCGGCTGGTGACAGAGAAAGTAGAAGATCTGCAGTTAGAGCCAAGCTGGTCGAACTGGTCGGTAGGGGTGGAACGTTTTGGGCAGAGAGGTTCTATGCCGGTCATGAAGTATTTTCCTTTTGTATCGGTAGAAGACTCCAGAAATCATGTATTATGGGGAGTGCAGCTTGCTCATGAAGCATCCTGGCAGATGGAAGTATATCGTCAGGATGATGGGCTGCATATTTCGGGGGGACTTGCTGACCGTGAATTTGGACATTGGATGAAGGATGTGTCTGCAGGGGAATCCTTTGAAACGCCAAAGGCGATTCTGACCGTATGTGAGGGAGATATTGATTATTTATGTCACCGGCTGGTGTCTGCCGGCAGGAAATTTGTGAATGCGGGGCCGGAATGTGAGCAGGATCTACCGATTGTATTTAACGAATACTGCACAACATGGGGATGTCCTTCGGATGAAAATATCAGTGGTATTTTGGAGGCTATTCAGGGGAAGGGCTTTGATTATTTTGTTATTGACTGTGGCTGGTTCAAAGAGGATGGGGTACCTTGGGATATCAGCATGGGGGACTATAATGTGTCGTCGAGCTTGTTCCCGGAGGGATTACAAAAGACGGTGGATAAAATTCGTGAAAATGGTCTGAAACCGGGAATTTGGTTTGAAATTGATAATGTGGGAAGTGCAGCAAAGGCTTATCAGGAAGAGGAGCATTTACTGAAACGGGATGGCCATGTACTATCCACTTACAGTCGTCGTTTCTGGGATATGAATGATTCATGGGTACAGAATTATTTAGGAGAAAAGGTAATCGGCACACTGAAAAAATATGGATTTGAGTATATGAAAATGGACTATAACGATACAATTGGTATTGGTTGTGATGGGAAAGAGTCTCTGGGAGAGGGGCTTCGTTCCAATATGGAAGCATCTGTTGATTTTGTCCGCAGAGTGAAGAAAGAGGTGCCGGGCATTATTTTGGAAAACTGTGCTTCCGGTGGACATAAACTGGAACCGCTGATGATGAGCATTTGTTCTATGGCATCTTTTTCTGATGCTCATGAGACGGAGGAAATCCCAATTGTGGCGGCAAATCTGCACCGGGCAATTCTGCCGCGGCAGAGCCAGATATGGGCGGTTATCCGCAAGACCGACTCCTTAAAACGCATTGGCTATTCGATTGCCAATACGATGCTTGGCCGCATGTGTCTGTCCGGTGATGTGACAGAACTGACCGATGACCAGTGGGACGTTATCAATCGGGGAATTGCTTTTTATAGAGAAGTTGCCTCCATTATTAAAGATGGCAGAACTTATCATCAAAGTCCGGCGATTGTCAGTGATCGCTATCCCGAGGGATATCAGGTGATAACACGTGTAAAAGAAGACGGGGAAGCACTTGTTCTCATTCATTGTTTCCATGGAGAACTGCCACCGCAAATTGAGATTGATCTGCCGGAGGAATGCGGACAGAATATCAGGAGCGTTTATTCCTATGATGCCCCAACGGTAACCTTCTTTCGGAACAATGCAAATGAAAGAGGTAAGCTGGTCTATAGACCAACAGAGAATATGAATGCTGTAGCGGTGCATTTATATAAATAAGAAAGAAAAGAACAAACGGTTTTTCGTATAAAGATAAGGATTGTATTTTTTGAATTTAGTGGTAGAATTATATGTAGACTATATTTAGGTAGTTATTAGATGATTTTTTATGGTTGAGGGGGAAAGAGTTTAATAAATATCTATGTATAGAATAAGGAAAAGGAGATAGAAATTATGATCAAGAAACTGCAGAAAATGAGAATTCAAAAGAGGCTAAAAACAAGTTCCGCTTATACACTGGGGCTGGCAGGTTTTGCAACATTGTTAGCGATAGTGGTTATGATTATTTTAATTAATCGGTATAATTATACACTTACATATTATGCATTTCCGCAGGGAGATATTGCGTTGGCAATGAACGAGTACGGAGAAGTGCGCAGTGCAACACGGGCGATAATTGGATATGATGATCAATCGTCGATTGATCAGGCCAAAAAACAGCATGATGAGGCTGTGTCAAACTTGGAACAGCTTTTGAAAACCGTTGAAAAAACGATGGTGACAAAAGAAGGAAAAGATGGACTTACAGCGATTCGGACTGCGTTAGATAAATATTATGCGGTAGAGGAAAAAGTTATAGAGCTCGGCAGTTCTACAGACGCGGCACTGTCTTCTCAGGCACAGAAGATGGCTCTTAATGATATGACTCCGGTATATGATGCAGGAGATGAAGCCTTTAGGGCATTGATGGATGTCAATGTGCAGAAAGGTGATTCGCAACAGGATTATTTGCTTACACTGGCAATTATTTTGATTATTGTGATTGTTGTTCTGATTGTAGTTGCATTTTTAATTTCAACAAAATTGAGCAGTGTAACGGCAAAGGGTATCGTAGCCCCGATGGAACAGCTGATTTCCAGACTGGATGCTTTTTCACAGGGAGATATTACCTCACCGTTTCCTGAATTTCATCAGGAGGATGAGATTGCAGATATGGCAAAGGCAGTTCATAGTACGACTGTAAAGATCCAGTTAATCATTGATGATCTATCCCATGTTTTGGGCGAGATGGCAAATGGAAATTTCAACATCAGTTCGTCCTGTGAGGAGGAATATGTCGGTGACTTTAAGGCGCTTTATGATGCCACTAGCCAGATGAACCATCAGGTCGGTGTAGCACTTGGGGACGTAAAGGACGCATCGGATATGGTATCTATTGGTGCTACAAATCTTGCAGAGGCTTCTCAGGCTCTTGCAGAAGGAGCAACGGATCAGGCGGCATCCGTTGAAGAACTTCAGGCTATGATTTCTGAAATTACCTCAGCCCTGTCAAAGACTGCCGGAGAGGTTAATGCTGCTTATGATAAAGCTAGAGAATGTGCGGATGAGGCACAGAAGAGCCATGGTGAAATGGAAGTTCTGATGAAGGCGATGGCTAAGATTAATGAGACTTCGCAAAAGATTGTTAATATTATTGCAGAGATTGAAGATATTGCAAGCCAGACAAACTTACTTTCTTTAAATGCTGCAATAGAGGCAGCACGTGCAGGAGATGCAGGAAAAGGATTTGCCGTTGTTGCTGATCAGATTCGTAATTTGGCAGACCAGAGTGCAAAATCAGCAGTTAATACAAGACACTTGATTGAAGAGTCAATTAATGAGGTTGAAGTAGGTAATCAGGCAGCCACAAGAACATCCGAAGTCCTAATGGATGTTGTAAATTCAATTCAAGCGATTGCAGATACATCCAAGATATTGAGTGAGATGACAACACAGGAAGCAGAATCGATAGAACAAGCCGATCAAGGTATTACCCGAATCTCAGAGGTCGTACAATCCAATTCGGCTACAGCAGAGGAAACGTCAGCTACAAGTGAGGAGTTGTCTGCACAGGCAGTAGGTATGGATGAGATCATAGGACAATTTGAACTTAGAGATAGAAAATAAGATTAGAATCATAAACCGGAAATCTATATATAGATTTCCGGTTTTTTTCACTTTATAGGAAAATACAACACTTTTTTGATAGTGACATATTTGTAAATATTAGCTGCTTTTAAATTCTTGTCCAAAGGAAAAGCCGGGAAAAAATAACCAAAATATCTTTTAGAAGTTGAAAATTAGGATATATTTGGTATAATAAAAGAAAAATCAGGAAAAAATAACCGAAATATCTTTTAGAAGGGAGCCGGATGATGGAGATAGAAATTAAGCGAGATTATTATTTGCAACAGATGATAAAACGTAAAAATAATGGTTTGATAAAAATTGTGACAGGCATTCGAAGATGTGGAAAGTCATATTTACTGCGTAAACTGTTTAAAAATGCTTTGCTTGCGGACGGAGTGGCATCTGACCATATTATAGAGATGG
Organism: uncultured Lachnospiraceae bacterium; assembly: GCA_947631505.1. Taxonomy (GTDB): domain Bacteria; phylum Bacillota; class Clostridia; order Lachnospirales; family Lachnospiraceae; genus Eubacterium_F. The sequence continues at coordinate 5,316 of CANRLR010000008.1, read as the reverse complement.
CATTTGATTTGTATGACAATATTGAATATCGTGACCCGAAGGTGTTCTATCCGTGGATAAAGGAGCAGCTAAAGGATGATGCAAAATATTATATCCTGTTGGATGAGGTTCAGATGCTTGGAGAATTTGTCAGTGTACTGAACGGACTTGCAGATAAGAAGAATTGTGATGTATATGTGTCCGGCAGCAATGCAAAGTTCCTGTCGAGGGACATTGCTACGGAATTTGGCGGGAGGGGTGATGAGATTCATATGTACCCACTGAGCTTTTCAGAGTTCATGTCCGTGTATGACGGGAATAAGTATGATGGGTGGAATGAATATATCTCATATGGCGGAATCCCACTGGTTGTCCTTGCAAATACGGAAGAACAAAAGGTGGCATTGCTTGATAATCTGTTTAAAGAAACCTACATTCGTGACATTGTAAAACGTAATAAAATCAGAAATGTGGGTGAGATGGAAGCACTATTGAACATTCTTTCTTCTGCAATTGGTTCTCTCACCAACCCGAATAAACTGAAAAATACATTTAAGAGTGTGGGCAATTCCAAGATTACTCCCACTACCATCACAAAGTACATTGAGTATCTAGAAGATGCATTTTTAGTGGAATCAGCTAGGAGATATGATATTAAGGGCAAGTCTTATATAGGAACACCTCTGAAGTATTATTTTATGGATATGGGACTTCGTAATGCACGAATTAACTTTCGTCAGATGGAAGTGACACATTCTATGGAAAATGTAATATACAATGAACTTCGTATGCGTGGCTACAGTGTGGATGTGGGCAATCTGACAATCGTTGAGAATGGCAAGGCTGCAAAGGCGGTAAAAAAGCAATTGGAGGTGGACTTCATTTGCAGAAAAGGTTCGAAGAAGTATTATATCCAATCTGCATACCTTCTTGAAACCGAAGAAAAGATAGCACAGGAGTTACGGCCGCTTTTGAAGATTCATGATTCTTTTAAGAAAATCGTGATTACCTCGAATACACCAAGGCCGTTCTATAATGAGGATGGGATATTGATGATGAGCGTGTATGATTTCCTGTTAAATGCAGAATTCTTGGAGATATAGATTCGAAAGATATTATGCTTGAAATTAAAAATATTATAGAGTGGCAGAATCCTTGAAATCAAAGGAGATAAAGGAGTTTTAGAGATATGATAAAAAGTAAATTATTAAATCACTAGAGAGGAGATTATCTATGCCAGTATTGACAAATGAGTATTTAAAGTATTGTCCGAAAGCACCACCTGTTTTATACCACTATTGTTCGGTGGATACATTAATAAGCATAATCGAAAATCACAATATTTGGTTATCAGATGCAGAAAAAACAAATGATTATACAGAAATGAAATGGTTATTTACTAAAATTCGAGAAGTAATGGATGAAACTATATCGTCATATAAAAAAATATATGACAATGAACTGTTGCAAAGGACAAAGGAAATTGCGTTAGAAACTGTTGAAAATTTATTATTAAAAAGGGCTCCGATTGCGAAAAATTCTAAAAGTTTTTTGATTTGTTTTTCTGAAGCAAGCGATCTACTTAGTCAATGGAGAGCGTATGGGAGCGACGGAAATGGCGTTGCTATTGGATTTAATACAGAAGTATTAGAGAAATTTATGTATGACCCATTTTATACATTAACTAAAGTGATTTATAATCGTGAAGATACTTTCAGATTTTTGCATATGGCGATTGATGAGCAATTGAAATGGTCTATTGAAAGTAGTATCGATAAAGGAAAAGGGGAATATAGTGAATCGGAATTGATTATGAATGTTTCTTTACTTATGTTTAGCATTTGGCAAGAAAGCTTTGTTTATAAGAATGACAAGTTTTCTGAAGAACAAGAGTGGCGTATTTTTAGAAAACTACAATCAGACAATTATTGTGCAGATGACGGTGTAGATGATTATGGGTATGCAGACTTTCTTGATGGTTTTTTTACAGAGAATGATAAATACCTTGGTGACTTTACACGAAGTCCTTTGAAATTTCGAAGTTCAGGGAATGATTTACGTGTATATTTTGAACTAGGTTTTGAAAAACGGAAAAGAGACATAATTAAAGAAATTATTATAGGTCCTAAATGTAGGATTGATGAGTTTGATATAAAATTACTTTTAGCAAAGAATGGGTATATAGTAGATGTATTTTCGGATGCTATTAGTATAAAGCAATCCGAGTGTCCATATATTTAAGTTTTTTAGTGGCGGACTAGCCTGTGTTGGACTGGCTTACGTAACCCCAGTTATCTAATAGTGGGGTACAAATACAACAGGAAACAGTATCAAAAAGTCTTGGAACGCGTATTAAATTGATTTAAAATAAAAAGTGAGGTGGTTTCGGTGAAACGCTGCATTGCTTTATCTGGAATAGTTAAATAGACATTATCAAATTGACAGGAGGATTTTAAATGACTATTCCAGTAAAACAGATTTATCCCCGCACAGGAGATAAAGAAACAATTTATTTGAAACATGTAATCACAAATCCCAATATAACGGTTGGAGATTTTACAATGTACAATGATTTTGTAAATGATCCAACGTTATTTGAGAAGAACAACGTATTATATCACTATCCAATCAACCATGACAAATTGCAGATTGGAAATTTCTGTTCCATTGCCTGTGGTGCAAAATTTCTTTTTAACAGTGCCAATCATACGCTGTCTTCATTGTCCACTTATCCATTCCCACTATTCTTTGAAGAATGGGGATTGGATAAGAAAGATGTAACGAAAGCGTGGGATAATAAAGGTGATATTATTATTGGAAATGATGTTTGGATTGGTTATGAAGCTGTTATTTTAGCCGGTGTCACCATCGGAGACGGAACAATCATTGGAACTCGTGCAGTTGTCACAAAAGATGTTCCGCCATATATGATTGTTGGTGGTGTTCCGGCGAAACCAATAAAGAGACGATTTCCAGAAGAAACCATTTCTGAATTATTGGACATTCAGTGGTGGAACTGGTCTGAGGAAAAAATTGCAAGAAATATTAGTGCGATACAGAGCGGAAACATTGAACAGTTAAAACAATCCATATAAGTAGGACAGTGATACGATGTGTATAAATAAAAAAAGAAATGGGGCGAATTAAGTGGTTGTAAATATGAGATTGAACAGGGAAATAGGAAAATAAGAAAAGATTATCAGTGATTTCCGGGAGGTCGTAGTTTTGCGGCCTCTCTTTTGTATAAAAAACACTTTTTTATATCGGGAAAATCCCGGTCATTATTTGGGGAGCAAAATCTGACAAAGCATATATTTATGTTCATGGGAAAATGTCTGATAAGGAATCAGCTGAAAGTTTTGCTTCGATAGTTTACAGTCTTTACAGGTTATAGAAAATTTTGCAAAGTGTAATCATGTGGCATTGAAAATATCAGGGCAGAGTGAACATACTTTTATGGGAAATGGAGATAATGAGGTGATAAAAAACTGGTTACACGATAATCTGTAAAATCAATCTAAACAGGATATAATACTAATTCAGATTTCTGCAATAAATCGCAAAAACTTTCAGTTGCAAAATCTGATTGTTATTTCATAGTATGAGTGGTAAAATTGGTATAGATTTGAACTACTACAGTATGCATAATAAATTTACAAATGATGGAGGGTGTAAAAATGGTAAGAGTGGAAACAAAACCAAAAACTGAATTTACACAATGGGTACAAGAAAACAATGGGCATGGGTATTACATTGATAGATTTGATAGATTGTTTCAAGACATGTATTTTAAGATTTATGGAATGCAAGCATATGTATTTTATCGTGAATATTGTATTATGCACTTTTTTATTGAAAATGGACAATTATTTTTAAATAATGATGTGCAAGTGAATAAGGATAATAAATCTGTAATTCAAAAGAAGTTAATTCATGAGTATTACGAGTATTTTGAATTATATAAAGGTTGCTATAAAGTTTTGCAAATTAATATTATTTCAATAGAAAAATATCTCTTAAAAGTGAAAGATAAAATTAATGCAGGTTTTAAACGGTACTCGGAATTATTGCAGGAACGAGATTTAAGTTTTGAAAATACGGGATATTTGAGAATAGAAGTAGATAATGCTTTTTCTGTACAGGAACTAAATTCGTTGTTAGAAGCATATAATCAATTGTATTCTATTATCAGCTATATGTGGGATAATGGGTACGATGAAATACGTTACGAAAATATTGAAACTATTAAAGAATCAAAAAATATGATTTTGGAAAGTATTCATATTGGTTCAAACGGTAAGATAGTTACTGCCGGTAAAGATTTTATTTGTAAATTGATTCAAGTGCTGGTAAGTGTGGCGCTCGAAGGAGATAGGATTGAATATGAAAAGAAAAAGGCTCAAATTGAAACTGAAATAGCAAGTAGTCAATTGTTTGAGCAACGAAGGCATGAGATATTCAGCTTGATTAAGTTGTTAGATTATTACACTAATCAAAAGAATAATCAGCCAAATAATGCAACATTATCTTATATAGAAAGAGAAATACTAATTATTGTTGAAAGAATAGAACAATTACAAGGAACAGAACATATAGACTATCTTGTATAGCGTGATTTATAACGTTTCTTATATTTATTTTTTTACATATTAAAAAGAATTTGAAAAAAATGGAGGCACATATATGGCGGTAAGTTCGCGTTTGTATTCGAGTGAAAATTTGTGAGACACTAGATCGTAAGATGGATGATATTATGGATATCGGTAAATAATTATTCAGTTTGCTTGAAATCTTTTTATCTGTTTTTGAAATGGAAATAGTTAAATGTATTGGAGGTATGGTTATGTCAGTAGATAAGGAATTAGAGTTAATGGAAGGAAATCCGTCCATTGCTCAGAAGGAATTAGCAGAACCAGTAGGGAAGTCTGAGCATACGATTAAGACAAGAATGAATACCTTGCAAGAAAAAGTTTATTGAAAACCAGAAGTAGACAAAGATTTTTTATACTATGTTTTTAGTATGAATGCAATTAAGTATGCCAATGGTCGCACAACATTTATCGTGTTCCGTTACCGAAGATAACACCTTATGTATGTAGACATACGTTTTGTAGTAACATGGCAAAGGCTGAGGATGCAAGGGAAGAACTTGATAGAACGGGGCTTTTGAGGAACCGAGAACAAACCCAGTATTTATGGGCATTTGAGATGATTTGAGAGGAAATAAAAAGTTATGAACAACAAAATAAAAGTGCTTTTTATCTGCCACGGCAAGAGATTAACTTTTTTTGAAAAACATTGATTTTACAGGCGTTACAGCAATTTACTATTACATTT